>JBKDYO010000035.1:0-17654 GCA_046305855.1 Paracoccaceae bacterium
CTGCGCATGGGGATCAGCTGGAAGGACATGGCGGTGACCAACCTGCGCTCCGGCCAGCCGGTGATGCATTTGACCGGCTGGGCGGCGGAACGGTTGCGGTCGATGACGCCCGCCGGGCATGAGGCGGTGGTTCATGTCACCTTGACCGACGACCACCCCTGGGCGCAGGCTTTCGTGGTGATCGAGGCGCGGCCTATGGCCACGGGGGTCTGACGCATGGCAGACGAACATCAGGTCTCACCCAAGGCGGAAGCGCTGTTTGCTGCGGCGGTCGCCCTGGTCTGCGCGGGGGCGGCAATCTGGCTGGGGTTGCAACTGGGCTGGCCCGGAAGCTTCGATGTCAACGACGTCGATTTCGTCAATCCGCTGTCGATCATGGTGCTGGCACTGGTGCTGGGCAGCCTTTGGTTCTGGGTGAAGGCCCTGCGCGGGTGGCTGCGGCATCGCGCCTTCGGGGCCGCGACGCTGTCGCTTGACGCACCGGGATTCCTGCGGTTGGGCAAGCCCTTGTCCGGTCGCCTGCGGGTGCAACGCCCTGTGTCCCCCACGGGACCCTACAAGCTGACCCTCGTCTGCCATGACGTGCACGAGTTCGCCCCCGACGACAACGGCCCCCAGTATCAAAGCTTTCCGGTCTGGAGCGCCTCGGCCGAGCTTCCTGCCACGACGGACGCCTTGAAGGGGCTGCCCTTCCGCTTTGCGCTGCCGGACTCGGTCGGGCCGGACCCGGTGCCCAGCGGCATCCAGCCCGGAGTGCTGCGCCAGTCGCGGACCACGATCCATGTGCCGGGTTTTCGCAAGGTCAGTGCCACGAACCATCCCCCGATCGACCGGCATTGGAAACTGACCGTCACGGCCCCCTGCAAGGGTCCGGATTTCCGGGCTGAAATCGCAGTGCCGTTGCGGGACTGACAGGCGCGTATCAGCGTCCGCGCCTTGACTCCGCTTGCGGCTTCCGCGCAAGAAGCGCGGGATTGGAAGCAAAAGGCAGGAAAAGTATGGCGAAGGACAAGACCGAGGGCGGTATCGTCGAGACAATCAAGACCGTCTTCTGGGCCCTGGTCATCGCCATCGGTTTCCGGTCGGTGTTCTTCCAGCCGTTCTGGATTCCGTCGGAATCGATGAAGGACACACTGCTGATCGGCGACTTCCTGTTCGTCAACAAGATGGCCTACGGCTATTCGCGCTATTCCTGCGAGATCCCGTTCACGACGCTGAGCCTTTGTCCGTTCGAGGACCGCTTTCTGGGGTCCGAGCCCGAGCGGGGCGATGTGGTGGTGTTCCGGCATCCGACGGCGGGGACCGATTACATCAAGCGGCTGATCGGTCTGCCGGGCGACACGATCCAGATGAAAGAGGGCGTCCTTTACATCAACGGCGCGGCGGCACCGCAAACGGCCGATGGGGTCTTCGAGGAAGTCTACGAAGCGCAGGGTCCGATGCGCAACCGGCCGCGCTGCGAGAATGGCGCCGTGGGCGAGGGTGGAACCTGCACCAAGAGCCGATTCATCGAGACGCTGCCCGAGGGTCGTCAGCACCATGTCCTGAACATCGATCAGGCGGGGCCAGGGGATAGCACGGATGTGTTTACGGTGCCCGAGGGCAGCTATTTCGTGATGGGCGACAACCGCGACAATTCCACCGACAGCCGCTTTCCGCAATCCGTGGGCGGGGTCGGGTATCTGCCCGCGAAGTTCCTGATCGGTCGGGCGGACCGGATCATCTTCTCGTCGGCGGGGCGCAGCCTGTTCTACGTCTGGACCTGGCGCAGCGACCGGTTCTACAAGGCGATCGAGTGAGGCTATCGGCAGACCTGTTGGCCCTTCAGGGCCGGCTGGGGCACACGTTCCGCAAGCCCGATCTTCTGGTCCGCGCGGTCACGCATGCCTCTATCGGCACGGCGACGCGGCCGGACAATCAGCGGCTGGAGTTTCTGGGCGACCGGGTCTTGGGCCTTGTGATGGCCGAGGCGCTGCTGGTTGCCGACCCCGACGCGCGGGAGGGTCAGCTGGCCCCCCGGTTCAACGCGCTGGTGCGCAAGGAAACCTGCGCCGATGTCGCGCGCGAAGTGGGCCTTGGCGATGTGCTGAAACTGGGCCGCAGCGAGATGCTGACGGGTGGGCGGCGAAAAGAGGCGCTCCTCGGCGATGCGATGGAGGCGGTGATTGCCGCGGTCTATCAGGACGCCGGGTTCGAAGCGGCGCGGGCGCTGATCCTGCGGCTTTGGGGCGGGCGGATCGCGGCGGTGGAACCGGACGCGCGGGACGCAAAGACCAGCCTGCAGGAATGGGCGCAAGCCCGCGCGATGCCGCCGCCGGTCTATGTGGAAGCGGGGCGAAGCGGCCCCGACCACGCACCGGTTTTCACCGTACAGGTGACGCTGGCAAATGGCGCAAGCGCCGAAGCGGCAGCGGGCTCGAAACGGGTGGCGGAACAGGCGGCGGCGCGTATGCTGTTGGAACGGATGGAGGCAGGTGACTCCTAATCGGGCAGGCCAGGAGGCATTCGACCCTTCTGACGGGCATCACAGCGCCAAAGTTTCTTGCGTATTCCGGGCGGCTCGAGGCCTTTGTATTTACCTTGCGAGAACTTGGGCCAGTCGATCGCCATCCCTGCCTTCACCATTTCTGCAGCAAGGTCGCGTCCGTCTGGCAGGTAACAGCTTGCGACAGTCCGTTCATGTGACAAATCCCCTTCAAACACTGCACGAACCTCTTGGCCCTTGCACAAGTTGACAAGAGTCCATTTGGCGTTCTTGCCGTAGGGTTGGTCCATTTCCGGGGCGTCGATCCCGGCAATGCGGATACGCGTTCCATTGATGTCTATCGTATCGCCGTCGATCACCCAGGCGCGGCCACGCACCTCTTGCACCTCGACGATCCTGATATGGGTCGTCTGCTGGACAGTGACGCGCGGCGGCTGGTTGAGAGAGCGGTCTGGTAGGATAGTCGTGTCACGCTCGATCAGGATCAATTTCGGCCGACGCGACCGCGAGAAGGCTCGGAAAAGTAGGCGGAGAATTCCCATGGGAAGCGACTCGTCGGATCAATGCCACAACGATACAGGTCGCGGTGTCAAAGCCAACTGGCAATTCCTGCGCTTTTCCCGTAAGTGGCGCAGGTCATCCAAGGATCATTTCACCCATGACCACACGCGCGGGCTTCGTTGCCCTGATCGGAGAGCCGAACGCCGGCAAGTCGACGCTGCTGAACCGGATGGTCGGGGCGAAGGTTTCCATCGTCACGCACAAGGTGCAGACGACGCGGACGCGCATTCGCGGGGTCTGCATGGAGGGGCAAAGCCAGATCGTCTTTGTCGACACTCCCGGCATCTTCCGGCCCCGGCGGCGGCTGGACCGGAGCATGGTCAAGGCGGCCTGGGGCGGGGCGTCGGATGCAGACATCATCGTGTTGCTGATCGAGGCGCAGCGGGGGCTGACCGAGGGGGCGAAGGCGATCATCGACCGCCTGCGCGACGAGATGCCGAGGGGCCAGCCGGTGGCGCTGGCGATCAACAAGATCGACCGGGTGAAGGCCGAGACGCTGCTGGCGCTGGCCGAGGAGGCCAACACGGCCTTTCCGTTCCGCAAGACCTTCATGATCTCGGCGGACAAGGGCTATGGCGTGGCTGACCTCCGGGAATGGCTGGCGGCGGAGCTGCCGGAGGGCCCCTGGTTCTACCCGGAAGACCAGATCGCCGACCTGCCGATGCGGATGATCGCGGCAGAGATGACCCGGGAAAAGCTGACCCTGCGGCTGCACGAAGAGCTGCCCTATCAGCTGACCGTCGAGACCGAGAAGTGGGAGGACAAGCCGGACGGCACCACCCGGATCGACCAGATCGTCTATGTCGCGCGCGACGGGCACAAAGGGATTGTGCTGGGCAACCGGGGCGAGACGATCAAGGCCATCGGGCAAGCGGCGCGGGCGGATATCAGCGAGTTTCTGGGGCGGACGGTGCACCTTTTCCTGCAAGTGAAGGTGCGGCCGAACTGGCTGGAAGAGGCCGAGCGCTATTCCGAGATGGGACTCGACTTCAAGGACGGCGATGCCTGAGGGGGGACGATTTTTCTGCGAAAAATCGGGCTTTTGTGCCGGATGTCGCGCAGATTGCTGCCTCCGGCGGGAGTATTTGGGAAAAGAGCAAGTTGCATGAGCGCACGGTTGGCCAGCGGCATCTGGGTATCGGCCTACCTGACGCGCCTGCGGCTGGCAGATATTCCGGCCTATGTCACGGCCAAGGGCGATGCCGAAGCGGGCGCGGTGGTCGTAAAGGTCGCCCTGCTGAACGGCACGGCCCGGGCCTATGAGCGTCGGTCAGACCTGATGACCGGGGCGCGGGCCTGGATCTTGCTGACGGAAGGACCCGAGGGCGAGGTCGATGCACTGGTCTCGCGGAGCCGCAGCCGTGACCCGGACCTCTGGGTGATCGAGCTGGAAGACCGGCAGGGGCGGACGCTGTTGGACGAGGACGGGCTAGCGGACTGACGGCAGGGCGCGCGACGCCAACCAGAGAAGAAGCCCGGTGGCCGCAAAGACCGCAACCAGCCCGACGATGTTCAGCGCAACTTGGGCCATGCCGAATTGGGCGATGTCAAAGAAGAAATAGGGGTACTGGCCGCCAATCGCCCCGCGGATCAGCGCGTAAAGGCAATAGCCGAAGGGCCAGAGCAGCCAGAACGGCAGCGATTTCAGCGCCAGTGGCTTCGCCGCCCAGACGGCCCACCAGAGCGCGGTCAGGACCGGGATTGCGATGTGAAAGCCGAAATCCGGCCACCAATCGATGCCCGTTGGCGGCACCTCCGGCGCAAGGAGCAGCTGGTAGATCACCCCCACCATGATGATGCTGAGCGTGGCGGTCGTGTGCCAGTTGGTTCCGACACGCCGCCCCATGGCCTCTTGTGCCATAAGGATGCCGACCAGCCCGCAGGTCAGGATCGTGAAATAGCGCATCAGGTCCCAGACGCGGATGCTCCAGGGCTCCAACCCCGGCTTTGCGCCGTTCAGGAGGAACTGGCCAACCAGTGCCGCAAGCACAATGACGGCAAGGAGAAGGGCGGAGAGGCGTCGCAGGGTCATGCCCCTGTTAACGGCATCGGGAATTTGTCTGGCAAGTCTGACCTTGCGTCACGCCCGGGCCGGCAGGATAGTCGCGGCATGGATTGGCGCGACGAAGGGGTTCTTCTGTCCATGCGTCCGCATGGCGAAAGTGCCGCGATCATCGAGGTGCTGACAGCCTTGCATGGGCGACACGCGGGCGTGGTGCGAGGCGGGGCCTCACGCAAGATGGCGGCGACCCTGCAACCCGGGACAGGACTTGCGCTGGAATGGCGGGCGCGGCTGGACGACCATATCGGCAGCTTTACCGTGGAACCGTTGCGGAGCCGGGCGCATCTGCTGGCCGACCGGCTGGCACTGGCGGGGCTGATGTCGGCCTGCGCCTTGCTTCGGGTGGCCTTGCCCGAACGCGAGCCGCATCCGGGGCTTTGGACAGTCACCCTGGCCCTGTTCGACCGTCTGGGCGGCCCGGACTGGACCAGTGTGTACCTGCGCTGGGAATTGCAGTTGCTGGAGGAGTTGGGCTTCGGGCTTGACCTGTCGGCCTGTGCTGTGACCGGTTCGGTCGAGGATCTGGCCTATGTCAGCCCGAAAACCGGCCGCGCGGTGACGAAGGCCGGCGCGGGGGACTGGGCGGATCGTCTGCTGCCTTTGCCGGCGGGACTGGTGGGCGAGGCAGTGCTGCCGCCCGGCGACGTCGTGACAGGATTGCAGCTGACCGGCTTCTTTCTTGACCGTGGCTTGCGCCCGGTGCTGCAGGACAAGCCCTTGCCCGAGGCGCGGGCGCGTCTGCTGGACCTCCTGTCCCGGCCCGCCTGAAACGACGGTTGATGTCGCCTTTGTGACAGACGCAGCCAGGGTCTGGCCGTCCAAGTCGGGTCATGGCCAACCGGTACCTGCCCCTGGCGCTGACGCACAGCCCAACCCCACGCATCGAGCATTTCGCCCTTCTCGCGGGTCTGGAAGCCGCGGTGCGGGGCACGCTGATTTCGGCCATGCCGCTGGCGGTCTATGCGGCGCTGAAGGATGCGCAGCTGACGTCGCTGATCTATTTCCTGGCCGGGATCGTGGCGCTGGTCTGGGGGCTGATGGTGCCCTGGGCGACGCGGCTGATCCCGCGGCGCTGGACCTATACAGCGGGGTGTCTGCTGTATCTTTTCGGCATGGCCCTGGCGATCCTGGGAACCTGGTGGTCGGTGCCGCTGTCCCTGGCCTGCAACGCGATGGCGACGGCCACGACCTTTGTCTGCTTCAACGCCTATGTGCTGGACTATGTCGACCGGGAGAACCTTGGGCGCAGCCAGTCGACACAGATGGTCTATGCAGCCGCACCCTGGGCCATCGGGCCAATGACTGGGGTCTGGCTGCACGACCAGTGGGAACCCGCGCCGTTCCTTCTGGCCGGAGCCTTTGCAGTGATGCTGCTGGTCGTGTTCTGGATCCTGCGGCTGGGCAACGGCAAGCAGATCCAGCGGGCCAAGCGTCCGGCGGTCAATCCGCTGGGTTACCTGGGTCGGTTCTTCCGTCAGCCGCGGTTGATCGCGGGCTGGATGTTTGCGGTGATGCGCAGCTGCGGCTGGTGGGTCTATGTCGTCTATTTGCCGATCTTCTGCATCGAGGCGGGGCTGGGCGACAAGGTGGGCGGCATTGCGCTGTCGATCACCAACGCGCTTCTGTTCGCGGCCCCCGCGATCAACCGGCTGGGGCGCAGGCTGTCGGTCCGCCGATCGGTCCGGTTTGCCTTCGGGGCCAGCGGACTCCTGTTCCTGTCAGCCGGGCTTCTGGCCGTTCTGCCCTGGGCCACGGTGGCGTTGTCCATGGCGGCCTCGGTCTTTCTGGTGATGCTGGATGTGGTCGGTGGCTTGCCGTTCCTGATGTCGGTCAAGCCGTCCGAGCGGACAGAGATGTCGGCGGTCTATTCCAGTTTCCGCGATGTCTCGAGCATCCTGACCCCTGGGGCTGCGTGGCTGGTGCTGTGGGTCGCGCCGCTGCCGGGGATTTTTGTTGCGGCCGGGGCCGGGCTTGTAGCCTCCTGGCTAGTGGCCGGGCGCTTGCACCACCGGCTGGGCGTGCAAAGGCCGTCGCGCGGGGGTCTGCCTGGCTAGGCCCAGATCTTGCCGTGCTTGACCAGCCAGTCGGCCGCGGCAAGAAGGGCTGCCTTCGGGGCGATGAACTCCATCCCCATTTCGCTGACCGCGCGGGCGTTCGAGACACGCTCCAGATGGCCGAGCTTGGGCAGGATCGACTTGATCTGCGCGTCGAACAGGGACAGGAAGCGGACCAGGGCCTTGGGCGCCTCGCGAGTTGGAATGCGCCGGGTGGGATAGGCGGCCTTCAGGGTCCGGCCCATGTCGACGAAGGCCATCGAACCTGACGATGCGATGTAGCGGCGGCCTTCCGTTTCGGGACGCTGGAGGGCGCGCAGGTGCATTTCGGCGACGTCGCGGACGTCGACGATCGGAAAGCCCAGCGGGGGCAGCATCGGGTCGCGGCCCTTCATGAACCGTTCCACCAGCCCTAGGGACGAGCCGTAATGTTCGTCCAGCGGCGGGCCAAGGACCAAGCCGGGATTGATCGTCGTCAGTTTCAGGCCGCGGGCCTTGGCGATCTCCCAGGCGGCGCGTTCGGCGAGGGTCTTCGACTTGGCATAGGGCGTCGTGGAGGGCAGATGGATATCGCACCAGTCGGCCTCGTCTTGCAGCGTATCGGCCTTGGCTTCGTTCAGGACTGCCACAGTGGAGGACGTCAGGACGACGCGGGTGACGCCCGCAGCGGCGGCGGCTTTCAGCACGCGCTCGGTGCCTTCCACGGCGGGTCGGATCACCACGGCGGGATCTTTCGGCTGGGCGATCGGGAAGGGCGAAGCGGTGTGGACAAGGGCAGTGATACCGCCCATCGCCTCGGCCCAGCCTGCGTCGGATTCAAGGTCCGCCTGCACAAGGCTCAGTTGGCCTGCGTTCTCGGTAAGGTAGGGCTGGAGGGCCGCGTGAATCTCTGCCGCCCGGTCCAGCCGCCGAACAGTGCCCCGGACGTTGTAGCCCGCGTTCAGCAGTTTCAGGGCGACATGTTTTGCGATGAAGCCGGAAACCCCGGTTAGAAGCACAGTCTCTGCCATCACACGCCCCAGTCTTTACAGTGTCAACATACCTCGATATGGGGCAGTTTCGCAGGCGGGCAAGATCAAGGCAAAACAATTCACTCCAACAGCCGCCGAGCGATCACCGTGGCCTGTATTTCTGCGGCACCTTCGAAGATGTTCAGGATGCGCGCGTCGCAGAGGATGCGGCTGATCCGGTATTCCAGGGCAAAGCCGTTGCCGCCGTGGATCTGCAGCGCGTTGTCGGCAGCGGCCCATGCGACGCGAGCACCCAGAAGCTTGGCCATCCCGGCCTCAAGGTCGCAGCGGTGGCCGTGGTCCTTCTGCCAGGCGGAGAAATAGGTCAGCTGGCGGGCGATCATGATCTCGACCGCCATCATCGCCAGCTTGCCCGAGATGCGGGGGAAGGCGATCAGGGGCTTGCCGAACTGCTGGCGGTCAAGGGCATACTGCATGCCGGTTTCCAGCGCTGATTGCGCGACGCCGATGGCGCGGGCGCCGGTCTGGATGCGGGCGGATTCGAACGTCTGCATCAGCTGCTTGAAGCCCTGGCCTTCGACCTGCCCCAGAAGGTTCTCGCCCTTCACGCGGAAGCCGTCGAAGTTGACGGTGTATTCCTTCATGCCGCGATAGCCGAGGACCTCGATCTCGCCGCCTGAAAGGCCCTGGTCGACGAAAGGCGTCTCGTCGGTGCCGGGGGTTTTTTCGGCGAGGAACATCGACAGGCCGCGATAGTCGCCGGTACCTTCAACGCTGCGGGCCAGGACAGTCATCACATGGGTCCGGGCGGCATGGGTGATCCAGGTCTTGTTGCCGGTGATGATCCAGTCGTCGCCGTCCTTCCGCGCGCGGGTGCGCAGCGAGCCGAGGTCGGAGCCAGTGTTCGGTTCGGTGAAGACGGCGGTCGGCAGGATTTCCCCCGAGGCGAGGCCGGGGAGCCATTTTGCCTTCTGGTCCTCGGTGCCGCCGCACAGGATCAGCTCGGCGGCGATCTCGCTGCGGGTACCGAGGGAGCCCACGCCGATATAACCGCGTGAGAGTTCTTCGCTGACGACGACCATCGAGGCCTTGGACAGGCCGAAGCCGCCGTACTCCTCGGGGATGGTCAGGCCGAAGACGCCCATCTCGGCAAGGTCGTCGATCACCTCCATCGGGATCAGCTCGTCCTTCAGATGCCAGTCTTGCGCGCGCGGGATGACCTTTTCGTCCGAGTAGCGCCGGAACTGGTCGCGGATCATCTCCAGTTCGTCATCAAGGCCGGTAGCGCCGAAGGTGGCGCGGCCGTGGTTGTCCTGCATGAGGGCCACAAGCGCATCGCGGGCGGCGGCAGTGTTGCCAAGGGCGATCAGGCGGGCGGCGTCTGGGCCCGGGGTCCAGGAGAGGTCAAGATCGGCGAGCCGGGCGATTTCGCCTTGGCTCATCGGCAGGCCGCCTGAGATCTGCGCGAGGTATTCGCCAAAGCCGATCTGCAGGATCAACTGCTCCATCTGGCCAAACTGGCCCGCTTCAGTCAGCCGGACAGACCAAGCCTGCAACTGGCGCAGCGCCTCGACATAGGTTGCAAGCCAGGACAGCGCATGGGCCTGGAACTGGCGGGCGTCGAGGGCGGGACCGGACAGTTTGCCGCCTGAGGTCACCTGTGCCTTCAGATCGTCGCGGGCGGTGATGAAAAGACGCTCGACCTCGGGGAGGGCGGCGGCGGTCAGAGCCGAGAGATCGGCAAGAAGGGGGGCGTCTGGCATGGCCTGTCCATCATGCGGCATCGGGGGCTCCGGCAAGATTCTGCATCTGCGAAGGGGTAGCGCCTTCGCAATTGCAGAGCAACAAGATTTCAACAACGGTCTCTAATGCGACCTAAAATGTCGCAGCGGATTGGGCCTGCCCTGCCAGACGTCACAGCGGTCCCCGAAGACTATCGGCTTTTCCTTTGCGACCCGATAGGCCAAGCATGGCCGAAAAGGAAACCTTATGCCTGAGCTTCTCATGGCAGATCTGCCGGTTGGGGCCTTTGCGGCGGCGATGGCGATCACGCTGTTCGCAGGGTTCGTGAAGGGCGCGGTCGGTTTTGCGATGCCGATGATCCTGGTTTCGGCCTTCGCGGTGTTCCTGCCGCAGGACCTTGCGCTGGCCGGGCTGATCCTGCCGACCCTCGTCACCAACCTGAGCCAGGCCTTCCGGCAGGGCACCGCGCCAGCGGTCGAGACGGCGCGGACCTACCGGCGGTTCCTGATTGCCACGGTGATCTGCATCGCGATTTCGGCCCCCTTTGCCGACGCGATCCCGCGCACGGCGTATCTTCTGATGCTGGGCCTGCCGATCACGGTCTTTGCGGCGCTGCAACTGGCGGGCCGCAAGCTGGCGATCCGGTTGCAGCACCGGGACCGGGCGGAATGGGCGCTGGGGGTGATCGGCGGGCTTTATGGCGGGGTGTCCGGCATCTGGGGCCCGCCGCTGCTGGTGTTTCTGTTGTCCACCGGGGCGGACAAGCTGCAGATGATCCGCGCGCAGGGCGTGGTTTTCCTGATCGGAGCAATGGCGCTTCTTGTATCGCATCTTGGGACGGGACTTGCGAACGCGCAGACGCTGGGCTTTTCCGCCGCGCTGAGTGTGCCGGCGCTGGCGGGGCTTTATGCGGGCTACTGGGTGCAGGACCGGCTGGACCAGCAGCGTTTCCGCCGCTGGACGCAAGCGCTGCTGGTGTTGACCGGCCTGAACATGGTGCGGCTGGCGTTGACCTAGCCGATGGCAGCGGCCTTCACGTCCGCGTCGATGTACGGCACATATTGGGCGAAGTTCTTCTGGAACATGGCCACCAGTTTCGCCGCCTGCGCATCGTATTCGTGGGCGTGAGTCCAGGTTTCGCGCGGGTTCAGAAGACCTTCGCCGACGCCGGGAACCGAGACTGGCACTTCGAAGCCGAAGTTGGGGTCGCGGCGGAACTCAGCCTTGGCGAGCGAGCCGTCGAGAGCCGCTGCCAGCAGTGCCCGCGTGGCGCGGATCGGCATCCGTTTGCCGGTGCCATAGGCGCCACCGGTCCAGCCGGTGTTCACCAGCCAGCAGGAGGCGCCGTGCTTGGCGATCTTCGCCTGGAGGAGCTTGCCGTAGACCTCGGGCCGGCGCGGCATGAAGGGCGCGCCGAAGCAAGTGGAGAAGGTGGGCTGCGGCTCGGTGATGCCACGCTCGGTCCCGGCGGCCTTGGCGGTGAAGCCGGAGAGGAAGTGGTACATTGCCTGCGCGGGCGACAGCCGCGCGATGGGGGGCAAGACGCCGAAGGCGTCGCAGGTCAGCATCACGACATGGCGCGGATGGCCGCCAAGGCCGGTGGCGCTGGCGTTCGAAATCGCCTCAAGCGGATAGGCGCAGCGGGTGTTTTCGGTCAGGCTGCGGTTGGAAAAGTCCAATTCCAGCGTTTCCGGGTCGAAAACCATGTTTTCCACCACGGTCGCGAAGCGGTGGGTGGTGGCATAGATCTCGGGCTCGGCCTCGGGGGAAAGGTCGATGGTCTTGGCGTAGCAGCCGCCCTCGAAGTTGAAGATGCCGCGGTCGGACCAGCCGTGTTCGTCATCGCCGATCAGCGTGCGGTCGGGCGAGGCGGAAAGCGTGGTCTTGCCGGTGCCGGAGAGGCCGAAGAACACCGCCGCATCGACCGGGTTGCCGATGGCGTGGTTCGCGCTGCAGTGCATCGCCATGACGCCCTTTTCAGGCAGAAGGTAGTTGAGGATGGTGAAGACCGATTTCTTGTTCTCGCCCGCATAAGCGGTATTGGCGATCAGGACCGTCTTGTCGTCGAAGTTCAGGACGATGGCGGTTTCCGAACGGGTGCCGTGCCGCGCCGGGTCAGCCTTGAACGACGGCAGATTGATGATCGTCCATTCAGGGGTGAACCCGTCCAGTTCCGCCCGGGCGGGGCGGCGGAGGAGGTGGCGGATGAAGAGGCCGTGCCATGCGAGTTCCGTCACCACCCGGACGTCGAGGCGGTGGATCGGGTCGGCCCCGGCGTAGAGGTCCTGAACGAAAAGCTCGCCCCCCTGCACATGCGCCAGCATATCAGCCTTGAGCCGGGCATAGGCGTCGGGGGTCATAGCCGCGTTGTTGTCCCACCAGATCGTGCCTTCGGTGGCGGCGGTGCGGACCACGAACTTGTCCTTGGGCGAGCGACCGGTGAATTTCCCCGTCGTGCAGAGAAATGCCCCGCCGCGACCCAGACGACCCTCGCCACGCGTGACTGCCGCCTCGACCAGAGCAGCCTCGGCATAGTTGTAGTGGGCAACCGCCGCACCCGTGATGCCGTGGTGTTCAAGTGTCTCGGTGGGGTTCACGCGACCGTGGATCATCCTGCAAGCTCCCTTTGCCGCAAGCGACATGCGGCGGTTCCAATGGGTCGGCACTCGGGCCAAAGAATGCCGTGACAAGCCCTTGTGGGGACCGGCCATAATGGGCCTATAGCATGGGATTTTTGCACGGGAATAGTTTGATTTCAAACAGTTAGCGCAATCATACGGACGTTAGCGCCACCATGGCCGGGCAAACCCGGGATGGTTGCAGAATTGTTGTCGGTATAGGCGAAATTGCCACCCCTTCGGCCATTGTTTCAGGGGTGATTCGGATTTCTGTTGCTTATCGGCGCACCAGCCCCGAAAATGCTTGGAAAATAAAGACAAGGCAGCAGCAGTAATAGGGAGGCACGCAGATGTCCCGCATCGCCCTCGTCGACGATGACAGGAATATCCTGACGTCGGTCGCGATGACACTTGAGGCCGAAGGCTTCGAGGTGGAAACCTACAACGACGGCCAGTCCGCGTTCGAGGCGTTCAGCCGCCGGATGCCCGACATGGCGGTCCTCGATATCAAGATGCCGCGGATGGACGGGATGGATCTGCTCCAGCGGATGCGACAGAAGACCTCGATCCCGGTGATCTTCCTGACGTCGAAGGACGACGAGATCGACGAAGTGCTGGGTCTGCGCATGGGGGCAGACGACTACGTCAAGAAGCCCTTCAGCCAGCGCCTGCTGGTCGAACGCATCCGCGCACTTCTGCGTCGGCAGGAAGCGATCAACACCGGCGAAGCCGCGGCCACCGAAGAAACCCGGATGATGGAGCGGGGCGCCCTGCGCATGGACCCGCTGCGCCATTCTGTGACCTGGAAGGGGAAAGAGGTCGCGCTGACCGTGACCGAGTTCCTGCTTCTGCAGGCGCTGGCCCAGCGCCCCGGTTTCGTCAAGTCGCGTGACCAGCTGATGGACGTGGCCTATGACGATCAGGTCTATGTCGACGACCGCACCATCGACAGCCACATCAAGCGGCTGCGCAAGAAGATGCGGACGGTCGACGACACCTTCTCGGCGATCGAAACACTTTACGGTATCGGCTATCGCTACAACGAAGAGTGACGGCCGACTGCAATGACCTCTTCGCCCCGGATTGCCCCGAACGACCTGAAGCCGAAGCGGTCAGGTGACGTCCTTCTGGGCGAAGACTGGGTCTCGCCCGACGCCACGGTTGAACGGCTGCGCGAGGCCCGGGGCGGGCGGAGCATCGTCGGGCTGAACCGGTCGCCCTTGGCGCGGAAGATCATCGTCTTCAACCTGATGGCGCTGGTGCTGCTGGCGGTGGGGGTTCTGTTCATGAACCCGTTCCGTGACAGCCTGGCCCTGCAGCGCCAGCTGGGCATGGTCCGGCAGGCCGAGCTGATTTCGGCCGTCTACGAGGCGCATCTGCAGCCCGGAAGCACAGGGTTCGATTTCCGCACCCCCCTGCAGGACATCGAGCTTGATCCGGTGCTGGAGGTCTTTGTCTTCGACCCGACCGGGCAGCTTCTGGCGTCGCGGGTGGGACAAGGGGTCGGGACGCTGGTTTCGAACCCGGATCAGCCGACCTTCCTGACCGACTTTCTGGAAGGCGTCTGGAACGTCGTGACCGTGCTTTTCCGTCAGGGTCGCACCGAACGCACCGAAACCATCGACCCCGCCGACAATGCCCGTGCCGCCTTCGAGGGCGCGCGTGGCGGCGAAGTGGTGACACGGGTCTCGCGGAATGGCGAAGGCAGCATCTACTTTACCGTGGCCACGCCGATCTCGGTCGCAGGTGATCTTGTCGGGGTGGTCGCGGTCACGTCGGATTCGCAAGAGATCGACCGGCTGGTCCGCTATGAACGCGAGCAGATCCTGCAGATGTTCGTATTGGCCGTCGTGCTGTCGATCAGCCTTAGCCTGATGCTGGCCTCGACCATTTCGAACCCGCTGTCGGACCTTGCCGCCGCTGCCGAAGTCGGACGCGACCGTGACTCGCGCCGGGTGGCCCCGTCCCGGGTCCGCATCCCCGACCTTGCTGCGCGACCGGACGAGATCGGGCGGTTGTCGGTGGCCATGCGGGGGATGGTGTCCGCCTTGTACGACCGGATCGACGCGAACGAGCAGTTTGCCGCGGACGTGGCGCATGAGATCAAGAACCCGCTTGCGTCCTTGCGGTCCGCTGTGGGGTCATTGCGCTTTGTGAAGAAGGACGAACACCGAGACAAGCTTCTGGACGTGATCGAGCATGACGTGCGGCGTCTGGACCGGCTGGTCAGCGACATCTCGAACGCCTCGCGGCTGGACAGCGAACTGGTCAAGGAAGAAGAGGAAGAGTTCAACCTTCTCAAGACCCTGTCGAACCTGTGCCAGTACCTGTCGCAGCAGGCGGGTGAGAAGGGTGTGGACTTCATCATCGACCTGCCGTCGGACCCGATCAGCATTCACGGGCTAGAAGCGCGGCTGGCGCAGGTCTTCGTCAACCTGGTGACCAACGCGATTTCCTTCTGCGAAGACGGCGATGCAGTGCGGGTCTGGGCCCGGCGGCGCGAGAACCGCGTGCTGATCGTGGTGGAAGACACCGGCCCCGGCATTCCGGAACAGGCGCTGACCAAAGTGTTCAAGCGGTTCTACTCCGAACGCCCGCAGGCCGAGTTCGGCCAGCACTCGGGCCTGGGCCTCGCGATTTCCAAGCAGATCGTCGAAGCGCATGGCGGGGTGATCTGGGCCGAGAACATCCGCCCGACGGCCGCCGACCCGACTTCTGACCCCCTGGGCGCGCGCTTCGTCGTCGGCCTGCCGGTGTGACCCAGACCGCCGAGACTCTGCACGCGACCTGTGTTGCGGTCGAAGGTCAGGGGCTCTTGATCCTGGGGTCATCGGGGTCGGGCAAGTCGGCGCTGGCGCTGAAGCTGATCTCGCGGGGGGCAGTGCTGGTTTCGGATGACCGGACGACGGTCACCCGAGAAGGCGACCGGCTGGTGGCGAGTTGCCCGAACCCCGATCTTTCCGGCCTGATCGAGGCGCGTGGGATCGGTTTGCTGCGCGCCCCGTCGCAACCTTCCGTGCCCCTGACGCTGACCGCGGACCTGGGGCAGGCAGAAACCGACCGACTGCCCCCCTTTCGCCGCGTCACGATCCTGGGAATTTCGCTGTCCCTTGTGCTGCAGGTGCAGAATGACCATTTTCCCGACGCCCTGATGCTCTATCTTCGCCACGGACGGCAGGCATGATCTTTGCCGGGACACAGCATGACTTTTGAAACTGCGATGGATCATCACCTCGTTTTCGTCACCGGCCCCTCGGGCGCCGGGCGGACAACGGCGATCCGCGTGCTGGAAGACCTGGGGTACGAAGGGATCGACAACATCCCCTTGTCGCTGGTGCCGCGTCTGGTCGAGGGCCCGCCGCTGGGCCGACCCATCGCGCTTGGCCTGGATGTGCGGAACCGCGATTTCAACGCGACGTCCCTGATCGAGCTGATCGACAAGTTGACCCGCGATCCGAACGTAGGGCTTGAGGTCCTGTATCTGGACTGCGCGCCGTCGGTGTTGATCCAGCGGTTCTCCGAGACCCGCCGCCGCCATCCTCTGGCCCCCGATGAGACCCCGGCGCAGGGGGTCGAGCGGGAGATCGACCTGCTCGCTCCGGTCCGGGTGCGGGCCGATCACCTGATCGACACCACCGAGTTGACCCAGCACGACCTGAAGGCCGAAATCACCCGCCGGTTCGACGCCGGGGTTTCCGGGCGGCTGTCGGTGTCGGTCCAGTCCTTCAGCTACAAGCGCGGGGTGCCGCGCGGGATGGACATGATCTTCGACTGCCGGTTCCTGGCGAATCCCCACTGGCAAGCCGCGCTGCGCCCGCTGGACGGTCGCGATCCGGCGGTGGAGAGCTTCGTCCGTTCGGACCCGCGCTTCGCTGAGTTCTTCCTGAAGGTGAGCGAGCTTCTGCTCTTTCTTCTTCCGGCCCATCTGGACGAAGGCAAGGCGCATCTGTCCATCGGCTTTGGCTGTACCGGAGGGCAACACAGGTCGGTTGCCATGGCGGAAATGGTCGGTTCAGCGCTTGCGGAAGCGGGCTGGCCAGTGTCAAAACGGCACCGGGAACTGGAACGCAAGGCCGCCACAGCGCAGCCGGACGCAATGAAGGTGGCAAGCGCTTGATCGGGATCGTGATCGTGGCACATGGCGGTCTGGCGCGGGAGTATCTCTCGGCGGTGGAACATGTTGTGGGCCGCCAGGACGGGGTCCGGGCGATTTCCATCGAGGATGACCACGACCGCAGCGCCAAGCAGGCGGAAATCTGCGAGGCCGCAGATTCGGTTGATGTCGGGCAGGGCGTGGTGCTGGTGACGGACATGTTCGGCGGCTCGCCGTCGAACCTGTCGCTGCCCGCCTGTGCCACCTCGGGTCGCCGCATTCTGTACGGTGCGAACCTGCCGATGCTGATCAAGCTTGCCAAATCGCGTGACCTCGGTGTTCCTGAGGCTGTCGCGGCAGCGCTGGACGCGGGCCGCAAGTACATCAACAGCCTCGATCTTGGCGGCGGGGCCTGAAGGACCGACATGACCAGCCGCAATTTGCGCATCGTCAACGAGAAGGGCCTGCATGCCCGCGCTTCGGCAAAGTTCGTCGAAGTGGTCGAAGCGCATGACGCCCGCGCGACCGTCGCAAAGGACGGGATGGAGGTTTCGGGCGATTCGATCATGGGGCTTCTGATGCTGGGCGCGTCACGCGGAACGGCAATCGACGTTACCTGCAGCGGAGCGGAATCGGAGAAACTCGCCGACGCGCTGGAGGCATTGGTTGCGGCGCGCTTCGGAGAGGATTATTGAGCGGTGATGCCCGGACACGAACCGGGCTGCAGTTGGGGACTGCCGCTTCGTGACCGACCACAGCCAGATCGCTGCTGAAGTGCCGCCCGTTGTCGTTGATCCGGCGGCGCGCAAGTATGACATGCGTCGGCTGTCCTATGCCGGCACCTTCAAGAATCCCTTCAAGGTCCTGTCGATCCGCGCGCTGGAATGGCTGACCGCCAAGGTCCAGCTGCTGCGTCTGATCCGCAGCTTTGAAAAGTCCGGCGCCCCGCATGGCGCGCCGTTCTGGCCCAAGGCCATCCGCCACATGGGCATCCGCATCGGCACCCCGCCCGAAGAGATTGCCCGCATCCCGGCGACCGGTCCGCTGGTCGTGGTGTCGAACCACCC
>JBKDYO010000036.1:0-38536 GCA_046305855.1 Paracoccaceae bacterium
TGGCGACCCGGTCGGCGGTTGGGTGCAGGTGCGACTGTCGCAGGCCGGAGCGAACCGAGATGCCATCGGCGCGGTGGTAGAGCTGCGCCGCGGGGACAAGATCGAACGGCACGAGATCCTGTCGGGCGGAGGCCATCTTTCCGGGTCCGTCGGCTGGCTGCATTACGGGCTGGGGCAAGCCGATGCGGTCGAGCTGCGGGTGATCTGGCCTGACGGTTCCGAGGGCGATTGGCTGACACTTCCAGCACGCAGTTTTCACATCCTGCGGCCCGGCGAGGCTGCAGAGGTCTGGCAGCCCCGGTAACCGTCAAGCGAATCGCCTTGGACGAGAGCGTCGCTGGAGGAGGGCACAACTTGGAATTGCACCCACCGTCCCTGCCAATCGCCGACGTCACAGTCGCAGGCAGATTAAGGCAAGAAAATGGCGCATCCCACTGGGATCCTTGATGAAATTGTCACAGTGCCCGGAACGCCCCTGATCGGGGTGGCGGACCAAACCCGCGACTAAAAAATTTCGAATTTTCAATGCCTTGAAGCGATTACCGTCAAATAGGCCCCCTGGGTCCCGTTATCGCCACGTCCTGATCCATCACGTCGCGCATTTTCCCTGTCGTGAGAGGGGTTTGCGTCTTCCGCCGATCGGAGACTAGAATGTGTTAACGGAAGTTCGCCGTGACGGAGTTGAGGCCGGAGCGGATTTACCCGGGCGAAAGTGTTGTCGTTCAATATTGCGCGCAGCGGCAGGTCGTTGGCGCGTTTGCTGTTGTGAGTGGCCTGACAGGCGGGTGTGAAGTGACGCAAAGTCCGACGCAGATCAGCAATCAGCTCGAATCCGAGCTGGGCCGGGTTGACCCCGATGCGTTTGCTGATGACCTTAAGCCTGGGACCGAGCTTCTGGGCGGCCACTACACGATCATCGGCTTTCTCAACAGCGGCGGATTTGGGATCACCTATCTGGCGAAGGACAGCCTGCACCGGACGGTTGTGATCAAGGAATGCTTCCCCAATTCGCTGTGCCGGCGTTCGACAAGTCTGGTCCGCGCCCGGTCGCGCAAGCATCAGGCGGATTTTCGCAGCTTTGTCGAAAGCTTTGTCGCCGAAGCGAAAAGCCTGGCTCGGCTGGTTCACCCCAATATCGTGGGCGTGCATCAGGTGTTCGAGGACAACGACACGGCCTATATGGCGATCGATTTCATCGACGGGCGTGACCTGCACGACATCCTGGCGTCGACCGATCAGGCCTTCACGCCCGAACAGGTTGTGGGGCTCTTGAAGAAGATGCTCAGCGCGGTGGAGTTCATCCACCAGGCCGGAATCCTGCACCGCGACATCTCGCCCGACAATATTCTGGTCGACAAATCCGGCAACCCGATCCTGATCGATTTTGGCGCGGCCAGTGAACAGGTCGTACGCGCAACCCGCGTCCTGACCGGGCGTCGGGTCATCAAGGAAGGCTATTCGCCGCAGGAATTCTATCTGACCGGCGCCGAGCAGAGCCCGTCCAGCGATCTCTATTCGCTGGGCGCGACCTTCTACCATGTCATTTCGGGCAAAGCCCCGCCGGAAAGCCAGCGTCGCCTGGCGCGGGTGGCCGAAGGCGTCAAAGACCCCTACGAGCCGCTTGCCGGTCGCTTTGCCGGATACCCGCCGGGGTTCCTTGAATCGATCGACAAGGCGGTCCGGGTGATGCCGCGCGACCGTATCCAGTCGGCGGGTGACTGGCTGGACTGGATCAGGATCGGCGAAGAAGGCGGGCCCCTGCCGGGCAGCCTGACCGAAACACCGGCGCAGGCGAAGTCGCGCAAGGTCTCGGCGCACGCGCCGACAGGGCCGGACGCTCCGAGGACCAGGCGCGGGGCTGCCATTGGCGGTGGGATCTTGCTGGTCGCAGCCGGTCTGGCCGCGATGTGGTGGGGTCTGCAATAAGCGCCTGCCGCTAGTTTGCGCTCACAACTGAGGCCACGCTGACCCCCGCGACCACCTGATCCGAAGGATGCAGGATCACGCGGTCCCCGGCCTGAAGCCCATCAAGCACTTGCGCGAAGTCTTCGTTCCGTTCGCCAAGGGCGATCTTCTGCAGCGTGGCCCTGTCGTCCCGGACTAGATATGTCGCCCAGTCCGGCCCGTCGCGGAACAGCGCGCCGACGGGGATCGTCAGCACGTCCTCCTGCCGCCAGAGCGCGATCCGGGCGATGACGCGAAAGCCGTGGCCAAGCGCGCGCCAGTCTTCGGGCGGCCCCGAAAGCCGCAGGATCACAGTGACGCGCTGTTCATCGATCCCGAGGGCGGAAACCCGAGTCACGGCGGAAGGCTCGACCCGCTCGACAGTTGCTGGAAGCGCAGCGCCACCCCAGCCTGAGACGGTGGCCAATGCCCCTTCCGTGACGCGGACGGCATCGCGGGACAAAAGGTCGACCACGATCTCGAGATTTCCGGGGTCGCCGATTTCAAGGATCGGCGTGCCGGGCTGCACCACCTGCTCACTCTCGGTCAGGACCCGCAGCACCCGGCCAGACACCGGGGCAAGGACCTCGACGCAGCAACGGTTCCCGCTGCCCGTGCTTTCTGGTCGCAGGACAGCAAGCGCGCTTTCCAGCTCCTTCTCGCGCACGGCCAGATTGGCCAGCGCGCTGGCAACTGCTGCCTGAGCGGTTTTCTGGTCGCGGATCGCGTTGTCATGGGCGCGCTGCGAAACGGCGCCCTTCTGATAGAGAGCAATGGCCCGGTTCGCCTCGCTTGCGGCGAAGTCGCGGGTTGCTTCGGCCTGGGCAAGCTGAGCGCGGCCGAGATCGGTTGCCGCCTGAGCCGCAGCTGCTGTCGCTTCGGCCACCGCACGGGACCGGCTGTCGAGAAGGACGGAGGCCGACGGGCCGATGGATGCAACGACGGTTTCACCCTCGGTCACGGCATCGCCCGCATGCAGGCTGATCCGCTGCAGCTTGCCGGCAATGCTTGCCGAGACTGTAAAGATCTCGCGGATTCGCGCTTCGCCTTCCTCTTCGACGGTCACTTCCAAGGGGCGCGGGGCAACTTCGGCCAGGTCCACCTCGACCGGGCGTGGCAGGAAGGCCCAGACGAGGAAGGCGAGGATGGCCAGAGCAGCGGCGATGGTCAGCAGGCGGCGCATAGGTCTACTCCCGTGTCTTCAGGACTTCGATCATGTCGAGATTGTTGATGCGGCCCCGGATCGCGAAGGCCGAGACCAGGGCAGCGGCGCACACGACAAGGCTTGCCGTGGCAAAGACCTCGCGCCCGACGACGAAGGGCACGCGGTAAAGATCCGATGAAAAGGCGGTGACCATGGCAAGCCCGATGCCGTAGCCGATCAGCCAACCAAGCGGCTGCGCCAGAAGGACGACCGTCGCCAGTTCGCCGAAGAGGACGCCCGACACTTCGGCGTTGGTGAAGCCGAGGACGCGCAGGCTGGCCAGTTCGCGGCCCTGTTCGGACAAGGCGATGCGCGAGAAATTGTAGACGACGCCCATCGCGATAATCCCGGCAAGAACCACGTAGACCGTCACCATGATCGTGATGTTCTCGGCCAGGGTCTGACGAAAGCGCTCAAGCATCAGGGTCGTGACGCTGATGATTTCGGTCTTCGGTGCGGTCTTCGCAGCCGCGTAGAAAGCCGCAGTCGCGGACTGGTCGATTTGAAGGCTGACACCCGACACCATCGCCCCCTCCCGCAGTAGCCGGTTCAGCGCCCCGATCTCCATTGCCGCGCCAAGGCCCACATAGCCGATCGACAAGCCGCTGACCGGCAGAGTGACGGTCGGGCGGCGACCTTCCAGAACCTCGACGGTGACCAGATCTCCGGGTCGGACGCGGAGGGCGTCGGCAAGTGCTTCGGACAGAACAAGCCCCGCCTCGGGCAGCGACATCGGCCGGAGATCGGGGTCGAGAACGCGCGACAAGCGCGGGTTTTCCGGACGTCCGGTGATCGCCAGCTTTTTCGACAGCGCAAGATGGCTGATCTTGACGGAGACCTGGCGGAACGGCTCGACCATCATGACCCCGGGAAGGTGGGCAGCCGCGAATGCGGCGGTCTGGGGTTGCGGGGCGCCGAAGAAGACCTGCGCGTCATGGCGTTCGGTGCGGAAGAAGGTGATGTCGATCATCCGGTCGATCGAGCCGAAGGACCAAAGCGAGGCGACAAGGATCGCCACCGACATGGCAACGCCAAGGGTGGAGGAGGCCGTGCGGAACGGCCAGCGCATCAGGTGACGGGCGACCATGACCCCGGTCTGGCGCAGGCGCAGCCAGTGACGGAGCCAACCCATTCTTTCCTGGTAAGCCGCGGGGGCAGGCGGGGCCATGGCGACGGCGGGCGGCAGGCGGAGGACAGAGCGGACAGCGTAAAGCGCGCCACCGATGGCGGCCGCGAGGGTGATGACGGCTGCAAGCCCGTAAAGCTGCGGGTCTCGGGTGAAGACGAGATAGGGAAACGAGAAGAACCGGGCATACATCTGCGCCAGTCCGGCCCCCAGCCAAGCCCCTGCGGCAAAGCCGATCAGGATGCCCGCGACAGCGATCAGGACGACGAATTCGATATAGTGCTGCGCCACGGCGCGGGCCGAGTAGCCGATCGCTTTCAGAAGCCCGATCTGTTCGCGTTCAAGAGCGATCAGACGCGACAGCGTCATGTTGACCAGCATGGCGGCCACAGCTAGGAAGATCGGCGGCAGGACCTTCACCATCGCTGAAAGCTGTTTCAGTTCGGCATCGAGAAAGGCGTGCGAAATCTGGTCCTTGCGGGCCGATGCCCCGCTGCCGCCGTAGCGTGCGGCCAAGTGGTCCAGCGTTTCGATCACCCGGTCGGGATTGGTGCCCGGGGCCAGTTTCAGGACAACATTCGAGAACGCGCCTTCGAGGTCGAAGGCGGCCTCAAGACTGGCGCGCGGAGCCCAGACCACGCCAAAGCGGCGCGGATCGGGCATCATCTGACCAGGGCCAAGGGCGTAGATGAACTCGGGCGAGAGGGCGACACCAGTGATTTTGAGGTCGCGCCGCTGGCCATGCATGAGGACTGGCAGGCTGTCGCCGGGGCCAAGGCGATGGGCGGTTGCGAACCCCTCGGACACGACGATTTCCTGCGCGGATTGCGGATCGGGCAGTCGGCCTTGACGCAGGTAAAGCCGGTTCAGCCCGGCCCCGTTGCCGCCGGGCAGCGAGACGAAAAGGACCGAGCCCGGTTCCACCATCCCGGGCAAATCAAGAAGTCCGAGCTTGACGATCCGCGCCTCGGCGTCGAGGACGCCGTCGATCGCCTCGATTTCGGCCAGAAGCGCGCGCGGCGCACGGGTCACGTCGGCGAAGATGTCGGCAAAGCGGTTCTCTTCGTAGTATCTGGCGCGCGTGTCGAACAGGGACGAATAGGCCCCGTTGCCAAGGATCAGCGTTGCGACCCCGGCCGCCAGCACCAGCGCGATGGCCAGCACTTGCGCCCAAAGGCGCCGGAGGTCGCGCAGGACCTTGCGGCGGAGGGGTGGGATCACCACGCGACCTCCGAAGGCTGCTTCTTGACGGCGTTGACGGATTCCTCGGCGATCCGGCCATCGGCAAAACGGATCACCCGGTCGGCAATGTCGCGGATCGCGGCGTTGTGGGTGATGACCAGGGTCGTTGCGCCTACCGCCCGGTTGACCTCGGTCAGGGCCTCGAGCACCTTGATGCCGGTCGCGCTGTCGAGGGCGCCCGTCGGCTCGTCGCACAGGAGAACCTCAGGGTTCTTGGCAATGGCGCGGGCGATGGCGACGCGTTGCTGTTCGCCACCCGACAGCTGTGCGGGGAAATGGTTCGCCCGGTCCGTCAGGCCGACCAGAGCCAGCGCGTGATCGGCTTGCATGGGGCGGCGCGCAATTTCGGTGACCAGCTGGACGTTTTCACGCGCCGTAAGGCTGGGCACGAGATTGTAGAACTGGAAAACAAAGCCCACGTGGTCGCGCCGGTACTGGGTCAGCTGCGTCTCGTTCAGGCTGGTCAGTTGGTGTTCTTCAAACCAGACCTCGCCCCCGCTTGCCCGGTCTAGACCGCCAACGATGTTCAGGAAGGTTGATTTGCCCGATCCGGACGGGCCGAGAATGACGATGAACTCGCCCTTGCGGGCCTGAAAGTCGATGCCGCGCAGGGCTTGCACTTCCAGGGCACCGTTGCGATAGACCTTGGTCAGGCCGGTCGCGCGGAAGACGACGTCGCTTGTGGCGGGCATGGGCGTATCCCTTCGCCCCCTTCGTACCAAGCCGTCGCGCGCCCTGCGTTGATCCGGATCAAGACCCTATCGCGCAAGGTTGCGTTGCGGTCATTCGTGGCGCAGGGCGTCGATGGGGTCCAGCCGGGCGGCTTTACGGGCGGGGAAATAGCCAAAGATCACCCCGATCAGCGCCGAAAAGCCGAAGGCGAGGATCACGACATAGACCTGCGGAGCAAAGGGGATGGCCATGAAGATCGAGGCCCCGAAGGCCAGCGCCAGCCCGACGATCACGCCGATGATTCCGCCGACCAGCGACAAGACCACGGCTTCGACCAGGAACTGAGTGAGGACTTGACGGCCTTCGGCGCCGATGGCAAGACGGATGCCGATCTCGCGGGTGCGTTCGGTGACCGAGACCAGCATGATGTTCATGATGCCGATCCCGCCGACCAAGAGGCTCACGGCTGCGACCGAGGACAGCATGCCGGTCAGGACCGAGTTGATGCCGGTCAGGACCTGGGCGATCTGGGCGCGGTCCATGATATTGAAATCATTCTCTTCGCCGCTAGTGATCCGCCGCCGGTCGCGCATCAGGGCCTCGATCTCGCGCGCGCCGCGCGCGGCCGAGACCTCGGGGACCAGCGCAAGCGAGATCGAGTTGACGTCATCGCTTCCGACCAGCCGCCGCTGCACGGTCCGGATCGGCATGAGGACCACGTCATCCTGATCCTGGCCAAAGGTCCCTGCCCCCTTGGCCTGCAGAAGGCCGATGACCTCGCAGGTGATGCTGCCGACGCGCATCTGCTGGCCGACCGGATCGGTGTTGCGGAACAAGGTCTGCCGGATGGTTTCGCCGATGATGCAAACCGAAGCGCCCGAGCGGTCCTCCGCCGAGTTGAAGCTGCGCCCGCTGACAACGGTCCAACCGCCGACTTCCAGGTAGCCCGAGGTCGCGCCCGTTATGCTGGTACCCAGGTTCTCGCCGCCCGCGACCACGGTCTGCCCGGAGGAGATGGTCGGCGAGACGCGGGTGATGACAGAAAGGTCGGCCAGCGCGTCGGCATCACGCAAGCTAAATGGGCGGGCGGGTTGCGATCCGGTGGGGCCAAAGCCGCGCGTTCCTGGGCGCAGGGAGAGGACATTGGTGCCAAGGCTTTCGATGCTGGCGGTGACCGACCGTGACGAGCCCTGCCCCACTGTGACCATGGCAATGACCGCGGCCACGCCGATGACGATGCCCAGCATGGTCAGCGCGGACCGCAGCTTGTTGCGGCGGAGTGCCAGAAGCGCGAGGCGGACGGTTTCCCAGATCACGCCGGGGTCCTTTCCGGCACGGGTTCGTCGCGGGTGATCCGTCCGTCGGCAAAGATCACCAGCCGGCTGGCATAGGCGGCGATCTCGTCCTCGTGGGTGACCATGACGATGGTGATGCCGTCAGTGCGGTTCAGCGCTTGCAAGAGCTTCATGATCTCGTGGCTGCGGTGGCTGTCGAGATTGCCGGTGGGTTCATCCGCCAGAATCACCATCGGCTCGCCCACCAACGCGCGGGCAATGGCGACGCGCTGCTGCTGGCCACCCGACAGTTGCGAGGAATCGTGATCCTCGCGCCCGTCGAGGCCGACCTTGTGCAGGGCCGCCCGGGCCCGCGCAATTCGCTCGGCGCGCGGCACGCCCTTGTAGATCAGCGGCAGTTCGACGTTTTCCAGCGCCGATGTGCGGGGCAGCAGGTTGAAGCCCTGGAAGACAAAGCCAAGAAAATGCCGCCGCAGCAAAGCGCGGCTGTCGCGGTCAAGATCCTGCACTTCCACCCCGTTGAAGAGGTAGCGCCCCGATGATGGCCGGTCGAGAAGCCCGATCGTGTTCATCGCGGTCGACTTTCCCGATCCCGACGGCCCCATGATCGCAACGAATTCGCCCTGTCGGATGATCAGATCGGCATGGTCCAGCGCGCGGACTTCGGTCTCTCCCATGCCATAGACGCGGGAGACGTCGGCCAGCTCGATCATCGGCGGAGCGACCATGTCAGCCGTCATTGGTCTGGTCGATGATCACGAGATCCCCCTCGGCAAGACCGTCGGTGGTGATGGCGGTCAGCTTGCCGTCGGTGTCGCCGGGTTGCACGGGGACGGCTGTCGGGACGCCACTGCGCAACACCCAGACGGATTGATCGTCCGATGGCCCCCGCGTGAGGGCAGGAGCAGAAGAGGAACGCGGCATGATCATGCCGATCAGACCACGACCGCCGGAGCCGCCGTCGCTTTCGGCGGTTTGCGGCGGGGCATAGCGCAATGCGGCGTTCGGGACGCGCAGGGTGTCTGCCTGCACGGTCACGGCAATGGTGGCCGTGGCCGTCATGCCGGGGCGGAGCAGTCCTTCGCTGTTGTCGACCGAAAGGATCGCCTTGTAGGTGACGACGCCATCGGTCGTTTCGGGTGCATAGCGAACAGTGATGATCGTCGCGGGAAAGCTGCGGCCGGGGAAGGCATCGACCGTGAACTGGGCCTCATTGCCGACTGCGACGCGGCCGATGTCGGCCTCGTCGACATCGACGCGCAGCTCCATCAGGGCGAGGTCCTCGGCAAGGGTGAAAAGGACCGGGGCATTCAGCGAGGCTGCGACGATCTGGCCCGGCTCGGCCGTGCGGTTCAGGACAACGCCCGAGATGGGCGAGCGGATCACGGATTTCTTCAGTTCGGTCTCGGCTTCCGACAGCCTTGCCTTGGCCAGCGCCACGTCGGCTTCGGCGCCATCGACGACCGCCAGGGCACGGTCGCGTGCCACTTCGGTTGCGATCATCTTCAACCGCGTGCTTTGGCCACGCTTGTCAAGCTCGGCCTGCGAGTCGTGGATCGCGGCGGCCTCGCGTGCTGCGGCTTCGGCCTGTTTCAGGCTCGCCTCGGCAGCCTGCAGCTGTGCCCGGGCGGTCAGGACCATGTCGGACAGGTTGGTGTCATCCAGGCGCGCAAGCACCTGACCGACCTCGACCTTGTCGTTGAAATCGACTGTTACTTCGGCCAGGGCGCCGGACAGCTCGGACGAGACGTCGACCTGCGTGGTCGGCTGTACCGAGCCTGTCGCCGTGACGGTGACGACCACCTCGCCACGCGTGACTGCGGTCGTCTCATAGCGCACATCGCCCGAGGGCCGGGCGACCGCAAACCACACAGCGGCCCCTAGGCCCGCAAGCACAAGAAGGCCAAGCGTGATCCAAAGCCAACGCCGACGCGGACGGCGCGCCTTGGCCAGGATGCGCGCCATCTCGTCAGCCGGGTTCGCCGTCTGGTTCGCACCCGGACCAGCAGACATCGCCTTCTCCTTCGCAACGGACCCGAACACTGCAGCGCGACTGCCGCAGTTTTCGGACAGATATCCGCATATGTAACGCTGCGGCCAAGAAAGTCCGTCGCGGTCACGTCATTTTGCGGGGGTGGTGGGCGGTGAGGGACTCGAACCCCCGACATTCTCGGTGTAAACGAGACGCTCTACCAACTGAGCTAACCGCCCCTGCCCCAAGGCATTACCCGGCACGGACAGAGCTTGCAAGCCGCGTCGCGACCATGATGGGGCTCATCCCGCAATCCGTGGGTCCGCAAGCAGCGTTGTCAGTGACTGCTCTAGGATATGTTGCGAAAGCTCCGGATCGCAGAGCTGAGTCGCCCTTGCCATAGCCATGGCCCCGGACAGCGTGGCAAGCGCACTGATGGCATAGCTGCGGGCTTCGGCCTTGTCGGGTATTCCAGAAAGGTCTGCCATGGCATCAAGGTTCCGTTCCAGCCCTTCCGCAAACGCGGCCTTGATGGGCTGCGCGGTCCGGCTGATCTCTGCCGCAAGCGGGGCCACGGGGCAGCCCCAGACGAAATAGTCGCGGTGATCCGTGGCAAGATAGGCCCGGTAGTAATCGGCCAGACTGCCGCCCTGCGCAGCGATCTGGGTCAGGAGCGCGACGATGGTGTCAAAGTCTGCACTGATCGCCGCTGCGGCCAGATCATCCTTTGAGGGGAAGTGCCGATAGATCGCCCCGTGGGTCAGGCCCGCCTCTGCCGCGATATTGGCGACGGTTGCGACTGACACACCTTTTGCCCGCATCATTTGGCCGGTCGCCCGCAACAGGTCCTGGTGGTTCTGTCGGGCCGCTTCTTTCGTCACTTTGACCACGTCTGGCATCCCTTCGGGATTATGATTGCAATCGCAATCATAAATGAGTATGCACAAACCTAAGCCCGATCAACCACCTTCAACAAGGAGCCCTTCGGATGAGCAGCGACAACGCCGTGGCAAGACCTACTGGACGTCCCGCTCTCTGGTATTGGGCAGCAGCCGGGCTTGGCCTGGCCTGGAACATTTTCGGCGCAGTGCAGTTCGTCGGGTCGCTGTCAGCCACACCGGAGAGTCTGCAGGCGCAAGGCATGACAGCGGATCAGGCGGCGGTGATGCTGGGGTATCCGGTGTGGATGACCGTGGTCTTCGCAATTGGCGTGTTCGGCGGAGTTCTGGGTTGCGGCCTGCTCCTGATGCGCCGTTCGGTAGCCGTGCCAGTGTTCGCCGTATCTCTGGCAGGTTACATAGCGCTTTACATCGGCGACATCGTTCATGGCGTATTCGCTGCACTCGGGGCGCCGCAAGTGGCCGTCCTGAGCGCCGTCGTGCTGATCGCTGCGGCGCTGCTGTGGCTGTCGCGTCGCGTTCGCGCGCAAGGCATTCTGGTCTGAGCCGACGGCGCATCGCCTGCCTTCGATGACCGCCAGAATGTCAAAGGCGCGCCGGATGGGGCGCGCCTTTCGGGTCATGGTGGGCGATAACGGATTTGAACCGCTGACATCTTCGATGTGAACGAAGCGCTCTACCGCTGAGCTAATCGCCCGAAACCTGCATTCGGTGCGGCGGCTTTTAGCTATCCTCGCCGTCATCTGCAAGGGCCAATCCCGCGGCTTTCGCCCCGTCCGCAAGCCGCAGCTTCAGGGTCAGCGCAGGGCCCTTGTTCTTGACCACGCGCAGTTTGCCCAAGGGCGGCACTGACAGCGATTTGCCGGTGGCAAGAGCCTCACCAAGGGCGTGAAGCGTGGCCTCGACCGTCTTCTTCACATCGGGCTTCTTGGCCCCGGTGGCGGCAGCCACGCTGTCGATCAGGTCCTTGAGCTTCAGCGCGGCCTTCGGTTCAGCCGCAGCTGCCGCTTCGACGACTTTCAGCGCAGGCTTCGACGCGGCGGGTTTCGCCTTGGCAGCCGGCGCTTCAGCTTTCACGGGTTTGGCGGGTTTTGCGGCAGAGTCCTTGCCGGGATCTTTGGGCGTACGCGGTGCCATGGTGGCTGTCGGTCCTTCTGGTTCGATTGGCCGCGGACGATAAAGCGGCTTTCGCGGCAGGGCCAGCCGATTCCCCGCGTTTCAACGAAAAGGCGCGCCCGGGTCCGGACGCGCCTTTTCAAGTCATTCGCACAGGATCAGTGGGCGGTCGGGCTGGGCGGCGCGACTGCCGCTGCCTTGGCCGCAGCCGCCTCTTCCGCCGCTTCGTCCCACTCCACCGGCTCGGGCTGGCGCACGAGCGCCTGGGCCAGAACTTCACGAACATGGCTCACCGGGATGATCGTCAGGCCGGTCTTCACGTTTTCCGGAATCTCCGCCAAGTCCTTGGCGTTCTCTTCCGGAATGAAGACGGTCTTGATCCCCCCGCGCAGCGCGGCGAGCAGCTTTTCCTTCAAGCCCCCGATCGGCATGGCATTCCCGCGCAGACTGACCTCGCCCGTCATGGCGACGTCCTTGCGGACCGCAATCCCCGTCAGGACCGAGACGATGGACACCACCATCGCCAGACCCGCAGAGGGCCCGTCCTTGGGCGTAGCACCATCGGGCACGTGGACGTGGATGTCCATCGTTTCGAACTTGGGCGGCTTCACCCCGATCTGAGGCGAGATCGAGCGGACGTAGCTGGCGGCAGCGTCGATGGATTCCTTCATCACATCGCCAAGCTTGCCAGTGGTCTTCATCCGGCCCTTGCCCGGCAGGCGCAGGGCTTCGATCTGCAGAAGATCGCCCCCGACGCTGGTCCATGCCAGACCCGTGACCACGCCCACCTGATCGTCCTTTTCGGCCAGACCATAGCGGTGGCGCTGGACGCCGAGGTATTCCTCAACCTTGGCCGGATCGACGTCGACCTTCTTGGTCTTGCCCTTCAGGATGTCGGTGACAGCCTTCCGCGCCAGCTTGGCGATTTCCCGCTCCAGGTTCCGCACCCCAGCCTCGCGGGTGTAGTAGCGGATGATGTGGTTGAGCGCGTCGTCGCTGACGCTGAATTCGCCCTTCTTCAGACCGTTGGCCGCGATCTGCTTTTGCAGCAGGTGCTGCTTTGCAATCTCGCGCTTTTCGTCCTCGGTGTAGCCCGCCAGCGGGATGATCTCCATCCGGTCCATCAAGGGGCCCGGCATGTTGTAGGAGTTCGCCGTGGTGATGAACATCACGTTGGACAGGTCGTATTCCACCTCCAAGTAGTGGTCGATGAAGGTGTTGTTCTGTTCCGGGTCGAGCACCTCCAGCAACGCGCTTGCCGGATCGCCCCGGAAGTCCTGGCCCATCTTGTCGATTTCATCGAGAAGGATCAGCGGGTTGGTGGTCTTTGCCTTCTTCAGGTTCTGGATGATCTTGCCCGGCATCGAGCCGATATAGGTCCGCCGGTGTCCGCGAATCTCGGATTCGTCCCGCACACCGCCAAGGCTGATGCGGATGAATTCGCGCCCCGTGGCCTTGGCCACCGACCGGCCAAGCGAGGTCTTGCCGACGCCCGGAGGGCCGACGAGGCAGAGGATCGGCCCCTTCAGCTTGGTCGACCGCGCCTGCACCGCCAGATATTCGACGATCCGCTCCTTGACCTTGTCGAGGCCGAAGTGGTCGGTATCCAGCACCTTCTGAGCTGCAGGGAGGTCTTTCTTCATCCGCGACTTCACGCCCCAGGGCACGCCCAGAAGCCAGTCGAGGTAGTTGCGCACGACGGTGGCCTCGGCCGACATCGGCGACATGGATTTCAGCTTCTTAAGCTCGGCATCCGCCTTTTCGCGCGCCTCTTTCGAGAGCGCGGTCTTGGCAATGCGGGCCTCCAGTTCGGCAACCTCGTTCGTGCCATCCTCGCCGTCGCCGAGTTCCTTCTGAATGGCCTTCATCTGCTCGTTCAGATAGTACTCGCGCTGGGTCTTCTCCATCTGCGTCTTAACGCGGGACTTGATCTTCTTCTCCACCTGCAGGACGGACAGTTCCCCCTGCATGTGGCCGTAGACCTTTTCCAGCCGCTCGGCGACGTCGAGGGTTTCGAGGATCGCCTGCTTTTGCGCCACGTCCACGCCAAGGTGGCCAGCGACCAGGTCAGCCAGTCGTGCGGGTTCGCGGGTATCCGAGACAGCGGCAAGTGCCTCTTCGGGGATGTTCTTCTTGACCTTGGTGTAACGCTCGAACTCCTCGCCCACAGCGCGCACCAGCGCCTCGACCGAGGTGGCGTCACCGTCGGTTTCGGGCAGAAGCTCTGCCACGGCTTCGAAATAGGACGGGTTTTCAATGAACCCGGTGATCCTCACGCGCGACTTGCCCTCGACCAGCACCTTCACGGTGCCATCGGGCAGCTTCAGAAGCTGCAGGACGTTGGCCAGCACGCCGACGCGAAAGATGCCATCAGCCTGCGGGTCATCCGCCGTCGGGTCTTTCTGCGAGGACAGCAGGATCTGCTTGTCATCCTGCATCACCTCTTCGAGGGCGCGGACCGATTTTTCCCGTCCGACAAAGAGGGGCACGATCATGTGGGGAAACACCACGATGTCACGCAGCGGCAGGACGGGATAGCTTTGAGTGCTCATATGTCTACCTTCGTTTGCGGCAACTCCGCAGGGCCCCGACCATCGGCAACCCTGCCAGTTCCGGCTGTCAGATGTGTTAACTTGTGGTCCCCGTGGCGGGGATTCAAGCTTTGTGCTGAGTCGGCAGTTTGGACCCGAGGACAAGCGTCCACAAGATCGATTGCGCGTGCGTTGCCCGGAAAGGCGTGGCCGCCAGCTTAATGGACCCGGATGGCTGCCGGCTGATCTTCAGCCAAAGGCAGGGCGCCTGCAGCCACGTCATTCAGCGCAAGCTGAGCTTCGCGCTGCGTCAGGGTCGGAAGGGCATCCGGACGGGTCAGCATCGCCTGTTCACCCAGCACCGCCAGAACCTCGTCCAGCGATTGCCGCGTCGGGACAGACAGGGTTTCGATCAGCCGCCGAGCAGGCTGGAAGCTTTCTGCAGCCAGGCCATTCGCCAAAAGAATTTCATGGGTTTCCAAAAGGATGTGAAAGTAAACGACATCCTCGGTCGGATCGGGCGAGCTTGCCAATCCGGCAGGCAGGTGTCCTGCCAGGACAAAGGCGCGGCTTTCGCCGAACAAAAGCTCACAGGCTGCTGATTCGACGACGATCCTGTGCTGGCGCGACAGAACAAGGTCCCGGTCCGGCAGTCCCGGACCGAAGGCATGTGCCCGCACATGAACCGGCCGAAGCCGTGGGTCACTGCCTGCCCGCCGCGCGCTGTAGCGGGACTGGCCGATCCAGGCGATGGATACGCTGCGACCGTCCTCTGTCAGCACGGTGTCGCCAGCGCGAAGCTCCTCGACCGAGCGATCACCCGTGGGGGTGGCGATGTTCGTGCCCTGCGCAAAGCAGAAAGGTGGAGGGTCGAGGTCCACGCCTGTAAGCGGAATCGCACCGTTACCGATCGCATTCATCTGCGCCAGCGTCGCGGGCGGATCGCCCAGCACGAAGAAGTATTCCCGCGTCACACCACCGATCGTGACCTCGATCACGGCAACGGTTCGCCCAGCGAGCGACGCCGGCACCTGCGAGTTTCCGGGCAAGACACCAGTTAGACTGACGGTAAAGTTATAGGTAACGCCGCCGATGATGACCTGGGTATCCGGGTCGGGCAGGCCGCCGTTGTATTCCAGCGAAAGGTCGCCAGCGCCGTTATTGTCAGTGAAGGTCAGAGTGGCCGTCGGCGCCTGGTTCGTGCCGATGGGGTTCAGCGTCGAGTTCTGCGCCGTGATCGAGTCTTGCCGCGCAAAGATTGAAAAAGTCGCCACGACCGCCCCATTTTCTGACCCGTTGAACCGGGTGCTCCGCGCACGTGATGACAAATAGAATGTTAACCGGAAATTAACAAACGCATTCTTCTAGTTGTGGTCGCAAGAGCGTGTCCTGGACGCCACAAATCATGACTTCTTGCCGCTAGCGTGAGCTATCGAGCAAGAACTCAGCGCGGCTCGATATCCCCGGCGGCCCGACTTGCGTGAAACTCCGAAACGAATTCCGCCAGCCGTCCGGCCGCAATCGCATCGCGTAACCCCTGCATCAGCACCTGATAGTAGTGCAGGTTGTGCCAGGTCAGCAGCATGGACCCGATGATCTCATCAGCCTTCACGACGTGGTGCAGGTAGGCACGGGAATAGCTGCGGCAGGCGGGGCAGCCACAGCTTTCATCCAGCGGGCGCGGGTCGTCCTTGTGGCGGGCGTTCCTGAGGTTCACCTGACCGCGATGGGTCCAAGCCTGGCCCGTGCGGCCCGAACGGGAGGGTAGCACACAGTCCATCATGTCGATGCCGCGTTCCACCGCGCCGACGATGTCGTCGGGCTTGCCGACCCCCATCAGATAGCGCGGTTTGTCCTGCGGCAGGAATCCCGGCGCATAGTCGAGGACAGAGAACATCGCCTCCTGCCCCTCACCCACCGCAAGCCCGCCCACGGCATAGCCGTCAAATCCGATCGTCTTCAGGGCCTCGGCGCTTTCCTCGCGCAGCTCCTGCGTGACTCCACCCTGCATGATCCCGAACAGTGCATGCCCGGGCCGGTCTCCGAAGGCATCGCGGCTGCGTTGTGCCCAGCGCATCGACAGGCGCATCGACTTTGCAACCTCGGCCTCAGTCGCGGGCAAAGCGGGACATTCGTCAAAGCACATCACGATGTCGCTGCCCAGAAGCCGCTGAATCTCCATGCTTCGTTCTGGGGTCAGCATGTGCTTGGACCCGTCAAGATGGGAGGAGAATCGCACGCCCTCTTCGGTCAGTTTCCGCAGCGGGCCCAAGGACATGACCTGAAAACCGCCGCTGTCGGTCAGGATCGGCTTTGGCCAGTTCATGAACTGATGCAGCCCCCCAAGCGCCGCGATCCGTTCGGCCCCGGGGCGCAGCATCAGATGGTAGGTGTTGCCCAGAAGGATGTCGGCCCCCGTCGCCGCCACGCTTTCAGGCAGCATCGCCTTGACCGTGGCAGCCGTTCCGACCGGCATGAAGGCAGGCGTGCGGATCGCCCCCCGGGTGGTCTCGATCACCCCGGTTCGCGCCGCGCCATCGGTTGCCGAGATTGTGAAGCCGAAGCCCGTGGCCATGCTGCCTGCCCTCTTGTCTGCCGCTCCTTTGAGCTAATTCCCGCAAAAAGCCAAGCTCTCCGGGCCCGCAGACAGATTGTTCTTGACGTTTGGCGGAACTCCTCTATCTGCGTGAATGAACGTTCATTCCCAACCGAGTCACCCATGGCCCTTGCCGCCGCCCCCGCCGCCGAAGAGCGGAGCCACGAGATCCTTGCCTCGATCCGGCAGGCCTTTGCCGAAAAGGGCTTTGACGGTGCGTCAATGCAGGACCTTGCCCGAGCTGCGGGCATGAGCGTGGGCAACTTCTACCGCTACTTCCCGTCCAAGGCGGCGATCGTGCAGGCGATGTGCGGCTATGATCTGGCCGAAATCCAGGGCGAGTTCGCGCAGATCCAGACCTCGGACCACCCGATGGCCTTCTTGCGCGACCGCATCCTGAATCACTTCTCGGAAGAGGCGATGAAGGACGGCCAGCTTTGGGCCGAGATTACTGCGGCCTCGATCCGCAAGCCGGAGATCGGCGAGGCGTCCCGGCAGATGGAGTCCACCATTGTTCTGCTTCTGGCGACAGTCTTCGCACATACAACCCGGCGCAGCGTCGAAGAGGCCGAGCAGCGCTATGCAGGCCAGTGCCAGATGCTGGTCATGTTGGTGAAAGCCATGACCATCCGCACTGCCCAATGCGGCCCGGCAAGCCCTGCGCTGGAGGCCCAGGTTGTCGCCGTCATCGACCGCATACTGACCGAAATTTCCAACGACAAAGCAGAAGGCTGAGACCGCAATGCGCCCGATCCTGATCCTTTCCGTCGCACTCGCCTTTTCCGGTGCCGCCTTGCCTGCACTGGCGGAGGAAGCCGCCGCTGGCGGCGCCGCGGCCGCCGAAGCAGCACCGTCCGCCTTGCCGTCGATCACCGTGGCCGCGGTTGAGACCCTCAATCTTTCCGAGCGGATCTTCGCCTCGGGGCTGGTCGCTGCCATCGAGGAAGTCCAGGTGGCCCCCCTGGTCGAGGGTCAGCCGCTGGATCAGCTTCTTGTGGACGTGGGCGACATGGTAACCGAAGGCCAGGTGCTTGCCGTCCTGTCGAAGACGACGCTGGACCTGCAGCGGACCGAGGTCGCTGCCTCGCTTGCTGCGGCCCGCGCCACCATCGCCCAGGCCGAGGCACAGCTGGTCGAGGCCCAGACCGCCCGCGACGAAGCCCAGCGCGTGGTGGACCGGACGTCGAAGCTGCGCGAAAGCGGCACGGCACCGCAGGCGACCTGGGACACCGCGAATGCCAATGCGCTGGCGGCAAGCGCCCGGGTTTCCGTGGCGACACAGGGGCTCGAATCCGCCCGGGCGCAGCTCGCGTTGGCGGAAGCGCGGCTGGAAAATGTGGACCTGATGCTGAACCGCACGGAAGTGAAGGCCCCGGTGGCAGGCCGGATCGTGCTGCGGAACGCAAAGATCGGCGCGATTGCTACGGCAGCAGGCCAACCCATGTTCGTCATCACCCGCGACGCGGCGCTTGAACTGCGGGCCGACGTGTCCGAGACCGACATCCTGCGCTTGGCCCCCGGGCAAAGGGCACGGTTGCGCGCGGTCGGCATGGACGGCGCGCTGGACGGTACGGTCCGGCTGATCGAGCCTTCGATCGACCCCGTCTCCCGACTGGGCCGGGCCCGGATCAGTGTCGATCAGACGGGCGAATTGCGCACCGGCATGTTCGTCGAGGCCGAGATCCTTGTGGCCGAGCGCGAGGGATTGGCCGTGCCCGTCACGGCTATCGGCTCCAGCCCCGAGGGCAACACGGTCATGCGCGTGACCGAGGGCGTGGCAGAGCGCGTTGTGGTGACCACAGGTATCCGCGACGGCGGCATGGTTGAAATCACCGATGGGCTCGCCCCGGGCGATCTGGTCGTCCTGAAGGCCGGGGCCTTCGTCCGCGCGGGCGACCGGATCAACCCGGTTCCCGTCCCCGGCAGCACGAACTGAAAGGCACGGCGATGAACTTCTCGGCCTGGTCGATCCGCAATCCTGTCGCGCCGCTGCTGGCATTCTTCCTTCTGATGGTGCTGGGCTGGCAAAGCTTTCAAAGCCTGCCGATCACGCGGTTTCCAAACATCGACGTGCCGCTGGTCGCGGTCAGCGTCGTGCAGTCCGGCGCGGCCCCGTCCGAGATGGAGAGCCAGGTCACCAAGGAAATCGAGGACGCTGTCGCGGGTCTGACCGGGGCCAAGCGCGTGACCTCCACGGTCACCGACGGGGTCTCGACCACGGTCGTCGAATTCCGGATGGAAGTGCCGACGGAGAAGGCCGTGCAGGACGTCAAGGACGCGGTCGACCAGATCAGGGGCGACCTGCCCGGCGGGATCGATGCGCCCATTGTCAGCCGCATCGATGTCGAGGGTCAGGCGATCATGACCTTCTCGGTCTCGGCCCCTGACCTCACGATGGAAGAGATCAGCTGGTTCGTCGACGACACCGTGACACGCGCGCTGCAGGGGCGTCCCGGCATCGGCCGCGTCACCCGCATTGGCGGGGCGGACCGGGAGATCCGTGTCGAGCTCGACCCAGTGCGGCTGGACGGCTATGGCGTGACGGCCCAGGCCATCAGCGCCCAGATCGCTGCGACCAACGCGAACCTTGGGTCAGGCAAACTTAGCCTTGGCGACGGCGAGCAGGTGATCCGCACATTGGGCGACCAGGGTACCGTGGAAAGCCTGGCCAACACGACCATCGCCCTGCCCTCGGGCCGGTTCGTCAAACTGTCCGATCTTGGCCAGGTCATCGACAGCTATGAGGAACTCAAGAGCTTCTCGCGCATCGATGGCGAAGCGGGGGTGAGTTTCCTGGTGTTCCGGTCGAAAGGCGCGTCGGAGGTGTCGGTCGCGGAAGTGACCAATTCGGTGGTCGACGACCTGCGCCAGCAGCATCCGAATGTCGCGATCACGCTGGTCGACGATTCCGTCTTCTACACCTACGGCAACTATGAAAGCGCAATCCACACGCTTCTGGAAGGGGCGCTGCTGGCCGTTATCGTGGTGCTTGCCTTCCTGCGCAACTGGCGGGCCACCCTAATCACGGCCATCGCATTGCCCTTGTCTGCGGTTCCGACCTTCCTCCTGATGGACCTTCTGGGCTTCTCGCTGAACCTCGTGAGTTTCCTTGCGATCACGCTGGCAACCGGCATCCTGGTCGACGACGCCATCGTCGAAATCGAGAATATCCAGCGGCACATCCGCATGGGCAAGACCCCCTACCGCGCCTCGATCGACGCTGCGGACGAGATCGGCCTTGCGGTCATCGCGACCACCTTCACCATCGTCGCAGTTTTCGTCCCGGTCAGTTTCATGCCAGGTATTCCCGGACAATACTTCCGGCAGTTTGGCTTGACGGTCGCCATAGCGGTCCTGTTCTCGCTGCTGGTTGCCCGCCTGATCACCCCGATGATGGCGGCCTACCTGATGCGTGCCAAGGATGCTGGCGGGCATGACGAAGGCCAAAAGGACGGCATCTTCATGCGCGGCTATCTTTGGGTCGTGCGGTCGACCACTCGGGTCTACCGGTCCAAGCGCTGGCCCTGGCTGGCACTGCCGACCTACTACATCACGGTGGTCGTCGCGGTCGTCGTGGTGATCTTTTCGGTCATCGCCATGCTGCAGGTTCCGGGCAGCCTGTTCCCGCCAGAAGACGAAAGCCGCATTGTCGTGTCAGTAGAACTGCCGCCCGGCTCGACGCTGGACGACACGGCCGCAACGACGGACGCGATGCGCGACGTGGTCAAGGACATCGACGGGGTGAAGTCGGTTCTGGTGATCGGCGGGTCCACTCCGCTGGGCGACCGCGACATCCGGCGGGCGACCTTCACCATCATCCTCGACCGGCTGGACAACGGGCTGGAGCGCAAGCTGATCGATCTTGGCCGCGCCCTGCCGCTGGTCGGCGGGATGATCCCCGAGATCCCGTCCGAGGGCCGACTGCGCCCGCAGGTCGAAATCGAGGCCGAAGTCTTCGAGACCCTGAGGGCTGTCCCTGACGTGCGCGCCTTCAAGATCGGCGGACCGGGCGGGGGCTCGCGGCCCTTTGCCTATGACATCCTGTCGACCGACGAGGATGATCTGGACGAAGCGGTCCGCAAGATCGAAGAGGCGCTACGGGTCGAACCGATGTTCCTCAGCCCGTCGACCGAGGCCGCCCTGCCCCGGCCGGAAATCCAGATCACCCCCAAGGCCGACGAGGCTGCGCGTCTGGGTGTCACCGTCCAGCAGATCGCGTCGATCGTGCGCGTGGCGACCATCGGCGATGTGTCGGCGGCCCTGGGCAAGCTGTCCATCGACAACCGCCTTGTGCCGATCCGGGTCCAGCTGAACGACGCCTCCCGCGATAACCTTGCGCGCATTTCGGCGCTGAAGGTCATGACCTCGGTCGGCCCCGTGCCTTTGTCGGCAGTGGCCACCGTCGAGGTTGCCGAGGGTCCTTCCGTCGTCAAGCGCCTGAACCGTCAGCGCGTCGCGACACTGGGTGCGGACATCGCGCCGGGCTATGTCCTGGATCAGGCCACGGCCCGTTTCCTGGAAATCCTGCCGACGCTTGGCCTGCCCTCGACAGTGAAGATCACGCCTTCCGGTGATGCCGAGATCCAGGCCGAGCTTCTGGGCAGCTTCGTCAGCGCCATGGTGCTGGGCGTCCTTCTGATGATGTTCGTGCTGATCCTTCTGTTCCATTCACTTCTGCAGCCGGTCACCATCATCTTCTCGCTGCTTCTGTCCGTCGGTGGCGTGGCCACAGCGCTGATCATCACTCAGAACCCGCTTTCGATGCCGGTCCTCATCGGCATCCTGATGCTGATGGGGATCGTGGCGAAGAACGCGATCCTCTTGATCGACTTTGCCATCGAAATGCGGGTGCGCGGCATGAAACGGGCCGCTGCGGTGATCGAGGCCGGTCACAAACGCGCCCAGCCGATCGTCATGACCTCGATCGCGATGTCGGCGGGCATGCTGCCTTCGGCGCTTGGGGTCGGCGAAGGCGGCGCGTTCCGCGCGCCCATGGCCATCGCCGTGATCGGCGGGATCATCGTGTCGACCGTGCTCAGCCTGGTCGTGGTGCCGTCGATGTATCTGGCGATGGACGACCTGTCGCGGTTCTTCTCGTGGATTCTGGGCCGGTTCATCGGCAAGAAAGAGGTGGAGCCCGTGGTCCCCGACCCGCTGGTGATGGCCGACAATCTTGCGCGCAATCAGGTCGACGTGGCGGTGCTGCAGAACCGGATTTCCGTGCTGGAGGCAACCCTGGCCCGGCGCGGACAGACGCCACACGCGGCAGAATAGCCGAGGCCTTACCCGGCCCCGTGCCGGGCCTGAAAGGCCGCGACTTCTGCCGCGCTGGGTGCCAGGCCGCAAAAGGTCAGCACATAGGCCGGGACCCGGCCCATTCTGACGTCCAGGCGCTCATCCGACCGCAAGGCGATGTAGCCAACCTGAGTCAGATACAGCGTGCGCGCCCGGGTGTCAGCCTCGGTCTCGCTGTAGCCAAAGCGCCGGAACAGACCAGTGATCGAGGCGAGCCGGGCACTGTCAGCCTCGCTCATCGCTTCGGCAACGGCGGGGTCAGTCAGCGACCAGGTCCGCATCGCAAATTCCAGCCGACTGTCGAACAGCTCGCTGTCATACCAGCAGTCAAAAAGATTGAGCATCGCCTCGGTAATGGTCGCCGCCGGGGCGTCGCAGCGCGCGATCAGATTGGCGGTGTTTCGTCGCCGCCAGCGATCCACCAGCCCCGCCAGAAGCGCCTCACGGTCCGCGAAATGCCAGTAGAACGACGTGCGCGACAGCCCCAGCCGTTCGGCCAACGGCATGACCTTGACCGCATCCACCCCGCCCTCGACCAGAAGCGCGTAAGCGGCGTCTAGCCACACCTCCGGCGTCCCGCGCCAGCCGCGTTCTGTCTTTTCCGTGTTCATGCGACCGACCTAATCATCCGGGTTCAACTGACACAAGGGGAGCAGAACAAACTCGACACATATGTCAAGTTTTGCGATACTTGCCCAGCGAGACGATTCAAACCTTACCTGCAAGGCCGGTTCCCATGTCGAACGACCCCCTACTCCAGCCCTTCCAGCTGAAGCACCTGACCCTGCGCAACCGGATCATGACCACCAGTCATGAACCGGCCTATGGCGATGACGGGATGCCGAAGGATCGCTACCGGCTGTATCATCTGGAGCGCGCGAAGGCCGGGGTCGCCATGGTGATGACCGCAGGCTCGGCCAGCACCAGCCGCGACAGCCCGCCGGTGTTTTCGAACCTCCTTGTCTGGAAGGACGAGATCGTGCCGTGGATGAAGCGGCTGGTGGATGACTGCCACGACGCCGGGGCGGCAGTGATGATCCAGCTTAGCCACCTCGGCCGCCGCACGCGCTGGGACAAGGGCGACTGGCTGCCGGTCGTGTCCTCGACCCACGAGCGCGAGCCCGCACATCGGGCGACGCCGAAACCGGCCGAAGATTGGGACATCGCCCGCATTATCAACGACTATGTGGACGCTGCGGAACGGATGCACGCGGCCGGTCTCGACGGGATCGAGATCATGTGCCACGGCCATCTTCTTGACCAGTTCATGTCGCCGCTGACCAACATCCTCGACGCCCCGTATGGCGGCAGCCTGGAGAACCGCGCGCGGCTGACGATGGAGATTGTGGCCGCGATCCGAAAGCGGATTGGCTCCAAGATCATCATCGGCATGCGCTACGGCGTCGACGAAATGGAACCCGGCGGGATCGACATCGAGGAAGGCGTGGCGATCGGCAAGATCTTCCGCGACTCGGGGCTCATCGACTATCTCAACATCAACCGCAGCCGCATCCACACCGACCCGGCGATGACCGACCTGATCCCGGTGCAAGGCATGCGCTCGGCTCCGCATCTGGACTTCGCGGGGCGGATCAAGGCCGAGGTCGGGATGCCCACGCTGCACGCCGCGCGCATCCCCGACGTGGCGACCGCGCGGCATGCGGTGGCGACGGGCCAGGTCGACATGGTGGGCATGACCCGCGCCCACATCGCAGACCCACACATCGTGCGGAAGATCGTCGAGGGGCGTGAGCACGACATCCGCCCTTGCGTCGGGGCGACCTATTGCCTTGACCGGATCTACCAGGGCGGGATGGCGCTGTGCATCCACAACCCCTCGACCGGGCGCGAAGAGACCCAGCCGCATGAGATCGCGGCGGCGGCGGTGAAGAAGAAGGTTGTCGTTGTCGGCGCAGGCCCGGCGGGACTGGAGGCGGCGCGGGTGGCGGCCGAACGGGGGCATTCGGTCGTCGTCTTCGAAGTCGCCGGGCAGCCCGGTGGCCAGATCAGGTTGACCGCGCAGACCAAGCGCCGGGCCGAGATGATCGGGATCATCGACTGGCGGCTGGCGCAGTGCACGGCGAAAGGGGTGGAGTTCCGGTTCAACACCTGGGCCGAGGCGGGCGATGTGCTGGCGGAAAGCCCCGATGTGGTGATCATCGCCACGGGCGGCCTGCCTGCGCTGGACCTCTTGTCCGAGGGCAACGATCTCGTGGTGTCCTCGTGGGACATCCTGTCGGGCGACGTGAAGCCGGGTGCCAACGTGCTTCTCTATGACGACGCGGGCGATCATGCGGCCTTGCAGGCAGCGCAGGTGATTGCCGAGGCGGGATCGAAGGTCGAGATCATGACCCGCGACCGCACCTTCTCGCCGGAAGTGATGGGGATGAACCTCGTGCCCTACATGCGGGCCCTGCAGGACAAGGACGTGACCTTCACGGTGACCTACCGGCTTCTGTCGGTGGAGAAGGCGGGGAACCAGCTTCTGGCGCGGGTCGGGTCGGATTACATGAAGCTCGACCGGACGGCGCTGGTGGATCAGGTGGTGGTGAATGCCGGGACGCAGCCCCTGGCGGACATCTATTTCCAGCTGAAGCCGCAATCGGGGAACCGGGGGGCCGTCGATTATGACGCCCTGATCGACGGGCGGCCGCAGCCTTCGGTCGACGGGTTCCAGCTCTACCGGATCGGGGACGCAGTCGAGGCGAGGAACACCCACGCGGCGATCTATGATGCGCTGCGTCTCGTGAGGACCGTTTAGGTCTTCTTCCTGCAGTAAAGCTCCATCCGGTGGTGGACGATGTCGTAGCCAAGTTCGGCGGCGATCTGACGCTGGAGTTCCTCGATCTTTTCCGACCGGAACTCGGTGATCATGCCGGTGTCGAGGTCGACGATGTGGTCGTGGTGGGGGGCGTCCGCCACCTCATACCGGGCCCCGCCGTTTTCGAGGGCGAGCCGCAGGACGACGCCTTCCCGTTCGAGGACCGAGAGGGTGCGGTAGACGGTCGCGAGGGAGAGACTGTCGTCGAGGGTCCGCGCGCGGCGGTGGAGCTCGGCCGCGTCGGGGTGGTCGGACGCCTCGGTGAGGACCTTGAGGAGGGCCTCCCGCTGGCGGGTCACACGGACTCCGGTGTCGCGGAGGGCCTGGGTGGGGTCTTGTTTCATGCGCCGGGATCGTAGCGGGCCGGGGGGGCGGGGTCAAACCTCTCGGATGTGTCCACGGTGGACAGATCGGGATGGTTGTTTGATTCCAAGAGGTTGTATTTTTCTGTTAGGGTGGTGTTAACACTTTTTCGGCACCGGATTTCGCGACTTTTCAGGCCGCCGCAGCGGGCTTGACCAGGTCGCCCAGCACATTGGCCGCAATCTCCAGCGAGCGGACGCGAGCGCTGTGGTCGTGCATCATCCCGGTGATCATGATCTCATCCGGCTGGTAGTGCGCGATCAGCGCAGTCAGCTGTTGGCGCACGGTTGCGGGCGAACCGACGGCAGAACAGGAGAGGGCGGCGCGTGCCTGGGCCAGGACCGGCGCGGGAACCTCGCTTAGGTCGTGGGTCGGGCGCGGCAGCTTGCCGGGTTGTCCGATCCGGAGCCGGGCGAAGGCGAGGAGTTGCGAGGACCTCAGGTAGGTCGCCTCCGCGTCGGTTGCGGCGGCCGAGACGCCGACGGCGATCATGACGTGGGGTTTGTCGAGGCGGTCCGAGGGGCGGAAGGTGCTGCGGTAGACGTCCAGCGCCTCGTCCAGATGGGTGGGCGCGAAATGCGAGGCGAAGGCGTAGGGTAGTCCCAGCCAGGCCGCCAGCTGCGCGCCGAAGAGGCTGGAGCCGAGGATCCAGATGGGGACATTTGTGCCCGTTCCGGGGACCGCCTGCACGGGGCCGGGAGTGTCGCCGAGGTAGGCGATCAGTTCCTGCACATCCTGGGGGAAGGTATCCTCGGCAGCCATGTGACGGCGCAGCGCGCGGGCCGTCGCCATGTCGGTGCCGGGGGCGCGGCCGAGGCCGAGGTCGATCCGGTTCGGGTAGAGGGTCGCGAGCGTGCCGAACTGTTCGGCCACGGTGAGGGGGGAGTGGTTCGGCAGCATGATGCCGCCCGCGCCGATGCGTATCGTGTGGGTCTGGCCGGCGACATGGCCGATCACGACGGCGGTCGCGGCGCTGGCGATGCCGGGCATGTTGTGATGCTCGGCCAGCCAGTAGCGGTGAAAGCCCGCGCGTTCGGCGGCCTGGGCGAGGTCGACGGTGGCTTTCAGGGATTCGGCGGCGGTCTGGCCTTCGGGGATCGGGGCCAGGTCGAGGTAGGAATAGTGCTGCATTGGGGCCTCCGTTCCATCAAGAGGTAATCATTGTGAGCGACAGGGCCAAGAGGGGAACGGGAGCGACGCGGGTGCCCCCCACCCCATCCCTCCCCCACGGAGGGGGGAGGGAGGCGCTTTGGGCTGATGGCAGAGCACTCCTGCCTTTCGGTCCGATCAGGCGCCTGTCCAGTGGACAGGCGACCGGACCGATTGCCCGGAGGCGCAAGCCGGAGGGCAAGGGGGGTTCCGTGATCCCGGACGGTTAGAAATCGGGGCGCGACTGCCTGGGCGGCGCGGCAACGCGCCTGCCAGGGGCAGGCAGGCGCGGCCCGATTTGTCGCGGGACAAATCGGGCAAAGGGCCTTTCGGCTCTCGTGGCTCAGGAAATGGTGCGCAATGAATGCGCACTCTACAAAAGCAAACGGCGGGATTTCTCCCGCCGCATGACTTTTCTCACCGGGCTACACCTGTTCAGCTACACCCAGTCGTCGCGCCACACGAGTTGCACTTCAGGCAGGAGCCGTTCCGGACCATCGTATAGTTCCCGCACTCGGAGCAGCTGTCCCCCGTGTAGCCCTGCAATTTGGCCTTGGACCGGGCGTCGGTCGAGGTGACCGCGCTCATCGCGTAGGTGCTGGTCGTTTCCGAAAAGCCGGTGACCCGCGCTTCGGGCATCAGCATCGAGAGGGCGTCGGTGCCGGTGGCAAGGGCGGTGGCCCCTACCCCGCCTTGCAGGACGGTGAATTCCTGTGGCAGGCGTTTCCTCATGTAGCCGGTCGAGGCGACCTGCTTCAGGACCTCCAGCGACTTCGAGGCGGCGGTTTCGGTCACTTCCGAGATGTTGCGCTTGCCCTCTTCCTCACCGCGGCCGAGGTCGTCGAAGGCGGCACCTTTCGGGGCGACATGGGCGAGGTCGGTGCGGTCAAGGTAGCTGACCGCCAGTTCGCGGAAGATGTAGTCGAGGATCGAGGTCGCGTTCTTGATCGAGTCGTTGCCCTGCACCATGCCGGCCGGTTCAAAGCGGGTGAAGGTGAAGGCCTCGACGAATTCTTCCAGCGGGACGCCGTATTGCAGGCCGACCGAGACCGCGATGGCGAAGTTGTTCATCATCGCGCGGAAGCCAGCGCCTTCCTTGTGCATGTCGATGAAGATCTCGCCCAGCGAGCCGTCCTGGTATTCCCCGGTGCGGAGATAGACCTTGTGGCCGCCGACGATGGCCTTCTGGGTATAGCCCTTGCGACGCTCGGGGAGTTTTTCGCGATTGCTGCGGACGATCTCCTTGATGATCACCTTTTCGATGATCTTCTCGGCGATGACCGTGGCCTTCTCCATCAGGGAGCCGTTGGTCAGCGTCTCTTCAGCTTCCTCGTCATCCTCGATGAGGGCCGAGGCGAGGGGCTGGGAGAGTTTCGAGCCGTCGCGGTAGAGCGCGTTGGCCTTGATGCCGAGCGAGTGGGAAAGTTCGTAAGCCGCCAGCGTTTCCGCGATGGTGGCGTTGTTCGGCATGTTGATCGTCTTCGAGATCGCGCCCGAGATGAAGGACTGCGCGGCGGCCATCATGGTGATGTGGCTGTTGACCGACAGGAAGCGCTTGCCGGTCTTGCCGCAGGGGTTGGCGCAGTCGAAGACCGAGTAGTGTTCGGGCTTGAGATGGGGGGCACCTTCGAGGGTCATCGTGCCGCAGACATGGTCGTTCGCGGCGTCGATCTGGGCCTTGGTGAAGCCGAGGTGGCGCAGAAGGTCGAAGGTCGGGTCGTTCAGTTTTTCCTCGGGGATGCCGAGGGTGCCTTTGCAGAAATCCTCGCCCAGGGTCCACTGGTTGAAGACGAACTTGATGTCGAAGGCGGAGGGAAGGGCCGCCTCGACCTTCTCGATCTCGCGCGGGCCAAAGCCGTGGCCGATGAGCGAGGTGTGGTTGATGCCGGGGGCCTGACCAAGCGAGCCGTGGCCGACGGCATGGGCGACGATCTCGGCGGCCTGCGACGTGGAGTAGCCGAGGGTTTCGAGGGCCGCGGGGACCGACTGGTTGATGATCTTGAAGTAGCCGCCGCCGGCGAGTTTCTTGAACTTGACCAGGGCGAAGTCGGGCTCGATCCCGGTGGTGTCGCAGTCCATGACGAGGCCGATGGTGCCGGTCGGGGCAATAACGGTGGTCTGGGCGTTGCGGTAGCCGTGGGCTTCGCCGAGGCGGAGCGCCTCGTCCCAGGCGGATTTCGCAAGGGCGACAAGGCTTTGGTCCGGGCAGTTCGCGTGGTCGAGGGCGACGGCGGGGACGTTCAGCCCCTCATAGGCCGTGCCGTGGGCCGCCGCGCGGTGGTTGCGGATGACGCGGAGCATGTGGCTCTTGTTGCGCGCGTAGCCCGAGAAGGGCCCCAGTTCCTTGGCCATCTCGGCGGAGGTCGCATAGGAGACGCCGGTCATGATCGCGGTCAGGGCACCGCAGAGGGCGCGGCCCTCGTCGGAGTCGTAGCCAAGGCCCATGTTCATCAGAAGCCCGCCGATGTTGGCGTAGCCGAGGCCGAGGGTGCGGAAGTCGTAGGAGAGCTGGGCGATTTCCTTGGACGGGAACTGCGCCATCATCACCGAGATTTCCAGCGTGACGGTCCAGAGGCGCGAGGCGTGGACGTAAGCCTCGGCGTCGAACTTGCCGTTCTTCTGGAAGGTGAGGAGGTTCATCGACGCCAGGTTGCAGGCGGTGTCGTCGAGGAACATGTACTCCGAGCAGGGGTTGGAGCCGCGGATCGCGCCGTCTTCGGGGCAGGTGTGCCAGGCGTTGACGGTGTCGTGGAACTGGATGCCGGGGTCGGCGCAGGCCCAGGCGGCGTGGCCGATCTGGTCCCAAAGCTCACGCGCGGAGACGGTCTTGGCGACCTTGCCATCGGTGCGGCGGATCAGCTCCCACGGCTGGTCGTTTTTGACGGCCTTCAGGAAGGCGTCGGTGACGCGGACCGAGTTGTTGGAGTTCTGGCCGGAGACGGAGATGTAGGCCTCCGAGTCCCAGTCGGTGTCGTAGGTCGGGAATTCGATGCTCGTGAAGCCCTGCCGCGCGTATTGCAGGATGCGGTTGGTGTAGGTGTCCGGGATCATCGCCTTCTTGGCGGCCTTGATCGCGGCTTTCAGGGCCGGGTTGGCCGCCGGGTCGGTCGCGCCGTCCATCGAGCCGTCGAAGGATTTGATCGCGGCGAAGATGTCGTTCAGGCGGGCGGAATGCACTTTGGAGCCGGCCACCAGGGAGGCGACCTTCTGTTCCTCGATGACCTTCCAGTTGATGAAGTCCTCAACGTCCGGGTGGTCCATGTCGATGATGACCATCTTGGCGGCGCGGCGGGTGGTGCCGCCCGACTTGATGGCACCGGCGGCGCGGTCACCGATTTTCAGGAAGCCCATCAGGCCCGAGGATTTGCCGCCGCCGGACAGCTTCTCGCCCTCGCCGCGGAGGGAGGAGAAGTTGGTGCCGGTGCCGGATCCGTATTTGAAGAGGCGGGCTTCGCGGACCCAGAGGTCCATGATGCCGCCGTCGCCGACGAGGTCATCCTTGACCGACTGGATAAAGCAGGCGTGCGGCTGCGGGTGTTCGTAGGCCGAGGCGGACTTGGTCAGCTTGCCGGTCTGGTGGTCGACGTAGAAGTGGCCCTGCGACGGGCCGTCGATACCGTAAGCCCAATGAAGGCCGGTGTTGAACCACTGCGGGCTGTTCGGCGCGGCCATCTGGCGGGCCAGCATGAAGCGCATCTCGTCATAATAAGCGGAGGCGTCGGCTTCGGTGGTGAAATAGCCACCCTTCCAGCCCCAATAGGCCCAGGCGCCGGCCAGACGGTCGAAGACCTGCTTGGCTGAAGTTTCGCCGACAATGCGTTGATCTTCCGGGAGTTTTGCCAGTGCGTCCTCGTCGGGGACGGACCGCCACAGGAATTCTGGCACGCCCTTTTCCTTGACGCGCTTCAGGACCGCCGGGACGCCCGCCTTGCGGAAATATTTCTGGGCGAGCACGTCGGACGCGACCTGGCTCCAGCCCTCGGGGACCTCGACGGCCTCGTTGCGGAAGACGACCTTGCCGTCCGGATTCCGGATTTCCGACGTGGTGATGGCGAAGGCCATCGCGCCATAAGCGCCGGTGGCTTCGGTGGTAAACTTCCGCTCGATCTTCATGCCCCTGGTCTCCCGTTTTTGCGGCCAATCCGGCCGATTGCTTCTTCAAAATGGCAAGAACCTGCGTCCCGTCGCGACGATCGGACAACAGCCCACCCGTCCTGCCGATCTTCACCGACAAGAGGGTCGCACCCGTTTGGGATGCCTTTCTGATGGGTCGTTCTGCCTGTTCGTCGCGGCACTAGATTTTGTGGTTGCCCCTGCCGCTTTGTCAAACTGTCGTAATCTGGTGGTTCAATCAACGAGAAAATTTCGCGTCAAAGCAGATTTTCGGCTTGACGTTTTTTCGGCCACATCACGCGCCCGTCAGAGGTCGTGACTGTGACTTGTGGACAGGTCTGGGGACAGAGTTCGCGTGATTTGTGAAGAGTGCCGGATTTGCCAGTGGCGTGGCCACCTTGGACGCCGGACTTGAAATACCCACGACCGGGCACCGGATGGGCCGGGGCGATTCCGTCAGCGCGGACCGGGGACCGGGCGGTTGATCAGGACGATCCCGGCAGCAACCAGCGCGGCGGCCCCGAGAATCGGCAGACCGATGGTTTCGTCGAAAAAGATTGCGCCAAGGATCAAGGCAAGGATCGGCGACAGGAAGGAAAACGACGCGACCGTCGAGCTGGGATAGACCGACAGGAGCCATAGCCACGCGATGAAGCCACCCGCCACCACGACCGAAGACTGAAAGATCAGGCCCAGGATGTGGGCCGTCTGCAGGTCCCGGATCAGCGGCCCGAAGAGCGGTGCGGCAAGGATCAGCATCGGGGCCGAGACAAGAACCATCCAGAACAGCTGCATTTCCGGCCCTTCGGCACGCATCACCGGGCGTCGTGCGATATAGGCGGTCAGGGCCCAACCCCAGGCAGCTCCCAGCGCACAGAGATCGCCCACGAGGCTTGCCTCGCCTGTGGCGGGCCGCGACAGGATGGCAAGCGCGCAACCGGCGAAGGCAAGGGCAAGTCCCGCGGCCTTGATCGGCGTGATCCGGTCGCCCAAGCCGAAATGGGCAAGGAACGCAAACCAGACCGGCATCGAGTACATGATGAGGGATGCGCGCCCGACCGTCGTCAGATCAAGCGCGATAAAGAGGAACAGGAACTCCAGGGCGAAGAACGTGCCGATCAGGAGGCCGGGACCCCAGACCTCGCGCTTGAGGCGGGGGCGGCGGCCCTTCCAGACCAGCCAGGCCCAGACGAAGCCGATGGCCAGGAGCGACCGCAGACCGGCATAGAACACGGGCTGCAGGCCCTCGGTGACCAGCTTGGTGCCGACCTGATTGGCGGCAAGCAGGGCCTGCACGCCAAGCAGCATGGCAATCCCTGCCCCGTCCAGACGATCCTTGCGCATTATTCCCCCTCTTTCCGCGCCTCTTTTGCATTGACCGGGGCACAACAGCAAGGAAGGCTGCGCGATGAACTCCAACAGGTGAGGTGCGTTATGAGTCTGGGAAAGACATTGCTGAAGGTCGCCATCGGAATAGCCATCGCGAAAGGCGTGTCCAGCATGACCAAGGGCGGTTCTGCATCCGCCGGGCCGTCGGGCAATAGCGGAGGGCTTGCGGGCGGACTAGGGGGCGAACTGGGCGGCGGCGGAATCGGACGCGGCACCCGGATCGACACGTCGCAGAAGGGCGGACTGGAGGATATTCTGGGCCAGGTTCTGGGAACCGGCGGCCGGGCGCGCACGGGAGGAGGCCTGGGTGAGTCATCGGGCTCGTCGACGGCGTCGGGCGACGGTGGCGGACTTGGCGACCTTCTGGACCAGATTTCTGGTCAGAAGCGGTCGAAACCGCGCGCGAATGCACCGAAGGGGGGTCTGGAAGATCTTCTGGGGCAGTTGACCGGGGGGAACAGTCGCACAGAGAGCGCGGCCAATGCGGGTCGCGCGGCGTCGCCCGGCGGTGTCGGCGATCTTCTGGACCAGGTCCTTGGCGGACGAAAGCCCGGGTCACCGGTGCAACTGCCGGAACCGAAGCAGGACGAAGAGCTGTCGGCTGCGCTGATGCTGCGGGCAATCATCCAGGCGGTGAAGTGCGACGGGGATCTGGACGAGGATGAAAAAGCCCGTCTGGTCGAGGCGATGGGCGAAGCGGATCAGCGCGAAGTGCAGGCGGTGAATGCCGAGTTGAAGCGCGCGGTGGACGTCAAGGGTCTGGCGCGGGCGGTGCCGGCCGGGCTGGAACCGCAGGTCTATCTGGTGTCGCTGATGGCCATCAACCTCGATCAGAAGGCCGAGGCAGAGTACCTGCACAAGCTGGCGGGTGAACTCGACCTGTCGCCGGATCAGGTGAATGCGATCCACGACAAGGCTGGGGCGCCCCGGCTGTATCGGTAAGATGTAGGGGCATCCGGGTGGTGCAGCGGTCAAAGGTCCGCTGCACCCCCTTTCGTTCGGACCGTCCCGGGACTATCAGGGAGCATGGTCGCACCCTCCACCTCTTCCGGTCACAGCGTAAACCTGCGTGGCATCGTGTTGATGGTGGTGGCCATGGCCGGCTTTGCCGTCGAGGACGCGATGATCAAAGCGGCCAGCGTGACAGTGCCGGTCGGTCAGATCATGCTGTTGATCGCCGGGGCGGGCTTTGTGGTCTTTGCGCTTTGGGCGGTGATATCCGGGCAGCCGTTGTTTCAGAGGCTGGTCATTTCCGGGCCGCTGGTCGGGCGGACCTTGTCGGAAATGGTCGGCTCTGGTGGCATCCTGATGGGGTTGGCGCTGGCGCCTCTGTCTTTGGTGTCGGCGATCCTCCAGGCCTCGCCGATCATGGTGGTGGCGGCGGCGGCGATTTTTCTGGGCGAAAAGGTCGGCTGGCGCCGCTGGATGGCCATTATCGTCGGTTTCGGCGGCGTCCTTATGATCATCCGCCCTGGATCGGCAGATTTTGATCCCAACGTGTTGTGGGCGGTGGTGGGCGTGATCGGCATGTCGGCGCGCGACATCTTTTCCCGCAGGATGGACCGGGCGCTGCACACGACAGTGGTCGCCACCTGGGGCTATGTCGGCGTGATCCTGCTGTCGATCGGCATGATGGCGGTTTCGGGAGGGCCGGTGCGACCGGACAGTCTGGCCTGGACACAGATCCTGATCGCCATGGTCATCGGCTTTGGTGCCTATTGGGCGATCATCGAGGCAACGCGGGCGGGTGATGTGTCCGTCATCACACCGTTTCGCTATACCCGTCTGATCTTTGCTCTGGTCCTGGGATTCGCGATGTTTTCCGAGCGGCCCGACATGTGGACCATCCTCGGCGCGATCCTGGTGATCGGTTCGGGCCTTTACACACTTTACCGCGAGCGGCTGCGCAAGGTAGAAGCCCGCTCAACTGTTACCGCAACCATTCCCGCCCCGGAGGCCCACCCATGAGCACGATCATCGACATTCACGCCCGCGAGATTCTGGACAGCCGGGGCAACCCGACGGTCGAGGTGGACGTCACGCTGGAAGACGGCAGCATGGGCCGGGCGGCGGTGCCGTCGGGGGCCTCGACCGGCGCGCATGAGGCGAACGAGCGGCGCGATGGCGATGCCAAGCGCTACAAGGGCAAGGGCGTGCTGGAGGCCGTGGCGGCGGTGAACGGCGAGATCGCCGAGGAGATCGTCGGTTTTGACGCGACCGAGCAGGTTGGCATCGACCGCACGATGATCGAGATGGACGGCACGCCGAACAAGTCGCGGCTTGGGGCGAATGCGATCCTTGGGGTGTCCTTGGCAGTGGCGAAGGCTGCGGCGGAGTTCACGGCGCAGCCCTTGTATCGCTATGTTGGCGGAACCTCGGCGCGCATCCTGCCGGTGCCGATGATGAACATCATCAACGGCGGCGAGCATGCCGACAACCCGATCGACATCCAGGAATTCATGATCATGCCGGTGGGCGCCTCCGACATCCGCGAGGCGGTGCGGATGGGGTCGGAAGTGTTCCACACGCTGAAGAAGGAACTGCAGAACGCCGGGCACAACACCGGGATCGGTGACGAGGGCGGCTTCGCACCGAACTTGAACTCTGCCCGAGACGCACTTGATTTCATTCTGAAATCCATCGAGAAGGCTGGCTACAAGCCGGGCGAGGATATCTACCTCGCGCTCGACTGCGCGGCCACGGAATACTTCAAGGGTGGCAAGTACGAGATGAAGGGCGAGGGCAAGTCCCTGTCCATCGAGGAGAATGTCGAGTTCCTGGCCGGCCTCGCGGCGGACTACCCGATCATCTCGATCGAGGATGGCTGTTCCGAGGATGACTGGGCGGGCTGGAAGCTTTTGACTGACAAGCTGGGGTCGAAGATCCAGCTGGTGGGCGACGACCTGTTCGTGACCAACCCTCGCCGCTTGGCCGAGGGGATCAAGGCGGGTTGCGCGAACTCCATGCTGGTCAAGGTCAACCAGATCGGCACCCTGACCGAGACGCTGCAGGCCGTCGATATGGCCCACCGCGCACGGTATACCAACGTGATGAGCCACCGGTCGGGCGAGACCGAGGATTACACGATTGCCGACCTGGCGGTTGCGACGAACTGCGGGCAGATCAAGACCGGCTCCTTGTCGCGCTCGGACCGTCTGGCGAAGTACAACCAGCTGATCCGGATCGAGGAGATGCTGGGCGAGACGGCGGAATACGCCGGACGGTCGGTGCTGAAGGGCTGAGGTCGGAGCTGGAGTTTTCAAAAGCTCCGGCCCGATTTCTTCGAAGACATCGGCGGGCGTCCCGGTTGGGGCGCCCGTTTCTATTTGAACCTGTCGGGGCGGAAATCGGCGAGAAGCGGGCTTTCGGTCCCCTCCATGATTTCAGCTGCAAGCAGCTCGGCTACCACGGGCGCTAGCGTCGCGCCGGAGTGCATCACGGCAATCCAGAGGCCCGCCAGCGGCCCCTGCCCTGCAACCGGCAGGCCGTCCCCCGGCACGGGCCGCATCGCCATGGCCTGGCGGGCGAAGTGGATGTCGTGGCCGGGAAAAAGCGCGCGGAGGCGTTGCAGCGTCGCGTTCACGACGACCGGGAAGGACCCCAGCGTCTCGGCATGGTCGCCCTGATGGCCAGCGGAGGCGGGGGCGTGGAGGTGGCCCTCGGCGTCCTGGCGGACCTCCTGGTCGGGGGTGGCGAGGATCACCGGGCAGATCGGCGGCAGGGCGTTGGTAGTGACCATCAGGCCGGGGCGTTTCAGCATCGGCAGTGCAAGGCCAAAGGGTCGCAGAAGCTCGGCGGTCGATGTGCCCGCGGCAAGGACAACGCGGTCGGCTTGCACATGGCCAAGGTCGGTCTGGACGCCGGTCACGCTGCCTTGCGCTTCGGTCACGGCCTCGACCGTGGCCCGCATCACCTGCGCCCCCGAAGCCGAGATCAGGGCGCGGGCCAGCATCGCGGGGTCGGCCACGCCTTCCTCGGGGAAGAAGAGCGCGGTTTCGGGAACGGGGCCCAGCGCGGGCATGCGGGCGGCGATCTGCGTCCGGGTCAGACGGTCGACCTTGTAGCCGAGGGCGGCGAGGTCGGAAGCGGTTTCTTCCTGCGCCGCGCCGGTCGCTTCATACCAGAGACAGCCTTGCCAGCTGGTGGGCAGGCCCGGAACTGCGGCCTGCAGGCGGTGGTGGGCGGCGAGGCCATCCTGGCGGAGATGGTAGTGGGCGTGCGAGAGGTAGAATGAGGCATTGAGCCAGCCGAAAGAGGCGGCAGAGGCGAGGCCGCCTTCGGCATGGGTGGAGATGAGGGTCACACGCTCGCCCCGTCGGGTGAGCTGGAACGCCAGGGCCGCACCAGTGATCCCGGCGCCGATGATGAGGGTATGGGTCATGGGGAAAGGCTGGCATGGCACCGGCGGCTAGGCAACAGGGACTTGGCTTAGGGTCTTGTCGCAAGACCACGGAAATGGCAGCGTTGCCGCAAATGGAGCGGGCTTAGTGATGCGAAGCGCGATGGCGGTGATTGCGGCCCTAGCGGCGACCCTGCCGCTGCCTGTGAGCGCGCTGGAATGCCTGATCCCTTCAATCCAGCGCGACTACTGGTGGTACGAGGAACAGCCGGGAACCTATGTGCTGGCGCTGGGGGAGTTGTCTGATCTGAAACGGTCCGACAAGGCGCGTGTTGGTGACGTGAAGGTTGCCCCAGCTTTGGACTTCGAGGTCTGGACAGCCCGCTTCACCGGGTTTCGGGCCTCGCGACGGGCGTTCGACCAGCCGTTCGAGACCGAGGTTACGCTGATCTTTCCGGATTTCAGCGTCATCGCTGGCGGATACGACACCTCTGCCGAGGTCGAGCGGTTGCCCGGCAAGACCGGACTGGTCTGGCTGATGCAGGTGCAGGATGGCTTTCGTGCGATGTCCGGGCTGTGCTCGGAGGTGATAGATCCCGATCCGGCCAACGTGAAACCTGCGCTGCGCTGTCTGCGCGGGGGCTATTGCCCGAAGCCCGACTGATGATCTTTCGGTGGAAGGACGGCCGGGGTAGCTTCGGGCGATGCTGATCCTTCTGAACAAGCCCTATGACGTACTCTGCCAGTTTTCCCGCGAGGGGGAGCGGGCCGTGCTGGCGGATTTCGTCCCTGTAAAGGGGGTCTATCCGGCGGGGCGGTTGGACCGGGATTCGGAAGGGCTCGTGGTCCTGACCGACGACGGCAAGCTGCAGGCGCGGATCGCGGACCCGCGGCACAAGCTGGAGAAGACCTATCTGGCGCAGGTCGAGGGGGTGTTGACTGAGGCCGCTCTGGAACGGCTGCGGCGCGGGGTGGAGTTGAACGACGGCCCTACGCTTCCGGCCGGGGCGCGGGGGGTGGAGGAGCCTGTGTGGCTCTGGCCCCGGGTGCCGCCGATAAGGGTGCGCAAGTCGGTGCCGGACGGGTGGATTGAACTCACGCTCCGCGAGGGGCGGAACCGGCAGGTGCGGCGGATGTGTGCAGCTGTGGGTCTGCCGTGCCTGCGGCTGATCCGCTGGCGGGTCGGGGACTGGACGCTGGAAGGGCTCGCGCCCGGTGAGTGGAGGCAGGCATGAGCGCGGACGAGATCATCCGGAAGCTGGAATTGCAGCCGCATCCTGAGGGCGGGTGGTACCGGCAGACCTGGGCCGGACCTTTGGTCGAGGGCCGGGCGAGTGGTACGGCGATCCTGTTTCTTCTGAAGGCGGGCGAGCGGAGCCATTGGCACCGGGTGGATGCGGACGAGATCTGGCTCTGGCATGCAGGCGCGCCTTTGGTTCTGTCGCTGGGGGTGGACGCTGCCGAGGACCTAAGCCTCGGGCCGGACGTGCTGGGGGGCGAGGTGGTGCAAGCGCTCGTGCCTGCGGGGTGGTGGCAGGCGGCGCGGTCGACCGGAGATTGGACGCTGGTCAGTTGCACAGTCAGCCCGGGGTTCCGGTTCGAGGGGTTCGAGCTGGCCCCGCCCGGGTGGGAGCTGGGTCGTTGAGAGACCACAAGGACTTCTTGAGCGCAGTTCCGGTGGCCTTGCGGGAAGAGATGACGCGGGCCACGAACCGCGAAGGGCTGCAGCATCTGGCGCTGCACGTCGGGCTGATCCTGGGCGTGGGCGCGCTGATCGGGTTTGGTGTGCCGGGGTGGTGGGCGCTGATCCCGGTGCAGGGGGTGCTGATCATCTCCCTCTTCACGCTGGAACATGAGGCGACACATCGGACGCCCTTTGCCAGCGTCGGGCTGAACGACTGGGCGGGGCGTCTGGCGGGTTTTCTGATCCTGCTTCCCTTCGAGTGGTTCCGCTATTTCCACCTGGCGCATCACCGCTGGACGAACCTGCCGGGCAAGGACCCGGAACTGGCGAGCGAAAAGCCGGGCAGCCTGCGGGACTGGGTGATCCATGTCTCGGGCCTGCCCTATTGGGGGTCGGAACTGCGGTTGATGGCGGCTCTGGTCGCGGGTCGGGTAACAGGTGAGTACGTGCCGGAGGGGGCGAAGGCGCGGGTTGTGCGCGAGGCCCGGGGGATGGCCCTTTTCTACGCGCTGGCGGTGTTGAGCCTGATCTGGACGCCGGTGCTGCTGTGGGTCTGGGTGCTGCCCGTTCTGCTGGGACAGCCGTTCCTGCGGCTATACCTTCTGGCTGAACACGGCGACTGCCCGAGGGTCGCGAACATGTTCGAGAACACGCGGACGACCTTCACCAACCGGCTGGTGCGGTTCCTGGCCTGGAACATGCCCTATCATGTCGAGCACCATGTCTGGCCGGCCGTTCCCTTCCACCGGCTGCCCGAACTGCACCAGATGATGCGAGAGGAGCTGC
>JBKDYO010000037.1:0-10573 GCA_046305855.1 Paracoccaceae bacterium
CGAGATCCTGGCGGATTTTCTGGCGGCGCATCGGGGCAAGGTCCTGTCCGGCTACATGCCGATGCGGACAGAGATCGATCCGCTGCCCGCGATGGCGGCACATCAGGGGACCGTGGGGGTGCCGGTGATCGTGGCGAAGGCGTCTCCGCTGCGGTTCCGGGAGTGGTCGCCGGGGTGCCGCCTGGTCGAAGGCGCGTTCAAGGCGATGATCCCGGAGGAGGGCGCCTGGGTCGAGCCGGAGGTGTTGATCGTGCCGATGCTGGCCTGGGACCGGCGGGGCTATCGGCTGGGCTACGGCGGGGGGTTCTACGACCGGACGCTGGAGGGGCTGCGGGCGCGGGGGCCAGTGCTGGCGGTGGGCTTTGCCTTCGCCGCGCAAGAGGTGGACGAAGTGCCGATTGACGGCTTCGATCAGCGGCTGGATGCTGTCGTGACGGAAAAGGGCGTCACGGTTTTCGCGTGACGCCCTTTCGGTCGCAGTGGCGCAGGATCAGTGGGCGATGTCTTCCTGGCGGACGAACATGTTGCCCCAGGCGCGGTCGATAAGCTCGGGCGTCATCTGGTAGGGGATGTTCTCGAACTCGCAGACGGCGATCATCTGGTCGATCAGGAAGACCGGCTGATAGTTCGCGTAGTTGTTGGCGATGGTCGGGAACTTGACCTTCATCAGGTGCATCAGCGCCACCTCGTCCAGCGGCATCTTCTTCTTGCGGGCGACCATGGCGAAGATCTTAAGGAAGTTCTCCTGGCTCGGTCCGTCGATCTTGATCTTGAAGAAGATACGCCGCAGGGCCGCGCCGTCGAAGATCTGGTTCGGGTGGAAGTTGGTCGAGAAGATCACAAGCGTGTCGAAGGGCACGGTGAACTTTTCGCCCGATTGCAGCGCGAGGATGTCGCGGCTTTCTTCCAGCGGCACAATCCAGCGGTTGACGATCTTCTGCGGCGGTTCGGCCTGGCGGCCAAGGTCGTCGATGATGAAGCTGCCGCCAGTGGCTTTCAGTTGCCGGGGGGCCTGGTAGGTGCGGGCGGTGGGGTTGTAGTTCAGGTCGAGCATGTCGAGCGAGAGTTCACCACCGGTGATGACCGAGGGGCGTTCGCAATAGACATAGCGGTTGTCGAAGCGGTTCGACGTGCGGCGGAGCGAGTTCGGGTCGTCGACCGCAGCTTCGGCAGAAGAATGGACGATCGGGTCATAGACCGAGATGATCTGGCCGGAATACTCGATGGCGCGGGGCACATAGACCTTGTCGCCAAGGGCGGCGCGGATGCCGTGGCTGATCGAGGACTTACCGTTGCCGGGCGGGCCGTAGAGGAGGATCGAACGACCTGAAGTCACGGCGGGGCCGAGGTTGTCGATGAGATCGGGCGGCAGGATCAGGTGGCCCATGCCGGACAAAAGCTGTTCGCGGTTCAGGCGGATGTCACGCACCGATTGGCGCTTGATCTGCACCTGGTACTGCGGCAGCGGCACAGGCATCGCGCCGTAGTATTCCGACTGCGACAGCGCGTCCAAGGCGCGGGCCTTCCCGGCGTCGGTCAGTTCATAGGCCATTTCATTGCTGGCCGTGGCGGACATGGTCCCCATCGCGGTCAGAAGTTTCTGCGTGCGCGCAAGGTCCACAAGCTCTTGCGTAAGCGGGACGGGCAGGCAGATGATTTTCGACAGCGCAGTCACCAGCGCCTGGTTGGTGCGGAACATCGACTTCAACAGGATGTCGCGCATCATGATGATCGACAGGCCGGTATCTTCCAGCGAGCGGGGCGAAGGCGGCGGTTGCACGCCTGATACCGGGGCCTCAGCGTTCATGGGCAAGCTCCGTAAACAATCCAGCGAAGTTCAGCGGATTGAGTCGTAAACGTGACTTGTGTCAGCCCTGTGGCCAGATGGCGGCAAGAAGATAGAAGATGACGATCGACGAAAGCGCCAGACCGAAGGGAAAATAGCGCCGCTTGGTCCAGCTTTCCCAGTCCGGCGTCGCGTTTCGGACGAAGGGAAGGCTTCGCAAAACCCGGTGAATGAACAGCGAGCCGACCATGCAGACGAAGATGATCAGAAGGATTGCGCCAATGTTGCCGCCGACAAAAAGCCCGGCCATCGCAGCCGCGAACTTGGCGTCGCCTGCCCCGAATGTCCCGGTGAGATAGAGCAGAAAGCCCGCCACGAAGACGATGGCCATCAGCGCAAAGCCCCAGAGCCAGGCCGACATCGGCACGAGATACCAACCAAGCAGCGGCCAGACCGCAGCCATGGCAAGAACGGACGCATTGGGGATCTTCATCCGCTTCAGGTCCGACAGTGCCGCCCATATCGCGATGGGCAGCACCGGGACCAGAAGGATCATCGCATCGGTCGGCTCTAGCATCAGGTTTTCACATTTGCATCAAGGGCTTCAAGGCTACGCACGGCGGCCTCGAAATGTTGCGGATGGGTTTCGATGGCCTGGTTCAGCAGACCCTTGCCGACCGAGACATCGCCCTGCTTGATCGCCGCGAGGGCCATGGAATAGAGCATCTCGGCGCGTTCGATCTGGGTCATGCGCACGACCGGCAAGTCATACTTGCGCTGGGCGGCGCGGGCGAGGACCAGGTTGTTCTTCGCAGTGAAGAGCGACGGGTCGTAGGTCAGCGCTTCCATGAACAGCTTTTCGGCGCCCGGCGCATCGCCCCGGGTCAGCTTGGAGAAGCCCCAGTTGTTCAGCACTCCGGATGGTGTGGTGGTCAGCCCGGTGGCAATTTCGTAGAAGCTGTCCGCCTTCTTCCAGTTCTTGTCGCTGTCGGCGACCATCGCCTCAAGCCGGTAGCGGTCGAAGGATTCATGGGTCGGCGGAATCTGGTTCAGTTCGGCCTTGGCTTCGGGCCACTGGTTCGACCGGATCAGTGCATCCGCCAGCATCACCCGGTCTTCGGGCGTCGTTTCCGGATGGGCGACGGCCTGCCGCCAGACCTGTGCTGCCTCGGTCGGTTTCTGCGCCCGGGTGAGCGAGCGGGCGAGGCCGCGCATCAAGTCGATCCGGTCGGGGTTCTCTTGCAAAGTGCGAGCGAAGTAATCCACCGCCTCTCCAGGATCGGCAACCGAAAGCATCACATCATTGAGGTTGGATTCGTCGATGACGTTGACGTCTTTGAGCGCCCTTTGGACCTGAGCGTCAGAATTCTTCTGACAGGCCGACAGGGCGACTGCGCCGCTGAGGCACAGCACTACGAAAGCCGGATGGCGCATATTCAGCGTCCTTTTTGTTGACTGCCCGTATTCTTGTCTGACGTGCCGCCGTCTAGAGATCCGAGAGAAGCACGAACTTGCCCTTCTCCTGCCGGACGAGACGGAACCCGCCATCTTCTTGTTCTTGATCAGGATCATACACGTTCGCTTCGCTTTGCGCGATAGCGAGCATCAGGTTTTCACGGATTGAGTCCGTTTCGCCACTATCCAGCGCGAAGGCCTTCTGGAAGTAGACCCGCGCTTCGCCGATCTGGCCCTGTTCCATCATCACCACGCCCAGATTGTTCAGGGCCGGGACGAAATTGGGATCAAGTTCCAGAGCACGCTTGAGGATGCTTTCGGCCTGGCCCAGCCGCCCCAACGAAAGATTGGCAGACCCGATGGCCGAGAGGACGTCGGCATTGATGCCGGTTTCGCCCGCGCCACGGAGATAGGCCTTGAGGGCAAGCTCATGCTCGCCCGCCTCCATCAGGCGGTGGCCGACAGTCATGCCGTCGACACCTTTCCCGCTGGCATCAACGCCATAGGGCTTGTTCCTGGAAACACCACTGGTCGGCGTACAGCCGACCAGTAGGAGTGCAGAGCACAGCGTCAGAAGGACTGCTAGGCGCAAGTCGCGTCCCGTTTTGTATCAGAGGCCGGCCGCCAACTGGCCCAGCATGGTCACCATTCCGTGGATGGAAGGCCCGATGAGAATGACCAGAAGCGGCGGAACTGTAAACAGCATTGTGCCAAGGGTCAGTTTCGTCGGCAACATGTTGGCCTTCTCTTCCGCCCGCATGATGCGCTTGTCGCGCATGTCGGCGGAGTAGACCCGCAGCGCATCGGCAATCGAGGTACCGAAGGTGGCCGACTGGATGATCGTGGTCACAAACGAGGCCACGTCCGGGACACCCACGCGTTCGGCCATGTCCTTCAGAACCGAAATGCGTTCCTTGCCGGCCTTGACCTCTTGCGCGACCATGTCGAATTCGTCGGCAAGGGCGGGGTAGCCTGCGCGGGTTTCCTTGCCGAGGCGGATGATCGACTGGTCAAGCGACTGTCCGGCTTCGACGCAGACCAGCATCAGATCAAGCGCATCGGGGAAGCCCTGGATGATCTCGGTCTGGCGCTGGGTCACGCGTTTGTTGACCCAGTAGCGCGGGATGTAATAGCCGACGGCGCAGGGCAGAAGGCTGTGCAGGAGAAAGTCGATCGGCCCCATTTCCTGCGAGAAGGACTTGGCCAGCGCGATGATCAGCCCGCCGATGAGAAACAGGATCCCCATCAGGAACTGGATGGCGTGGAACATCCGGACCGAGTTCTTATTGGAATAGCCGGCGCGCAGCAAGGTCATCTTGGCGGCCGAAAGCTCTTCCTTTTTCTGCGGTTCAAGGAAGTGGGCGAACTTCTCGAGCTTGTCGACCTTTTCGGTCTTGCGAAGCGCGCGCTTCTTCTCATTGCCGGTTTTCGGGGCCTGTTCTTTCAGCTCGCGAAAGCGGTCGCGCTGGCGCTTCATCACGATGGGAAGCGCCATGAGGATCAGAAGGAGGCCGAGGAGACCGACGGCCAGAAGCGGGGCCATCGGTCCGAAGCGGTCGGTCATGCCCGACATGAGATTGCTGAAGAAGTCCATATCCGACCTACACTTTGATGTTGGTCATCACCTTCATGTAGATGATGTTGATGATCAGGAAGACGACGACAAAGAGGGCGGCCGGAACATAGGCCGAGGTCTCTTTGACCGCGTCGTAATAGTCGGGCTGGACCACGTTGATCATGACCAGCGCGGCGATCGGGAAGCCCGAGAGGAACATGCCGGACCATTTGGCTTCGGCCGTGATGGCGCGAACCCGGCGGAACAGCTTGAACCGGGCGCGGACCACTTTGGAGAGGCCTTCGAGGATTTCGGCCAGGTTGCCGCCCGACTGCTGCTGGATCGACACGGCAACCGCGAGGAAGCGAAGGTCCTGGCTGTCCATGCGTTCGGCGAAGGCCTTGAGCGATTCCGAGACGTCGCGGCCATAGGCGGCTTCGTCCGAGATCACGCCGAATTCGGACCCCAGCGGGTCGGGGATTTCCTTGGCGACGATGCCGATCGCGGTCGAGAACGGGTGGCCAACGCGCAGTGAGCGGACCATCAGTTCGATGGAGTCGGGCAGCTGTTCTTCCAGAAGGCCCATCCGCTTTTTCGCGGTGCGGTTGACCCAGTGGAAGACCCCGCCCACACCCATCGCGATGCCGACGACGATACGCAGACCAATGTCGGCGCCCGTGAAGACCGAGAGCATCAGGAAGGCAAACACCGACAGCAGCGCCATGATCCCGATCAGCGCTTGGGGCGAGAAGGCGATATTCGCGCGCTGTGCCTTTTTGGCCAGCATCGAATACAGCGGGATGTTCTTCGCGTTCAGGTGCTGGTTCATCTCCTTGCGGAGCTGTTCCAGAACCTGTTCGCGGTTCGCGTTCTTTTCCAGAAGTGTCAGGCGGCGGCTGACCCGGCTGTTCAGGCTGATCGATTTGCCGAAAACGATCAGGTAGATCCCGTTGACGATCACGACGACCGCCACGAAGATCATGAGATAGATTAGGGGTGCGGTGCTGATCTGCATGGCGGTCAGATGGTCGGTTCGTAGATTGAAGCGGGCAGGTCAAAGCCCCACTGGCGGAAGCGGTCGGAATAGGACGACCGGATGCCCGTCGCGTTGAAGCGACCGATGATCTTGCCCGACGGCTCGACCCCCAGGCGTTCAAAGCGGAAGACTTCCTGCATCGAGATGACTTCGCCTTCCATCCCGGTGATTTCGGTCACCGAGGTCATGCGGCGCGTCCCGTCCTGCAGACGGCTGGCCTGAACCATCAGGTTCACAGCCGACGCGATCTGGCTGCGGACGGCCTTCAGTGGCATCTCGATCCCGGCCATAGCAACCATGTTTTCCAAACGGCTGATCGCATCGCGCGGGTTGTTGGCGTGGATCGTGGTCATCGAGCCGTCGTGGCCGGTGTTCATGGCCTGCAGCATGTCGATGACCTCTTCACCCCGGGTTTCCCCCACGATGATGCGGTCAGGACGCATACGAAGGGCGTTGCGCAAGCAATCCCGCTGGGTCACGGCCCCTTTGCCTTCGACGTTGGCCGGGCGGCTTTCCATCCGGCCCACATGGACCTGCTGGAGCTGAAGTTCGGCGGTGTCTTCGATCGTCAGCACGCGTTCGTGGTTGTCGATGAAGGACGACAGCGCGTTGAGCGTGGTGGTTTTACCCGAACCCGTACCGCCCGAGACGATGATGTTGAGGCGGCAGGACACGGCGGCTTGCAGATAGGCGGCCATTTCTTCCGTGAAGGCGCCGAAGCGGACGAGGTCCTCGATCTTCAGCTTGTCCTTCTTGAACTTACGAATGGACACCAGCGAGCCGTCCACCGCGATCGGCGGGATCATGCAGTTGAAACGGCTGCCGTCCTGCAGGCGTGCGTCGCAATAGGGGTTGGATTCATCGACACGGCGGCCCACGGCGGACACGATCTTGTCGATGATGCGCAGAAGGTGGCGTTCGTCGCGGAAAGTCACGTCCGACAGCGACAGCTTGCCCGCGCGTTCGACGAAGATGCGCTTGGGCCCGTTGACGAGAATATCGTTGATGGTCTCGTCTTTCAGCAGGGGTTCCAGCGGGCCAAGGCCCATGACCTCGTCATAAAGCTCCTGGTTCAGGGCCAGGCGGTCTTCCTTGTTCAGCGCGACGGACATGTCATCGAGCGCTTCGGTCGCGAGTGCCGAGATTTCGCCGCGCAGGGACTGTTCGGTGGCCGATTCGATGGCCGAAAGGTTAAGGTCTTCCAGAAGCCGCTTGTGGATCTCGACCTTGAGTTCGGTCAGACGTTCCTTGCGCTTCTTTTCCTTGTCAGCGGCCACGGCCTCGGCTGCGGCGCGCTGCTGGACTGCGGGCTGCGGCGCTGCGCGCTGGGCGAAGGCCGCCTTGTCGTTCACCTGGGAAACCGGAGCCGTACCTCCCGGGGTCGGGCGGGCACCTGGAGCGAGTCCGGCTGGCGTGTCTTTCTTGAAACGACTGAACACGAATGGTTCCCCCTAGATCAGGCTTTGGCGGTTTCGGTGGCTTTGTTGATTTCGTACAAGGACTTGGCGAGTTTCTGCAGTTCCTTGCGCAGCGGGTTCTTGCCCGCACTTTCGGCAATCGGCAGGCCGTGGTCGTTCGCTTGCGTGACCTGTTCGCCGCCGTCGGGCAGCTGGACCTCGATATCAATGTCCAGGCTTTCAGCCATGCGCTTGACGCGGGCCTTGGCCGAAAGGTCGGTAAACTTGGGCGCGCGGTTCAGCACGTAGCGCACCTTGTCATGCGGCAGGGCCTCGGCCTTCAGGGCGCGGATGAAGCGCAGGATGTTCTGGGCCGAGCGCAGATCGAGTTCGAGAAGCGCAAAGTAGACGTGGGACCGGGTCAGGACGGCCTCGGTCCAGGCGACCACGGTCGACGGCATGTCGACGATGACGAAGTCGAAGTTGGCTTGTGCGGTGTCGAGGATGCGACCGACATCTTCCGGTGACACCACTTCCAGCGGAAGCATGTCGGCGGGCGCCGTGAAGACGTGCAGCTTTTCGTTGAATGTCAGCATCGACTTGACCAGCGAATCCGCGTCAAGGCCCGACGTGTCGGTCAGGATCTCCAGAACCGCTTCTTTCCGCGGCAAGTCGAGATAGGTTGCGACCGATCCGAACTGGAGGTCGAAGTCGATGACGCAAACGCGCATCCCTTCGGTTTCCGGGATCAGGCACAGCTCCCACGCCAGGTTGGCAGCAAAAGTCGTCGCGCCGACACCGCCAGCCATGCCGTGCACGGGCAGGATGACGCCGTTGCGGTCGCCCTTGGCCTTGAAGACCGGATTGAACGTGCCGGTTTCCGGGTCATAGCCATCGGGCATGACCGGCGCGGGCTTGCGCAGGCGTTCGATCGAATCGTGCAGCGCGCCTTCCGGCAGCGGGTAGGGCACGAAATCGTCGGCCCCAAGCTTGAGCATCTGGTGCAGAACCGACGGGCTGACCTGGTTGGCAATCAGCAGAACCTTGATCTTCTTGGCTTTTGCCGCCTTGATCACGTCGTTCATCTTCGAGAGCTCGCTCTCGTCTTCGCTGTCGACGGCGATGGCGACGAACTGCATGCCGGTGCTGTCCGGCTGCTTGAGGAACACCAGCGCATCCTCGAAGTTGAGGTCACCCCAGGCTTCGCCCAGCTCTTGCTCCATGTCGTCGATCAGAAGATCGAATCGCTGCACATCGCGCGAAATCGTGCAGGCGAGGATCGGCGCCGGATCGCTCTGAACTGTGGCTTTGCTCGTCATATCGCGTCAGGTCCTTTCGGTGCGGGGCTTTTTGCACATAAATCCAAGGGGTTGGCAGCATCGTCTTCGGTGCAGTCAACTCTTGGGACGTTGGGCCCCAGAACTCATCTCTTCTGGTGGACCTTGTTCAAGAATGGTGGCGATAATTGGGCTAAATGAGCCTGTTTCTGGGATTATGCTACGTTCTGGAAACGAAGAGGCCGGGCGCAGGGCCCGGCCTCTTTTCTGGAAGGGTGTCGGCGTATCAGCCGCCGTCGGCTCCGGCGTCGGCCTGCTGGCCCACGTGTGGCCGCACGCCGCTCAGAACGTATTCGCGCCAGATGATCTCGGCGTACTTGCCGTTCAGGACCAGCGGATGCGACTTCACGAAGCCCGAGACCTCGGTCACCGTGCGGCGGTTGCGGACTTCCGCCTCATTCGTTGCGATGAGCGGACGGGTTTCGCCGAAGGAGACCACAGCCTCAAGTCGCGAGCGGCTGATGCCTTGCGAGGTGAGGTAAGCCACGGCCGCCTGTGCCCGGCGCAGGCCGAGACGCTGGTTGTACCCGTTCGAGCCGACCTTGTCTGCGTGCCCGAAGACGCGGAAGCGAACCTCGGGGAACTGCTTGATGAAATTCGCCTGTTTCCGGAGGATGTCTTGCGCTTCGACCGAAAGCTCGGCGCTGTTGAAGGCGAAGTTGATCGTATCCGGCACTTCGGCGGCGAAACGTTCTGCCAAGGCCACGGTGTAGGACAGCTCGCCCGTCTGGATGAGCGTGTTGTTCATCGTGGCATTGCCGAACTGGCCTTTGTCGACCTCCGAGCCAAGCTCCCGGTCCCAGGAGACCGAGGACTCGCCGCAGGCGGTCAGTGCCAGAAGGGCGGTGGCAGCAAGGAGTTTGGGAAGCATCATTGTCATCTCCTTACTCCATCACATAGCCGTAGGACGAGCTGAAGTCCTGGCGGGCCACTTCGGCGGCAGCGCCTTTCTTCGGACTGCTCGCAACGTCGCCGAACAGGAACAGCTCGCGTTCGGTCGGGATGCGGACACGGTCGGTAGGCAGCGCCAGAGCCTCGCCTGCCACTGGGGTGACAAGGTGCGGCGTGACGATGATCACCAGTTCGGTCTGCGCCCGCTGGTATTCCGAGCTGCGGAACAGTGCGCCGAGGATCGGAATGTCGCCGACCCAAGGAAGCTGCGAGTTCAGGTCAGTGAAGTCATCCTGCAGAAGTCCGGCAATGGCGAAGCTTTCGCCGTCCCGCATTTCCACGGTGGTCGAGGTTTCGCGCCGCTTGAAGGCGTCGATTTCGAAGCCCGAAACGTTGATCCCGTTGGCCGGGTCAATCGAAGAGACTGCGGCGTCGATGGTCAGGTTGATGATGTCCTGATCGACGACGACGGGCGTGAAGTTCAGTTCGACACCGAAGGGTTTGAATTCCACGGTGACGGTATCGTTGGTCTGGGCCACCGGAACGGGATATTCGCCGCCCGCCAGGAATTTCGCTTCCTGGCCCGAAAGTGCGGTCAGGTTCGGTTCCGCAAGGGTGCGGACCATGCCCTTGGCTTCCAGCGCCTCGAGCAGGACTTCAAACTGCAACCCACCGATCGACCCGCCGAAGGCGATGCCACCGGCAACGTCCTCCCGAAGGGCAAGCGAAGTTCCAAGGCCGTTCGAGCCGCTAAGATATGTGCCCGTTTCACCACGCAGACGCCCGCTATCGCCTAGCGCGAGCGATGACGAGATGTTCTTGGTGATCGTCCGGTTCACTTCGGCGAAACGGACCTTCAGCATCACTTGCTGCGTGCCGCCGACGACCATCAGGTTCGAGACCCGATCAGGCGCATAGCGGTTGGCAAGATCAAGCGCGCGATCGAGTTTCGCGGTCGAGGAGACCTGACCGGAAAGCACGATGCCGTCGTTGGCGGTCCGGACCTCGATTTGTTCGCCCGGGAGGATCTGCTGGAGACGCTCCTTGAATTCGGCGACGTCGGGGGTGACATGCACGTCGACGTTCGAGATCAGTTGCCCATCCGGCGACAAAAGC
>JBKDYO010000038.1:0-8594 GCA_046305855.1 Paracoccaceae bacterium
ATCGTCGATCCGTTGACGGGGCAGGATGTGGCGGAAGGGGCCGAGGGCGAGCTTTGGGTGCGGGGGCCGCAGGTGATGCCGGGCTATCACAACCGGCCCGACGCCACGGCTGCGACGCTGACCGACGAGGGTTGGCTGAAAACCGGGGATCTCGCGCAAGTGGGTGCCGACGGACATGTCTTCATCCGCGACCGGCTGAAGGAGCTGATCAAGGTCAAGGGCTTCCAGGTCGCCCCGGCCGAGGTGGAGGCCGCACTCCTGACTTCTCCCATGGTGAAGGATGCGGCGGTGCGGGGTGTGCCGGACGACGAGGCGGGAGAAATACCGGTGGCCTTCGTTGTGCCCGCAGAAGGGGCCGAAGAGGCCGCGATCCGGGCGCATCTGGCCGGGCAACTGGCGCATTACAAGCTGCCGAAGCGCATCACCTTCATCGAGGCGATTCCGAAATCGGCTTCCGGCAAGATCCTGCGGCGGATGTTGCCGGTGTAGGACAGGCCCAAGAATTTTCGTCGAAAATTCTTGGGCTGCTTGCTGTTGTGTTGGAAAGACTTCGCCGAGGGTGAGGCACCCCCGGCGAAGAGTCAGGCCGAAGCGCTTACGGGGAGACCGCGAGGCGTCGGCGTCGAATGGAAGCGCAGAGTGCTGGCGAGCGCTTGGGCAAAGCTGTCGCCGCGGCGCAGGGCCAGAAGGTCGTCCCGGGTCAGACCGATGTCGTCCAGCAAATGATCATCTTCGCGTTCCAGCAGGAACGCAGTCGAGCGGCGCAGCTGCAGAAGGTCGAAGAGGCGGGCGAACATGATAGGTCTCCTTTGCTTGAGACCCAGAGATAGGGGTTGGTTTGACATTTCACAAACGAATAGGTTTGATAGGTGACATAAGAATGACTCATGGGTGACTGATGCAACCGCTGGACAGTGACTTGATGCGCAGCTTCCTTGCGGTGGCGGATGCGGGGTCCGTCACGGCAGCGGCGGGGCGGCTTTACCGGACGCAGTCGGCGGTCAGCCTGCAGGTCAAGCGGCTGGAGGAGAGCCTGGGCCAGCCCCTGTTCGACCGGCAGGCGCGGGGGGTCGTGCTGACTCCCCGCGGCGAGCAGTTGGTGCCTTACGCGCGGCGGGTGGTCGCGCTTCTGGACGAGGCGGCGGTCGCGCTGCGGGAAAAGCCGCTTGTCGGGCCGGTCAGGGTGGGGATTTCGGACGAGTATTCCGGGACAGTGCTGCCACGCGCCTTGGCGGCTTTCGATGAACGGCACGAAGGGGTGCAGGTTTCCGTCCGGGTCGATCATTCCTCGGCGCAGATCGCGGCGCTGGAGGCGGACGAGATCGACCTTGGGGTGATCTATGACTGGGCCTATGTGCAGGATGGCGAGGTCCTGTGTATCGACCCGACGGTCTGGGTGACCTCGGTGACCCATGCCCAGCATCTGCGCCGCCCGGTGCCGGTCGCGGTCTATTTCCGGTCGGAGTGGAGCCGGGACTATGCCGAACACTCGCTGGACCGGCAGGGCATCGACTGGCGCGCGGCCTGGAGCTGCGACATGGCGGGGGGGTTCCGGGTGGCGGTGACGAACGGGATGGCGATTGCCCCCCTGTCGCGCAGCACGATCCCCCCGGGGTGCCGGGAGCTGACGGCCGAGGACGGGTTTCCCATCGTCGATTCAGCGCGGGTGGTGTTGCGGCGGAACCCGCGCGGGACGTCTCCGGCAGTCGAGGGCATGGCAGAGATCCTGCGGCAGGCCTTTGCGCCGCTGCGGCGGGAGGCGGTCCGATGATCCGGGCCGGGATCACGGGGCCTTTCGGGCCGGTGGCACTGGTAGAGCGGGATGGGCTGCTGGTGGGGCTTGAGTGGCGGCTTCCCGATGTTCCGGGGGAAAGCCCGCTTCTTGCCGAGGGGCTGTCGCAGCTGGCTGCCTATTTCGCGGGGCGGCTTGAACGGTTCGACCTGCCAGTGGACTGGGGGGCGGGTCTCAACGCGTCGGTGCGCCGGGCGATGGCGGAGATCCCTTTTGGCGAGACACGGACCTATGGGCAGATTGCCAAGGCTGTCGGCGCCCCGGCACAGGCGGTCGGGCAAGCCTGCGGGGCGAACCCCTTGCCGATCATCATCCCCTGCCATCGCGTGACGGGGACGAACTGGTTCGGCGGCTTTTCTGCGCCGGGTGGCGTCGAGACGAAGGCGGCGTTGTTGCGGCATGAGGGGGCGCTGTTGCTGTAGCGGGACGACTTGACGTGGCTATGGTCCGCATCCGGTTGGGCGCGCGCCGATCGCTGAGCCTATCGACGGGACCGGACTGGACCTATTCCCCGGCTTGCAGAGCCCGGGGCCGGGGCTTACGCCTGCATGTAACGGATTTATGACGGGTGCCCCTTGACCCTTGGCGTCTTCCTGGCCGTCCTTGGTGCGGCCTTCCTGCATGCGCTGTGGAATGCGCTGATCAAGGTGGGGACCTCGAAGGTCGGCGGGATGGTGATCCTGTCGATTGTCGAGGTGCCGATCGGGCTGGCGGTGGTGATGCTGACCCCGGCCATAGACCGGGCGGCGGTGCCTTGGGTGATCGCGGCGGGCTGCACGCATTTCGCCTACAAGTTCTTCCTGACCTATGCCTATGACCGGGGCGACCTGTCCCGCGTCTACCCCATCGCCCGGGGGGCCGCGCCAATGATCGTGGCACTCTTCGGCGCGGCCTTCCTTGCGGACGCCGTGACGCATCAGGAATACATCGGCATCGCGGTGGTGGCGGCAGGGATCCTTCTGATGGCGCGGGGGGTCTTCACCAGTGGCGAAGATCGCAAGCTTCTGCCCTTCGCGCTGGGTTCAGCCTGTGCCACGGCAACCTATACGCTGATCGACGGCATGGGCGCGCGGGTTTCGGGGTCGCCTGCGGCCTATGTGGCCTGGGTTTTCGTGGCGGACGGGGTGTTCTTTACCCTGGGCATGCTGGCCTTGCGCGGCTGGGATGTGATCCCGCGGAACTGGCAGGCCTGGCGGATGGGGGCCTTCGCCTCGGCGGCAAGCTATGGGGCCTACTCCGTGTCGATCTGGGCGATGACCTTGGCACCGATCGCGGTGGTGGCGGCGCTACGCGAGACGTCGATCCTGTTCGCCGTGCTGATCGGCTGGCTGGTCTTCGGCGAGCGGATGACCGGGGAAAAGGCGCTGGCCTCGGTCATCATTGTCGCGGGCGTTATGCTGACGCGGCTGTAGGACAGGGCAAATTTCTTGCTCAAGAAACTTGTCAAAATCCTCACTTAAGGATTTTGGTCACCGGACCCGGCGAATGCTTTCGGGGATGATCTGTTGCGCGATCCCCGCAAGGCAGAGGTAAAGCGAGGTCAGCACCAGTAGCCATTTCGCAATCGGGCCCTCCTGGAAATCCCACCAGGCGGCCCAGCCGGCCAGCAGAATCCAGGCGATGCAGACACCCAGCGAAATCTCGTACCAGCGGCTGGTCCGCACCGGGTGAATGAACTTGAGGTTGGTGAACATCGTCACCGTCAGCAGGATCACCACCAGAAGGATCACCATCTCTCCGGGCTGGGTGGCGAAGAGGACCAGCACTACCATGTTCCAGCACGCCGGGAAGCCGGCAAAGCTTTTGTCCTTGGTCTTCATGCGGGTGTCCGCGAAGTAGATCACCGATCCGTAGCAGATCACGATGATCGCGAGCCACCCTGTCCAGCCGGGCAGGAGGCCGGACTTGAACAGCGCGAAGGCGGGGATGAAGACATAGGTCAGGTAGTCAACGATCAGGTCCATCAGGACCCCGTCATAGGTCGGCCAGTTCTTCCTGACGTCGAAGCGCCGGGCCAGCGGACCATCGACACCGTCGACGATCAGCGCGACGACCAGCCAGAGGAACATCAGGCTCCAGTTCTCTTCGACGGCAGCCAGCATGGCAAACATCGACAGGACCGCACCAGAGGCAGTCAGGAGATGGACAGAAAGGGCTTTCAGGCGCGGAGTCATGGGCCTCTTGATGGCGGAATACAGGGCGGCGTGCAACAGGGTCGCGTCAGGCGCGGGGGTGAGCTTTCTCGTAAACTTCCATCAGACGGGCGGCATCGACGGCAGTGTAGGCCTGGGTGGTGGACAGCGAGGCGTGGCCGAGGAGTTCCTGGATTGCCCGAAGATCGCCCCCGGCAGACAAGAGATGCGTGGCAAAGGAATGGCGCAGCGCATGGGGCGTCGCTGTGGCAGGCAGGCCAAGACGCAGGCGCGCGCGTTCCATCGCGGACTGGATGAGGCGGGGGTTGACCGGGCCGCCGCGTGCGCCGCGGAAAAGCGCCTCGGTCGGGGCAAGGTCGAAGGGGCAAAGGGCGACATAGGCCGCGACGGCCTGGGCGGCGGCGGGGATCACCGGAACCGGCCGGGTCTTGCCGCCCTTGCCGGTGATGCGGAGGGTGGGGGGCAGGGGATGATCGGCCCCGGTCAGCGACAGGGCTTCGGAGATTCGCAGGCCAAGCCCGTAGAGGAGCGTCGCGATGGCCGTGTCGCGGGCGGCGATCCAGTCTTCACGCGCGTCTTCGCCGATCTCGGTCAGCATGGCGGAGGCGCTGTCTTCGGACAGGGGGCGCGGCAGCTTGCGGCGGAACTTCGGGCCCCGGGCCGAAAGGACAGTCGTTGCGTCGGCGCCGGTCCGGTCGGCGGCCCAGGCGGTGAAGCCCTTCACCGCCGACAGCGCCCGGGCGAGCGAGCGGGCGGACAGGCCCCGGGCGCGTTCCTCGGCCATCCAGGCGCGAAGGTCGGACTGGGTGGTCCGTGCCACGGCGGCAATGCCTTCGGCGCCGCCGCGATGAGCCGACAGAAACCGCAAATAGCGGGCAACGTCGCGGCGGTAGGCCTCGATGGTGTTCGCAGCCGCGCCTTCCAGGGCGGCCAGCTGCGCGAGCCATTGCGCAAGCGAGGCCCCGAGTGCCGGGGCCAGGAAAGGATCCGCGCCTAGCCCAGCCACCGCCGCATCGCCCGTTCGAAGATGCCAGCGAAGAAGGCCAGAAGATCGGTGCCGTGGGTCGACTTGAACTGGTTGGGGTCTTCCGAGGCAAAGACCAGAAGCCCTGGCAGACGGCCCGGACCAAGGTCCAGCTTCATCAGCGCCTCGGAGCAGATATCGTCCGCCTTGTCGCCGTAGAAGCCCGCCGCAAGCCCGGTGACTGCGCGCAGGACGACCGGACGTCCGGGGCCATTTCGACCGTTTGTCAGATAGTTAGAGACAAAGCCGCGCGGGGCGATCTGCAGCACGTCGCCCAGACGGCGCAGCGTCGGGTCACCGTCGCTGTCGTCCTGCAGGGTTTCCAGCACCAGCCGGACCATGTCCACGCGCAAGGTCTGCGCGACCTCGCCGGTCAGGTTGGCCATGAAGGCCTCGAAGTTCGTGGGTTCAAGAAGCTGCAGGATCGCGCGGTGCACCTGGTTGGTCCCGGCGAGATTCTCATAGGCCGCCGCGATGACTGAACGGTGGGTGTCCTCCAGCCTGTCGAGGCGCGTCTCCAGCCGTTGCATGGCGATGCCGCGCAGATCGACGATGTTCTCGCCAAGGCTGCGTTCGTTCGCGGCGACCAAGGCGTTCATCACGTCGCGGTCGTCCAGCAGGCGTTCCGGTTCGGCAAGGATACGGTCGCGCAGGTCGGGTTCGATCATCGGGCGGGCCAGGGTTCATGCGAATTCGGGCGCAGTATAGGCCACCCGCCAAGGGCTTGGCGACAGGATTAACACATGACCCCAAAGGGGACCGGCAGGGATGCAACACTGCGTATTCAACGCGTATGCATCCCATGCATACGCGCGTATGCGCAGGCCCGCGTTAACCTTTGCGCGGGAGGATGGCCGGGAAAGGACCCCGCCGATGCCCGACCTTCGCAAACAGACCCCCCGCCAGCGCGCGCAGATGACCTACATGATGGACGTCATGCGGCGGCTGGAATGGGACCTGCACAACACCATCGAGCTGACCGGCCGCATCCCCGAGGAGTGGCACCAGATCGCCACGGCGACGCCCCGGTCGGCGAAGCAGCGGGTCTGTGTGGCGCTGGAGGCGGATGTGCTGAAGTTCTTCAAGTCGATGGGCGAGGGCTATGGGCCGCGGATCAACGACGTCTTGCGCAGCTACATGCATGCTCGGCTGGCCGGGGTGATCCGGGGGGCCGAGACGCTGGCGCATTACCGGGAGCGGGAGGAGGCCCACTCGGGCGAGAAGCCGCAGTTCGGGGATGTGGCGAAGGCGATGGGTGGGGAGTGGGAGGATGAGGGGCCGCCGGTGGTGGAGGCCGCAAGGGCTGCGGTCCAGGAGAAGGTGCAGAAGGGGGTGGCGGAGGGGGAGGAGCGGGTGTTTGGCGGGCCGCTGGTGCGGTGAGGGGGGACTTTTCTGTCGGTCGTGCAATATCTAAGTATTGCTATTCCACTAGACAACCAAGTTTGGGCTGATAGAATTCGTAACCTATTCAAGTCTTTGGGAAATAAGAGATAGTCATGGCAACTCTTCCAGGAAAGGGCTTCGAGGAGTTTGTTGCAGAAGTCTACAAGCTACTGGCTGATGAAAACCCAGAGCAGAATCTTCACCGAGATATAAAGCTTCAGTCTCCCGATGGCCCTAGGCAGATTGACATACTCCTAGAGGGATCAGTTTTTGGACACAAGACTTTGTGCATTGTGGAATGCAAAGATTTGGGGAGGCCGGTTTCTGTAGAGCATATCGACAAACTAGATTCTCTTTACCGCGATGTTGGGGCTCATATGGCTATTCTGGTAAGTAGGACAGGATTCTCCAAGACCGCAATCCAAAAGGCGAGACGAAAGTCCATCGAACTACTTGTGATGAACGATAAAGATGATGTCAAAAGAAACATGAAGCTCAGACGGCCAATTGTCGTTGAAGAGCGATTCTTGGCAAGACACAATATTTCCGGAAAGTTCATGGTACATGTTGAAGGCCTCGATCTCAAAAGTATCTTTAGAATGCTAATAACAGGTCTTGCCAATATTAAGGTGTCTGGGATTGAAGTCCCTTTGACAGAGCACTTTACAGAAGTTGCACTTGCCAATTTCCACGAAACAGACCTCGTAGAATTCATAACGGGTTCGGAAATGGTGATTTTTGACGAAACGGGCACAAGAATTGCATCATTCTTAGATTTTAACTACCGCGCAGGGATCGGAAGCCGATTCTGGTATTCTCACTTACATGATTTCCCACCATTTTGCCTAAAGCACCAAACCTCAACTGGCGAGACAATAATTCTTTACCGAATGGAAGACCTGGTTGAGCACTCTCCAAATCTTCAGGCTGCCAGCACCAAAGAGGAGATACCATTTCCAGACGGGTCGTGGATCAAATTAGACGTCATAACAGTAAACGAGGAGACAGTTTTCCAAGAGCTTCTCAGAAATTTTGAGTCCTTCAAGTACGTTTGAGACTGAACTTTTTTGTGCTGCCCCTCGGAATCAAGGCGCTTGCGCCGCCGGACCGCGCCCTCCCTCCCCCCGGGAGGGCGCTTTTGACTTGTCACGCGCAGAACTGCGGTGGGAAGGGTTGAGGGATAAAGCGCCCGGGAACCAGCGGGGTTTGCGCCCGCCCGAGGGAGGGCGAGGCCCTGTGGTCGGTCGGGGGAGTCGGGGCACGCCCCGACCTACGGGGTGGGAATGGAGTCGGGCTTAAGCCCGACCTACGGGGTACGCTTGGTGGTTGGTGTCGGCCCCCCACCCCCGGCCCCTCCCCACGGAGGGGGAGGGGAGGCGCGGGGTGGTTGGGGGAGGGAGAGTCGGGCTGAAGCCCGACCTACGGGGTCGGCGCTTACAGGATCTTCTGACCCGTCTTCGCCCAATCCGCCGTGAACTGGTCGAGGCCCTTGTCGGTCAGCACATGGCTCGCCAGCGCCTTGATCACGTTCGGCGGGGCGGTGACGACGTCGGCTCCGATCAGAGCGCAGTCCTTGACGTGGTTGGCGGTGCGGATCGACGCGGCAAGGATCTGGGTCTTGAAGTCGTAGTTGTCATAGATCGTGCGGATGTCGCCGATCAGGTCCAGCCCGTCGAGGTTGATGTCGTCGAGACGCCCGATGAAGGGCGAGATGAAGGTCGCCCCCGCCTTGGCGGCGATCAGGGCCTGGTTGGCCGAGAAGCAGAGGGTGACGTTGACCATGAAGCCCTCGTCCGACAGGGTCTTGCAGGTCTTGAGACCGTCCCATGTCAGCGGGACCTTGACGGCGATGTTGGGGGCGATGGCGGCCAGCTTGCGGCCCTCGGCCAGCATGTCGTCGGCCTTGAGCGATACGACTTCGGCCGAGACGGGGCCGGTGACGAAGGAGCAGATCTCTTTGGTGACCTCAAGGATGTTGCGGCCGGATTTCAGGATGAGCGACGGGTTGGTGGTGACGCCGTCGACCATGCCGAGGTCGTGAAGCTCACGGATGGCGTCGACGTCGGCGGTGTCGATGAAGAATTTCATTGGGGGCCTCCTTGGCGGTTGCGGGGGGTGCAACGCGGGGGTTGAATGCTCTCGGGTCGCGGTTTAGCCCAAACGGCGGATGAGCGAAAGGTTTCAGGTGGCGGACCGGGTCTATCAGGCGGGCGAGCTGGTCGGGGTGCTGACGACCGAGCCT
>JBKDYO010000039.1:0-21924 GCA_046305855.1 Paracoccaceae bacterium
CCAGACCGTGCGCTGGGTCGGCAAGACGCAGATGTTCCTGCACGACTTCCAGGCCGATCCGCATCTCTTGCCGGTTTTCATCCAGCAGGGCTCATTGGGGAAGGGGCTGCCAGAACGTGACATGATGGTGTCGCCAAACCACCGTGTGCTTGTCACCAATTCCCGGGTTTCGGTGCGCTATACCGAACGGGAAGTTCTGGTTGCGGCCAAGCACCTTGCCGCGCAAGGCGTGCACACCGTGCAATCAAGCGGGACCACGTATCTGCACTTCATGTGCGAGCGGCACGAGGTCGTTCTGACCAATGGCGTCTGGACCGAAACCTTCCACCCGGACGACAATTCCTTGAAAGGGATTGGCAACGCGCAGCGGTTGGAAATCCTCGAACTCTTCCCCGAGCTCAAGACATCGGCGGGACGAGCAACATATGGCCAATCGCGCCGTACGCTTACTGAATTTGAGGCGGCGGGACTCGCTTTTTGAGTCATCTCGTAGTAGGTTCTTTCGCGTAACGACATACTGGTTGTGTGAGACTGAAGCCACCAAGAATGAAATGATCCGCGGCAATAGGCGTTGAACCTACGCAATCAGGACAGAAATTGGACAAAAACAAAGGCTAGGTCGCGGCGCTGAGGCAGAGGGACGTAGAGCATGGCAACGATAACCGGCGGTGGCGGTAGCAATAGTATTGTCGGCGATCAGCCAACACTTCCGGGGACATTCAACGATGTCATCTATGGTGGCGGCGGTGATGATACGCTGCGCGGCCTGACGGCCAATGACCTCCTCTACGGCGGGACTGGCACTGATAGCGTGTTCGGCAACGACGGCCTGGACACGCTTTATGGCGACAATAACAACGATACCCTTTTCGGCGGCAATGACGGCGATCGCATCTACGGCGGTAACGATACGGACTCGCTTCTTGGCGATGCCGGAGCAGATACGCTTTACGGCGATGCTGGGTCAGACCGGCTCTACGGCGGTCTTGGCGTAGACAGCCTTTTTGGCGGTATCGGTGGCGATACCCTGCTTGGCGGCGACGATGGCGACCAGTTGTTCGGTGAGAATGACGGTGACCAGCTCTCTGGAGAAGCAGGCGCGGACACGCTTTACGGCGACATCGGATTGGACACGCTTTACGGCGGCAATGACGGTGACCTCGTTTACGGCGGCAACGATGGCGACAACCTGTCCGGCAATGACGGGCTTGATACCCTGTTCGGCGGCGCGGGCACCGACACGCTTTATGGCGACGACGGCAACGACGTGCTGGACGGCGGCACCGAAGATGACACGCTGTTCGGTGGGCTTGGCTTTGACACGCTTTATGGCGGCGCAGGCATCGATATCCTGCGCGGTGGCGACAACGATGACGTGCTGTACGGCCAAGACGGGGTCGATGACCTTATCGGGCAGGCCGGCAACGACACAGTGTATGGTGGACTTGGCAACGACAGCGTCGCGGGTGGCTCGGGTAACGACTCTGTCCTGGGCGGCGACGGTAACGACAGCCTGTTCGGCGACAGTGGTGATGACACGCTGGCGGGCGGTGCAGGTGCCGACACGATGTCGGGCGGCTCAGAGTTGGATTACTTCGATTATTCGGAGTCCAACGCTGCGGTCAACATCAACATTGAAGCTGGAACCTTCACTGGCGGCCACGCGACCGGAGACACTTCGGACGGCACTATCGACGGCATCTTCGGGTCGAACTTCGATGACACGCTGATCGGTGCGTCTGGAGAAAACTACATTGGTACCGATGTCTACACGACGGTGATTTTTGGCGGCGGTGGCAACGATTCCATCGACGGGATTGGTGGCTCAGACTCGCTTTTCGGGGATGCCGGCAACGACACGATTCTTGGCGGAACCGGAAACGACCTGATCGGTGGCGGCGCGGACAATGATCTTGTCTACGGCGGCACCGGCAATGACACGGTGCAGGGTGGCACCGGCCGCGACCGGCTTTACGGCGGCGCCGGTACCGACAGCATCAGCGGCGGGGATGATCAGGACCAGATCTTCGTCACCTATACTGGCGCGCTCAACGATGTGCTGGGCGCTGAAACGGTAGATGGCGGCGGTGGTGGCGCCGACAACGATATCCTGACGCTTGATATCACTGGCTTTGGCTGGTCACGGATCGATGTGGCCTATGACCCGCTGAATGGCGAGAACGGCACGATCACCTTCTTCGGGCCGGGTCCAGGTTTTGCTGTCATCGGCACGATGACCTTCACCGACATCGAAAGCCTGGTGATTGTCTGCTTCACGGCCGGAACCCACATCATGACGGCGCGTGGCCCAGTCGCGGTCGAGGAGTTGCTTCCGGGCGAAATGGTGCTGACGCGGGACAATGGGCCCCAACCCTTGCGCTGGGTCGGTCAGCGTCGCCTTTCCTATTCAGAGCTTCAGGCCCGGCCCGAATTGCAGCCCATCCGGATCGGACCCGGGGCCCTTGGGGCGGCAGGACCAGAGCGGTCGATGCTGGTCTCGCCGCAGCACCGGGTCTTGATCGAAGGTGCGCGGGCCGAGATGTATTTTGGCGAATGCGAGGTTCTGGTTCCGGCCAAGCACCTGTCCGGCCTGGCCGAAGTCTCCCGGGCGCTGCCTGCCGAAGGGGTGACTTACGTTCACATCCTTTTCGACCGGCATGAAATCGTGCTGTCGGATGGCATCTGGACTGAAAGCTTCCAGCCTGCCGAACGGACGCTGTCCGCCCTTGATCAGGCCGCCCGGGACGAAGTGCTGGAGCTTTTCCCCCAACTGGCCACGACTGCCGACGCTTTCCCGGCAGCCAGGCTGTCGCTGAAAGCCCATGAGGCAAGGGTGCTCGTCGGAGGCTGATCACCCCGGGCGGGCAAGATAAGCCGCCCAGTCCTCGGGCGTATCGAGGTCAAGCGTGGCCATGTGACCGGGCAGGGGCAGGACCCTGACCCGGTCGCGGTGCGCCTGCACGACGGAACGCCCGCCTTCGTCCCCTGTCACGGTCGAAAGCGCAGGCCAGAACGCGCGCGGAAAGATCGTCGGGTGGCCGATCTGTCCATCCTCGGTGCCGCCGCGCCAGATATGCTGCGGCTCCGCTTTGAACCTGGTTATCAGGTCTGACAGCGCCTCTGGCGTGAAGCCCGGCATGTCGGCGGGCAGGATCATGATGCCGTCGTCGGAACCGGGAGTCCCCGCCAGGATCGCCGCGATCCCCCGGACAAGCGACCGCGACATGCCAAGGCTTGCGTCGGGAACTTCGATGATCCGGACGGCAAGACCGGACAGCGTCGCCCGTCGGGCGTCAGCCTCGGCGGGAAGGGTCACGGTGACGGGCGCGCCCGTAGCCAGGGCAACCTCGGCCACCCGGCGCAGGATCGGCCTGCCGTCGATCCCCTGCAGCAGCTTGTCGGCCCCCCGCATCCGGGACGAGGCCCCGGCGGCAAGGATCAGGATGTGTGCGACCGGCTGCATATGGCCAGTCTGTCGGGTGCGGACGGCCTGTCAAGGACCTCAGCCGCGCATCCGGCCCCCGTCATCCCAGAGCGGGGCAAGATGCACCCGCGCCGGGCGGCGTTCGCCAAGGATCTCGACCTCCAGCGTCAAGCCGTCTTGCACCCGGCCTGCCGGGATGAACCCCTGGGCCACGGACTTGCCGGTCCAGTGGCTGTAGCCGCCGCTGGTGCACCAGCCGACCACCGCACCGTCCAGCCAGATCGGCTCCCATGCGACGACATCGGCGTCCGTCACGTCGACCACGATCGACACCAGCTTGCGCTTCGGCCCTTCGGCCTTCTCTTTCAGTGCGGCGGCCTTGCCGATCCAGTCCGAAGGCTTGTTCCAGCTGATGAAGCGATCAAGACCGGTTTCCGCAGGCGTGTAGTCGGGCGAAAACTCGCGGCCCCAGGAGCCGAACCATTTGTCCAGTCGCAAGGACATCATCGCCCGCATCCCGAAGGGGCGCAGACCAAGGTCCTTGCCAGCAGCGGACAGCACGTCCCACAGGTGACGGACCGACATGTGGTCGGTGTAGATTTCATAGCCGAGGTCTGCAGTATAGCTCACGCGCTGGACGATGCAGTTGGCCATCCCCACGGTCATGTGCTTCACGTCCATGAACTTGAAGGCGGCAGCACTGACGTCCGAGCGGGTGACACGCGACAAAAGCTCCCGCGCTTTCGGCCCGGCAATCTGGAATCCGGACCGGGAATCCGAGATATTCTCCACAGTTATGCCAGGTTCTTCATGTTGCTCGAACCACCGCGAGTGCCAACCTTGCGCGCCATAGCTGGCGGTCAGCTGGAACTCGGTCTCTGACAGGCAGGAGACCGTGAAGTCGCCAATGATCTTGCCGGATTCGGCCAGCATCGGCGTCAGCGACAGCCGCCCCGGTTGCGGGATGCGGCCCGCCATGATCCGGTCCAGCCAGGCCCGCGCGCCAGCGCCCTTGACCAGGTATTTGCCGAAGTTCTGCACCTCGTTGATGCCGACGCCTTCGCGCACGGCCATCACTTCCTGACGGGTCGCTTCCCAGGCGTTCGAGCGTTTGAACGTCGGCGTCTCATAGCGCGGTTCGCCCGGCAGCGCGTGGTAGTTCACCACTTCCAGCCCGTATTGCTGGCCCCAGACGGCGTTCATGCCATCCATCACTTCATACATCGGCGTGGTGCGGAAGGGCCGTGCCGCCGGGCGTTCCTCGTTCGGGTAGGATACGCTGAACCGCATCTGGTAGTTCTCGATGACCTTCGGCACGGTGTAGCCAGGGCTGGTCCAGTTGCCAAAGCGGGCGACGTCAAAGCCGCGCGGGTCACGCTCGACCTCGCCGTGGATCATCCATTGCGCCAGCGACAGGCCCATGCCACCGCCCTGGCTGAAGCCCGCCATGACCGCGCAGGCCGACCAGTAGTTCTTCAGGCCCGGAACCGGACCGATCAGCGGGTTGCCATCGGGGGCAAAGGTGAAGGGCCCGTGGATCACCCGCTTCACGCCCGAGCGTTCCAGCACGGGGAAGCGGCGGTAGGCGAAGTTGACCGAGTCTTCGATCTTGTCGAACTGTTCGTTGAGAAGCTCGTGGCCAAAGTCCCAGGGCGTGCCGTCGACCGACCAAGGCTCGCAGGGCTTTTCATAAAAGCCGATGCAGAGGCCCCGGCCTTCCTGCCGCAAGTAGCTTTCGCCGCCCGGGTCCATCACATGCGGGAATTCACGGCCCGATTTCAGGATGTCCATGATTTCCGGAATGTCATCCGTGACCAGGTATTGGTGCGCCATCGGCAACAATGGCAGGTAAACCCCAGCCATTGCCCCAATTTCCCGCGCCCAAAGGCCGCCCGCGTTCACCAGATGCTCGCAGATCACGGTGCCCTTTTCGGTCACGACCTCCCAGCCGTCTTTCAGGGGCCGGGTCTCCAGCACGCGGTTATGGAGCACGATCTCTGCCCCACCCATCCGTGCGGCCTTGGCATAGGCATGCGTGGTGCCCGAGGGGTCGAGGTGGCCGTCGAGGGGGTCGTAAAGACCGCCGAGGATGCCATCCACATTGACCAACCCGTCGGTCAGCTTCGAGATTTCCGAAGGCGACAGGATTTCGGTATCCAGCCCCATGTAGCGATGCTTGGCGCGTTCGGCCTTCAGCATCTCGAACCGCGCCTCGTTGTCGGCCAGCGTGACCCCGCCCACGTGGTGCAGCCCGCAGGACATGCCGGTGATCGCCTCCAGCTCTTTGTAGAGCCGGATGGTGTAGCCCTGCAGGGCGGCCATGTTGGTGTCACCGTTGATCGTATGGAACCCGCCTGCCGCGTGCCAGGTGGACCCCGAGGTGAGGTCGGACCGCTCGATCAGCATGACATCGGACCAGCCAAGCTTGGTCAGGTGGTACAGGACCGAGCAGCCAACAACGCCACCACCGATCACCACCACGCGCGCATGGGTTTTCATCGCAAGTCTCTCCGCTCTATCCGGTTTTTTGCACCATGGCGGCGCAGAACACGAAAGGCATGAGATTTTGCGACAAAGTATGTCGCAGCCAGACTGACAGTTGGACTGCCAGCCCAGCTGTCTGTCGCGTCATTTTTCGGGGATCAGCCCCTTTGGCGCAAAGCGCAGGACGACCAGCAACACGATGCCCAGGGTCAGAAGACGCATGTGGGCCGCCGTGTCCTGCAAGTGGTCCCTCAGGTAGCCTGCGGGCAGCCCCGACGTCACGATTTCCATCATTTGCGGGCCTAGGAATTCGACCGCCAGATACAGCCAGCCGATCAGCAGCCCGCCGAGGATCGAGCCCCAGTTGTTCCCCGACCCGCCGACGATGACCATCACCCAGATCAGGAAGGTAAAGCGCAAGGGCAGGTAAGAGGGTGGGGTCAGCTGCCCCTCCATCGAGGTCATCATGGCACCTGCCAGGCCCACGACGGCTGACCCGATGATGAAGATCTGCAGGTGGCGGAACTTGACGTCCTTGCCCATGGCGGCCGACGAGATTTCGTTGTCGCGGATGGCGCGGACCATACGGCCCCAGGGGCTGTTCAGCGCGCGTTCACAGCCCCAGACCAGAAGGACAAGGATCAGGCCGAACATGGAGGCGTAAAGGAGTTTGACGAAGATTGTCGAGGCGGTGATGGGGTCGGCGCCAAGGCTGGCCACCGGCTCCAGGAAGGCGGGGTTCACCTGCAGGTCGATTTCGTAGGGGACGGGCCAGGGGCGGGGCAGGTCGATCAGGTTCTTCACGCCGCGCGCAAGCCAGTCCTCGTTGCGCATGACGGTCACGATGATCTCGGCGATGCCGAGGGTCGCGATGGCAAGATAATCCTCGCGAAGCCCGAGGGCGATCTTGCCGATAACCCAAGCAGCCGCAGCCGCCAGTGCAGCACCCACCGGCCAGGCCCAGAGCGAGTTGATCCCCAGACCGCCGAAGTTTCCGGCCTGCGCGGGGTTGTTGGCCTCGACAGCAATGACGGCGGGGTCAAGGATCAGGCGGTAAATGAAGAAGGCGATCACCAGGAAAAGCGCAAGCGCCAGAACCCGGCTGGTCCCGGGCTTCAGTCGCCGGTAAAGCCAGACGGCCAGTGCGATGGCCAATGCCCCGAAAAGAAGGGCCGCAATGATGCGCGGTCCGCCTGCTGCCCAACCTTCGGGCACCGGCTTGGCCGAAACGAGCACGACGGCGAGGCCCCCCAACGCGACCGAGCCGACGATGCCAGTCGAAAAGAGGCCCGCATAGCCCCACTGGATGTTCACCCCGATCGCCATGATGCAGGACAGGAGCGCCAGGTTCAGGATGTTCAGCGACAGGTTCCAGCTTTGGAAGACACCCGTCAGGATGAACAGAAGCGCCACACCGGCGAAGAGGACAAGGTTGCGATACTGGCCCATTTCACTTGGCTCCGAAGATGCCCTGCGGGCGGAAAAGCAGCACGATGATCAGGATCCCGAAGCTGACGGCGACCTTGTAGTCGGTCGACAGCGCCTGGTAGAGCCCGTCGCCCAGCCACTCGGGCGGGACCAGATAGCCAAGGATCTTCTTCCAGGCGCTGGTCACGATCAGTTCGGAAAAGGCGACGATGAAGCTGCCGACGACCGCCCCGACCGGTGAGCCAAGCCCGCCCACGATGGCGGCGGCGAACATCGGCATCAGAAGGCTGAAGTAGACGATCCCGCGATAGGACTTGTCCAACCCGTACAGCGTGCCGGCAATGCAGGCGAGCGCCCCCGCGATGATCCAGGTGATCGTGACGACCCGTTCCGGGTTGATGCCGGACAGAAGCGCCAGATCCTCGTTGTCGGAATAGGCTCGCATCGACTTGCCCGTGCGGGTCTTCTGCAGGAACCAGAACAGCAGCGCGCAGCAGATCACTGCCGCCACGACCGAAATCGCCTGGGTGGTCTTGATCGCCAACGGCTCGGCAAGACCGGTTGCGGCCTTGAAATCCTGCGGGTTCAGCAACATTCGTGTGCCGTCGGTGAAATTCTGCTCGGACGTGCCGATGATCATGCGGACAAGGCCGTTCATCACGAACATCACGCCAGTCGAGACGATCACCACGATGATCGGCTTGGCGCGCTGCTTGCGGTAGAACCGATAGACCACCCGGTCTGTCGCCAGCACCATCGCAATGGTGACCAGGATGGCCAGGGGCAGGGCAAGCAGCGCTGTGGGCAGGGGGCCCGCCGTGATCCCCATCGACTGGAACCACCAGGTGAACAGGATCACGAAGGCGGTGCCAAAGGCCATCGTGTCGCCATGCGCGAAGTTGGAAAACCGCAGAACGCTAAAGATCAGCGTGATCCCAAGCGCGCCAAGCGCCAGCTGGCTGCCATAGGCAAGCCCGGGCACGACGATGAAGTTCATGAAGGCGGTGAGGGCGTTGAGGAAGTCCATCAGCTTTCGCAGTCAGTTTGGGGGGTCAAGGACAAGGTCAGCCGCCTTCCGTCATGCAGGTGCCGGATCCGGTGATCGCAACCGCGATGTCGCCATAGGCATGCGCGGTGAACAGGATCTCGCCGGTCGGGAAGATGCTGATCAGGCCGGACACGCCGTTCTGCGGGGGGATCACGATCGAGACCTCGCCACCGTCGGCGTAGGTCGTGGTCGAATAGCCCTCCCACCCCTGGCCTTGCCAGGAAATGCGCCAGACATCGCCAGCTTCCTCGATCAGGAAAGGTCCGCCGTCGAAGGGTTCGCAGGTGCCGCCACCGCATTGCTGCGTGATGCTGCATTCGAAACCCGCGAAGGCCGGAGCGGGAAGAAGCGCCAAGAGCGTCAGGACAACGCGTTTCATCTTCATCCCCCCAGAAAGGATTTGCGGACGTCCGGGTCGGCGAGAAGCGCCTTGCCAGTGTCGGTATAGCGGTTGCGGCCCTGCACCAGCACAAAGCCCTTGTCTGCGATCTCCAGCGCTTGCCGCGCGTTCTGTTCGACCATCAGGATGGAAATCCCGGTCCGGGCGATCTCGATGATGCGGTCGAAAAGTTCGTCCATCACGATAGGGCTGACCCCGGCCGTCGGTTCGTCCAGCATCAGGACCTTCGGCTTGGTCATCAGCGCCCGGCCCACGGCCACCTGTTGGCGCTGGCCGCCCGACAACTCGCCCGCCTTCTGATAGCGCTTCTGCCGCAGGATCGGGAACAGGTCGTAGATCTGCTCCATCGTGTCCGCGATGGCATCATCCTCTCGAATGAAGGCCCCCATCTCGAGGTTTTCCTCGACGGTCATGCCAGTAAAGATGTTGTGGGTCTGGGGCACGAAGCCCATGCCCTTGCGGACCCGGGCCTGCGGGCTGAGGCCAGTGATATCCTCACCGCCCAGCCGGACCGAGCCTTGGCGCAGCTTCAGCATCCCGAAGACCGCCTTCATCGCGGTGGACTTGCCAGCCCCGTTCGGGCCGACGATGACCGCGATCTCACCCGGTTCGACCGCGAGGGTGCAGTCATGCAGGATATCGACCGCGCCATAGCCGCCAGTCATGTTCTCGCCAATCAGGTAAGGCTCAGCCATGGGTCAGGCCCTTCCCGGAAACATCTGATTTTCGACGAAAATCAGAGAAGCGAGTTTTCGCGGAAAACTCGGGTCCGGCCAGGTCACCCATGCGCGGCTTCCTCTTTCAACTTGTTCTTCAGGCCCCGGCCCAGATAGGCCTCGATCACCCGTTCGTCGTTCTTGACCTCCTCCACCGTGCCTTCGGCGAGGACCTTGCCCTCGGCCATGCAGATGACGGGATCGCAAAGGCGACCGATGAAGTCCATGTCATGCTCGATCACGCAGAAGGTGTAGCCACGCTCCTTGTTCAGGCGCACGATGGCATCGCCGATGGTGTTCAGAAGCGTCCGGTTCACGCCTGCGCCGACCTCGTCCAGGAAGACGATCTTGGCGTCGACCATCATCGTGCGGCCCAGCTCCACCAGCTTTTTCTGCCCGCCCGAGATCATCCCGGCCTTCTGGTCGGCGATATGGCTGATCGTCAGGAACTCCAGCACTTCGTCGGCCTTCTGGCGGATGCGTTCCTCTTCTTCCGCAACGGCCCCGCGTGAGAAGAGTGCGTTCCACAGTTTTTCGCCGGACTGGCGCGACGGAACCATCATCAGGTTTTCGCGCACCGTCATCGAGCCGAACTCATGGGCGATCTGGAAGGTCCGCAGAAGACCCTTGTCGAACAGCTTGTGCGGCGGCAGGCCGGTGATGTCCTCACCGTCCATGAAGACCTGTCCGCTGGTTGGCTGGTAGCGCCCGGCGATCACGTTGAACAGCGTCGTCTTGCCCGCGCCGTTCGGTCCGATCAGCCCGGTGATCGAGCCGGTCTTGATCTCCAGCGACGCGCCATCCACGGCATGAAAGCCGCCGAAATGCTTGTGCAGCTTCTCGACCCTGATCATGTACTTCCCCTGTCGCGACCCGTTCTCGGCCCCGGTTCACCGGGCGGTGGGCCTTTTCCTTGTGCCACGGCCCGGGGTCATCGCCCGGGCCGTGTAGGTTCTAGAAGGCCGTTACGGGATCAACGGTACTGGACGGTTTCGTACTTGCCGCCCTTGACCTCGAACTGACGGTAACGACCGGCCGATTCACCCGGTCCGATCAGCGTGACACCCGAAGCGCCGTCATAGTCGATGGCAGTGCCAGCCGCGATCAGCTCCAGCGCCTTGCCCAGCTCACCCGGAAGGATCTTGACGCCCGAACCGTCAGCCGGTCCGTTCGCGATTTCCAGGATCTTTTCCTTGTAGACGTTCGAGTCGGTCGAACCGGTCGCTTCCATGGCCAGCATGATCAGCGCAGCGGCGTCATAGCTTTCCATGGTGTAGGGCGAAGTGGAATCGTAGGCGGGATCGTTCGCCTTGCCCATTTCGGCCAGAACTGCAGCGCCAGCCGAGTCCGAACCGGCGACTTGACCCCAGGACCCGTCCAGCGCCGGGCCGATGGCCAGAGGCAGGCTGTCGCCAACCATGCCGCCCGGCAGACCGAAGGTCGAGAAGGCGCCGGTGTCGAGCGAGGCCTGGATGATGCCCTTGCCGCCCTGGTCAAGATAGCCTGCCACGACCAGAAGGTCGCCGCCTGCCGCTGCCAGTGCTGCGACTTCGGCCGAATAGTCAGCCTTGCCGTCATCATGTGCCGCGTTGATCGTCACAGTGCCGCCCTTGGCCGCGAAGCCAGCAGCAATCGCTTCAGCCAGACCCTTGCCGTAGTCCGAGTTCGAGTAGGTCAGGGCGATCGATTTGATGCCCTTTTCCGCGAGGATCTCGCCCATGACTTCGCCTTCGCGCGCATCCGACGGGGCGGTGCGGAAGAAGAGGCCGTTGTCCGGGTCGGCGGTCAGAGCGGGCGAGGTCGCCGAGGGCGAGACCATCACGATGCCGTTCGGCATGGCGACGTTGGTCAGGACAGCGCGGGTGACACCCGAGCAGTCGCCGCCGATGATGCCCTTGACGCCTTCGGCAGTGACCATGCGCTCTGCCGCAGCAGTTGCAGCCGCCGCATCGGTGCAGGTCGAGTCACCGCGAACCGAGGCATAGACGTTCTTCGCTTTGCCCGAGGCATTCACTTCGGCCATCGCGGCTTCCGCAGCATTGGCCATGTGTCCGGTCAGCGATTCGATTGGGCCGGTGAAGCCGATCAGGATGCCGATCTTGACGTCTTCGGCAGCCGCAGTACCGGCCATCAGCGCGCAGGCCGAAGCGGCCAGCAGAAGTTTCTTCATTTGATTATGTCTCCCATGTTGGATCGAAATCCTGCCCAGACCGTAGTGTGGCGAAAACGAAAAGGGAAGCCCTGCGTGGCCGACATATTGCCCGTACAAGGTCCGGTTGCACGGGTCGACAGGATGCCCCCGCGCCCTAAATTGTGAGGAAACCAGCGCGCGGTATCCGCCGCCGGACCCCAGCTATGGAGCCGCGACATGCGATCGAAACCTTGCCTGGCTGCGGCCCTCGCCTTTCTGCCCGGCCTTGCCGTAGCGGAAGGTGTCGAGACGTCCGCCGGCCCTCTGACGATCACCCCGATCCTGCAGGGCCTGGACGAGCCCTGGGGCATTGCCGTCCTGCCGGATGGGGCATTTCTGGTCACCGAACGCGACGGCCGCCTGCTTTTGGCCCGGGAGGGCACAGCGCAGCCCGTCGCGGGCGTGCCCACGGTCTTTGCCGACGGTCAGGGCGGGCTTCTCGATGTGCTGGTCCCGGCTGACTTCGCGACCAGCCGCGAGGTTTGGCTCAGTTTCGCCGCGCCGGTGGGCGGCGGGGCCGCGACGGCGGCAGGCAAAGGGCGACTGACCGAGGATGGCCGCCAGCTGGAGGCGTTCGAGACCCTGTTCGTCGGGGATGCCTTCACGGGTGGGAGGCATTTCGGCTCGCGTCTGGTCGAGATGCCGGACGGAACCATCGCGCTGACGACGGGGGATCGGGGAACGGGGCCGGAGGGACTGCAGGCGCAGGATCCGATGCTGTCGGTGGGTAAGGTCGTCCTGTTGAACCGGGATGGCAGCCCCGCGATTGCGCAGGCTGGTTGGCTGCCGGGCGCGCTGTCGCTGGGTCACCGCAACATCCAGGGCGCGGCGCTGGATCTGTCGGGCCGACTTCTGACGGTCGAACATGGTGCGCAGGGCGGGGATGAGCTGAATGCCCCTGAACCGGGCCGGAACTACGGTTGGCCGGTCATCTCATTCGGCGAGAACTATGGGGGCGGGCGGATCGGCGAGGGGGCGGAGAAGCCGGGACTGGAGCAGCCTCTTCACTACTGGGACCCCTCGATCGCGCCGTCGGGGTTGATGGTCTACTCGGGCAAGCTGGTCCCGGAGTGGACGGGGGACATCTTCTTCGGCTCGCTGAACAGCGACTTTCTGGGGAGGCTCGACCCCGACAAGGCCGCCGCGACTGGCTATGCCGAGGAGAGGATCGCCGCCCCAGAAACCGGCCGGGTCCGCGACGTGATCGAGGCGCCGGACGGGTCGATCTGGTTTCTGTCGGTCTATGATGGGGCGGTCTACCGGATGGCTCCGGGCGAATAGTGTCCACGGTGGACAAAATCGCATCGTCCAATGATTACAAATACTTGAAGAATCTTGTTTACCTGGTCTTAAGGTTTGCCGTGTCTCAGATCGACAGCCGGATCGGCACGGCACCGGGCATGCCTTGGGTGCCGCGTTCCCGGTAGGGCGTGGTGCTGTAATGGCTTCGGTAGCACTTGGAGAAGTGCGACGGCGAGGCAAAGCCGCAGGCCAGCGCCACGTTGATCACGCTCATGTCGGTCTGCATCAGCAGGTTCCGCGCCTTCTGCAGGCGCAATTCCATGTAATACCGCTTCGGTGAGCGGTTCAGGTAGCGACGGAACAGACGCTCCAGCTGGCGGGTCGACATGCCCACTTCCTCGGCAAGGTCTGCGGGCGACATCGGGTCTTCGATATTGCCCTCCATCATCTGGATGACCTGAGACAGCTTCGGGTGCCGCACCCCGATCCTGGTCGGGATCGACAGGCGCTGGGTGTCCTGGTCGGTGCGGATCGTGGAATAGATCAGCTGGTCAGCGACAGTGTTGGCCAGATCCTCACCATGGTCGGCGGCGATGATCTTCAGCATCAGGTCGAGCGAGGAAATCCCGCCCGCCGTGGTCCAGCGGTTGCCATCCATCACGTAGACCGACTTCGTCAGCTTCACATCCTCGAACTCTTCCGAAAAGCCGTCCTGGTTTTCCCAGTGGATCGTAGCCTTCTTGCCGTCCAGGAGCCCCGCCTTGGCCAGCGCATGCCCGCCCGTGCAGATGCCACCGATGGTCACGCCGCGCCGCGCCTCACGCCGCAGCCAGTTGACTACCACCTTGGTCGTCGTCCGCTGGATGTCGAGACCGCCACAGACCAGGATCGTATCCTCGCGGTCCATCTCCTCCAGCCCCATGTCCAGCCGGAAGGTTGCGCCGTTCGAGCAGGACTTTTCGGTGCCCTCGCCGCAGAGAACCCAAGTGTAGAGAGCTTCGCCAGCCATGCGGTTGGCGATGCGCAGAGGTTCGATCGCACCGGCGAAGCTGATCATCGTGAACTTGTCGAGAAGCAGGAACACAAAGCGCCGCGCTTCGGTGGCTTTCGTGGTCTGTGTGGCCTTGCGCGGCGCGAGCGTCATGTCTGCGACCTGTTTATGTCGTTTGCGGGCCATCGAACCGCAAATTCGGGGCCGCCGCAAGGGCCGAAAGCAGCGCTTTTCGCCCAATCGACCCCCAATCGGCCTTTGCAAAGGCGGAAACTGGAGCGTATACCGCAGCCCGATCTGCAAAGGACCGGAGGTGGACGATGAGCAAGGGATGGACGAAGTCGGCATGGCGCGCGAAACCGCGGGTCCAGATGCCGGATTATCCCGATCAGGCCGCCCTGAACGCCGTCGAGGCGCAGCTGAGCAAATACCCGCCGCTGGTCTTTGCCGGTGAGGCGCGCCGCCTGAAGAAAGAGCTGGCGCTGGCGGGCGAAGGCAAGGCGTTCCTTCTGCAAGGCGGCGACTGCGCCGAAAGCTTTGCCGAGTTCAGCGCTGACAACATCCGCGACACGTTCCGGGTGATGCTGCAGATGGCGGTCGTACTGACCTATGCCGCGAAGGTTCCGGTGATCAAGGTCGGCCGCATGGCGGGCCAGTTCGCCAAGCCGCGGTCCGCGCCGACCGAGATGATCGATGGGGTGGAACTGCCGAGCTACAAGGGCGACATCATCAACGGCTTCGACCCGACGCCAGAAGCGCGGATTCCCGATCCGAACCGGATGCTGCAGGCCTATACACAGGCTGCGGCCTCGCTGAACCTGCTGCGCGCCTTCAGCACGGGCGGTTTCGCCGACATCCACCGGGTGCACAGCTGGACGCTTGGTTTTGCCGAGCATGACAAGGCCGAACGCTACCGCGAGATGGCGAACCGGATTTCCGACGCGCTCGACTTCATGAATGCGGCCGGAGTGAATTCGGACACGGCGAACGAACTGGCGCGCGTGGACTTCTACACCAGCCACGAAGCTCTGCTTCTGGAATACGAAGAACCGCTGTGCCGGGTGGATTCGATCACGGGCCAGAATGTTGCCGGGTCCGGCCACATGATCTGGATCGGCGACCGCACCCGTCAGCCCGACGGCGCGCATGTCGAATTTGCGCGCGGCGTGCTGAACCCGATCGGGCTGAAATGCGGACCTTCGACGACGGCTGAGGATCTCAAGGTGCTGATGGCCAAGCTGAACCCGGAGAACGAGCCGGGCCGTCTGACCCTGATCGCGCGCTTTGGCGCCGGCAAGGTCGGCGACAACCTGCCGCGGCTGATCAAGACCGTGCAGCAGGAAGGCGCCAATGTCGTCTGGTCCTGCGACCCGATGCACGGCAACACGATCAAGTCGCCCTCGGGCTACAAGACCCGGCCTTTCGAATCCGTCCTGCGCGAAGTGCGCGAGTTCTTCTCGATCCACAAAGCCGAAGGCACGGTCCCCGGCGGCGTCCATTTCGAGATGACCGGCAAGGACGTGACGGAATGCACCGGTGGTTTGCGGGCGGTGTCGGACGAGAACCTTGCGGACCGGTATCACACCGCCTGCGATCCGCGTCTCAACGCATCGCAGTCGCTGGAACTGGCGTTCCTGGTGGCGGAAGAGCTGTCCTCGCAGCGTGAAACCGCGCGCCGCGTCGCCCTTTGACTTCGGGAAAATGACGGAAGGCGGCAGGCCAGCCCTGCCGCCTTTTTCATTCCGCGCTGTGGACCAGCGACAGGTGGCCCATCCGGCGTATCGGCGCGATCTGTGGTTCGGCGGTGATGATCGGGGCCTTGGCAAGCACAAGCCGCTCTTCACGCCGGGACCGGATCTGCAGCTTGCAATGTTGTGGCGCGGGATCGGCAAAGCCCATCACGCCGAGGACGAGCTTGCCACCGGCCTCATCCGCCAGTGGCAAGAGGAGAAGGCGCGCCACCAGCCCGCCCCCCGGTGCTCGGTCCGACCCGAGATCAAGCTCGGCTACTGCAGGGTCGGTGAACACGTGTTCCAGCGTTTCGGCGAGCTGACCGCGCGATTCCGGCCCGAAGAGACAGCTGAGCGGCAGGCCACGCGGATCCGCCCCGGCAAAATCGGTCAACCCCGAACCCGCGATCCGGATCTGCGCCAGCCCGCGACCGATCCGGTCGGCCAGAAACACTCGGTCAAGCACACCGACCAACCCACGGGGATCGACGTCCCGCCGCGACGGCAGTGCTGACCCTTGGCGCAATCCTTCCCAATAGGCGCGGGTCTGGGACAGGCCTTCGAAATGCACGGGAAGGGCAGAGTCGCGACGCGGGCGAAGTCGGTCGAGAAAGCCAAGCGTCATCTTTGTCTCCGTCCCTTGCATCACGCCCCTTGCAGGGGGTCTGCCCGCCGCGCCATGAAAGGAAAATAGCCCGGATTGGTCAGATTCGGTCGAAAATCTAATCAAATGGTAAACACCGCACGCGGCGGTTGAGCGAGGGCGTGATGATCTCCATGACTGGTTTCGCGGCCCGGCGCGGGGCAGGGGCGGGCTACGCCTGGGTCTGGGACCTGCGGTCGGTGAACGGCAAGGGGCTGGATCTGCGGCTTCGGGTGCCGGACTGGGTCGAGGGGCTGGAGGCCGCGGTCCGGGCGGACCTGCAAAAGGCGATCCCGCGCGGCAATGTCAGCCTGACGCTGAAGGTCAGCCAGGACGATGGCCGCGATGACACGGCCTTTCGGCTGAACGCCGAGGTGCTGGGGGCGGCGCTGGCCGCGCTTGCGAAGGTCGAGACAGCGGCGATGGATGCGGGCCTGACGCTTCGGCAAGCAACCGCCGCCGATGTTCTGACCCTGCGCGGGGTGATCGATGCCGCAGCACAGGAAACCGACACCGGCCCTTTGCGCGCGGCACTTCTGGCCGATCTGCCGGGCCTGCTGGCTGATTTCGGCGCCATGCGGGCTGCGGAAGGCAAGGCGCTGGCCGCTGTGCTGTCTGCTCAACTGGACCGGATCGCCCAGCTTGCGAGTGACGCATTGGCCGAGACTGCCACCCGAACCACCACCCAGGCCGACACTCTGCGCGACAGCCTGGCCCGGGTTCTGGCCGCGACGGATGCGGTGGACGAAACCCGGCTGGCGCAAGAGCTTGCGCTGCTGGCCGTCAAGACCGACGTGACCGAGGAGCTTGACCGCCTTACCGCCCATGTCGAGGCCGCCCGGTCCCATGTCGCCGACCCGGCCCCGGTCGGTCGCAAGCTCGATTTCCTGATGCAGGAATTCATGCGCGAGGCGAACACGCTGTGCTCCAAGGCGCAGTCGCTGGGCCTGACCCGGATCGGTCTTGACCTGAAAACCGTGATCGATCAGATGCGCGAGCAGGTCCAGAATGTGGAATGACGCATGACCCCCAAGTCACTCAGGCGCGGGCTTCTTCTGATCCTCTCCTCGCCCTCGGGGGCCGGGAAATCCACCCTCAGCCGCAAGCTGATGGCCTGGGATACGACGATGCGCTTCTCCGTCTCGGCCACGACTCGCGCGCCCCGGCCCGGAGAGCAGGACGGGCGCGAATACTACTTCCGCGCCCGCCCCGAATTCGAGCGCATGGTGAAGGCCGGCGAGATGCTGGAACATGCCGAAGTCTTCGGGAACCTCTACGGCAGCCCCCGCGCCCCGGTCGAGGCCGCGATGCTGGCCGGGACCGACATCGTCTTCGACATCGACTGGCAGGGCGGCCAGCAGATCAAGCAGGCCATGCGCGATGATGTGGTCTCGATCTTCATCCTGCCGCCCTCGATTGCCGAGCTGGACCGCCGTCTGCGATCCCGCGGGCAGGACAGCGACGAGGTCATCGCCGGTCGCATGGCGAAAAGCCGGGACGAGATCAGCCACTGGGCCGAATACGATTATGTCCTGGTGAACGAAGACCTGGAGGCGACGTTCGAGCAGCTGAAGGCGGTCCTGACGGCCGAACGGCTGAAGCGCGAACGCCAGCCGCAGCTTTCCGCCTTCGTCCGCGGCCTGAACGAGGAGTTCGAAGCCAGATGATCTATGCTCTCGACGGTATCCAGCCCACCATCGCCCCGTCTGCCTGGGTGGCAGACTCCGCCGACCTTATAGGCAAGGTCGTGATCGAGGCCGAAGCCTCGATCTGGTTCGGCGCAGTGATCCGTGGCGACAACGAAGAGATCCGGGTCGGCGCGGGCACGAATGTGCAGGAAAACTGCGTGCTGCACACCGACATGGGCTATCCCCTGACCATCGGTGCGAATTGCACAATCGGCCACAAGGCCATGCTGCACGGCTGCACCATTGGCGAGGGCACGCTGATCGGCATGGGCGCGACTGTTCTAAACGGCGCGAAAATCGGGAACGGCTGCCTGATCGGGGCCTGCGCGCTGATCACCGAAGGCAAGGAGATTCCGGACGGCAGCCTTGTCATGGGGGCCCCCGGCAAGATCATGCGCGAGCTGGACGCAACGGCGCGGGCAAAGCTTCTTGCCTCGGCAGCCGGATACCAGGCCAATGCCCGACGGTTCCGGGCGGGCCTTTCGCCGGTCTGACCGCCGTCAGCCTTCCTCGATCAGCTCGATCGTGATGCCTTGCCGTGCTGCGTGGCTGCGCAGTTCGCGCAAGACCACCTGACGGTTCGGCAGCTTCGGCGCGACGACCCGAAGGACCTTGCGGTAATCCTGTGCCCCCAGCCGCTCGATGATTTCCAGCGCGTCGAAGGTCTTGCAGAACAAGGGTGAAACCACCAGTTCCAGCGTCTCCGGCAAGGGCAAATGGCTGTCAAAGGCCTCCAGTTCGATCGAGGCGAACTCTTCGGGGCGCAAGCTGCCCTCGGCCGCCTTTGCGTCCGGAATCCCGATCACCAGGCACCTGAGCTTCTGCGACATCTCTTCACCACGTTTCATGTGGGGCGCCGCCAAGTCGTCTGTCAGAAGGACGTTCGCCGGGGCCGACCTTTGTTCCGGGCAAAGGCCGGTTCCGAACCGAGTTAAGTTTACAGCCGGGAATTTACTGCTATTCCAGCGCAAGACAAGACAAGCGATACACGCGATGGTGGAGTGATGCCAGAATGACAGACTCCGAGTTTTCCCGGCTTCTGTCCGGTCTGCCCCTGCCTGCGATGCTGGTGCGAAACGAGCGGGTCGTGGACTGCAACAGCCTCTGCATCGGCCTTCTGGGCGATGGGATCATTGGGCGGCATCCGGCGATTGCCGTACGCGCGCCGGGGGTGCTGGAGGCGATTTCCACCGCAAAGCCAGAAGGCCAGCCGCGGGAAGCCCGGATGTCGCTGCGCCGCGACGGGCATGAGCAGGTTTTTCAGGTCACGGTTTCGGCCCAGGAGCCGGGGCTGGTTCTCTGCGTCTTCCGGGACATCAGCGCGGAAGAGAAAGCCGGGGAGATGCGGCGGGACTTCGTGGCGAACGTCTCTCACGAACTGCGCACGCCGCTGACCGCGCTGATGGGCTTCATCGAGACGCTGAAACACGCTGCCCGCGACGATCCGAAGGCCCGCGACATGTTTCTGGGGATCATGGAGCATGAGGCGGGGCGGATGAACCGGCTCGTGCGCGACCTGCTTCAGCTTTCCCGGGTGGAGGCCGAGGAGCGGGTACGTCCAAAGGAGCCGGTGGAGCTGCGGGGGCTGCTGGAAGGCGTGATCTCTTCCCTCCGCGGGGTGGCCGAGAAAGAGGGCGACCGGGTGGAGCTGACGGGTGACCCGGTGACGGTGCCGGGCGATGCGGACCAGCTGACCCAGGTCTTCACCAACCTCGTCGAGAACGCGCTGAAATACGGGGCGGCGGGTCAGGTGGTGCGGGTGACGCTCTCCCCGGAGGAGACGGTGCGGGGCCCGGCTGTGCGGGTAGAGGTCGCGGACGAGGGCGAGGGGATCGACCCGGTCCACCTGCCGCGGCTGACCGAGCGGTTCTACCGGGTCGATTCCCACCGGTCGCGGGAGATGGGGGGGACGGGGCTTGGCCTTGCCATCGTGAAGCACATCGTAAGCCGCCACCGGGGCTGGCTGCGGGTGGACAGCGTGGTGGGCGAAGGAAGCCGGTTCTCGGTGGTGCTGCCGCTGGGTTGAGGTGGGAAGACAGCTCATGTGGGCGATCAACGTCGCTGACGGAATAGAGTTAGGACTATAGCGCGTCCGCCCCTATCGTCGGTCGGATGTCCAGCCCTTGAGATTTCCAATGATTGATCCCGACCAGCCCAACATCGAGCTGCTGCATGACTTGCGCAGGCTGAGGATCGATGGATCGGATCAGGCCATTGGCGCCCGCGCGTTCGACGTGTTGGCCTACCTCCATTCGAATACTGGCCGGGTGGTGACGAAGGCGGAACTGCTGGAGCATGTCTGGGCCGATCTGAACGTCGAGGAAAGCAACCTGACGGTGCAGATCGCAAGCTTGCGCAAGCTGATCGGGGCGCGGGCCATCGCGACGGTGCCGGGTGTCGGGTATCAGCTGACCCTGTCCGCAAAGGCTCCGCTAGAGCCGCCCAAGGCCCTGCCGCTGCCGGACAAGCCCTCGCTTGCGGTGCTGCCCTTTGCCAACCTGACGGGCGATGCGGGCAAGGAGTATCTCGTCGACGGGATCGTCAGCGACCTGATCTCGGCGCTGTCGTGCATCCGGGCTTTCTTTGTCATCGCGGCCAGTTCCACCTTCACACTGAAGGGTAAGGCCATCGACTTGGCAGATGTCGGTCGGCAACTCGGCGTCCGCTACATTGTCGAGGGCGGCATTCAGCAGGCGGGCGACAGTCTGCGGATCAATGTCCAGCTTGTCGAGGCGGAGACCGGGCATCTGATCTGGAGCCAGCGGTTTACCGGCCCGCTGTCCGGGATTTTCGAATTGCAGGACTCGGTGGTCGCGGCCACCGCCTCGGCCATCGAGCCCACTGTGCTGACGGCGGAAAACCTCCGCGCCGACCGAAAGCCCACGACCAGCCTGACCGCCTATGACCTGTGTCTACGGGCCACCCCGGCCACGATCCGCATGTCTGATGTCACCGCGTTCCATACCGCGCGCGAACAGTTGCATCAGGCGCTCGCCCTCGATCCGCACTATGATCACGCCAAGGGCTTGCTCTGCGGGTTGTACATCAGCGCACTCGTGATCCGCGCAATCACCTTTGCCGAAGCGCGGACCTGCCTTCCGCTGGCCGAGGAGATCCTGGCGGCCGACCGGAACGTCGACCCCCAGGCTATTTGCGATGCGGGCTGTGCCTTGGCCCTTTTTGGCGGCCAACAGCAGCGCGGGGTCAGTGCCTTGCGCCGTGCGGTGGCGCTCAACCCGAATTCTTCTCTCATCCTGATGACCTCGGGCTGGGTGCATAGCTATGTCGGCGAGAACGCCACCGCCGAGGAACATTTTCTTCGGGCCATACGGCTGAACCCGATTGACCCTAACATCGGCGCGGCGCGGTCCGGCCTTGCCCATCTGATGTACCTGCGCGGCGATTATGAAGCGTCGATCCAGACGCTGGAACGCGCCCTGGCCGAGCAGCCGGGCTTCTTCGCGACCCTGCAGGGGCTGGTGGTCGCCTGCTGGAAGACGGGTCGCACCGAAGACGCGCGCCGCTACGGCGAGATGTTGCGTGCTTCGGCGCCCGGTCTGTCGATCTCGGCTTACATCCGAGACACGCCTGAAAGGGCCGCAGCATGGCTGCAGGATGTTGAGGAGGCATTTCGGGCGGCGGGGGTGCCGGAGTGACTGGTCATCCGGGACCGACTGTTGGCATCAGCGCAGGAGGAGGAGTTTATCAACGGCGCGGCGGGCTTCTTCGCGGCGGGCCTGTGCGGCCAGGATTTCATCGGGGGCGCGGCGGGCGGCGCGGCGGCGGGCGTGTTCCGCGGTGGCGGTCTGGATGAGGGCGATCAGCTGCGCGAGGAGGGCGGCGATTTTCCCGGCGGCGGGGGCTGACGGCGACTGGATGAGGGGAAGGTCTGACATGGTCGGCTCCTCTGGGTTCGGTTGACCAGACAAACCTGCCGGA
>JBKDYO010000040.1:0-5686 GCA_046305855.1 Paracoccaceae bacterium
TACAAATAAGAAGCTGCAGATCGATTCATGCAGCTCAAGAACGAAGGAAGGGAGGCCTTGCGTTGCGAATGAAATTCACAATTTGTGAAACTGATCCAGCGTGTTGGATAGCCATGGCTTCAGATGAAGCTGCGGTTCCCCAGACCTTTGCCGACGACAATGCCCACGCCATTCTCAACATAAAAGGTGAGCAACAATGTCGACACTGACGCTGAACAAGATCACATCGCAGAAGGGCATTTCTGTTGCCGATGCGACCAAGAAGATCTCGGACCTCGGGTGGAATCCTTCCTATGTCCAGGAAGCGATGACCTACCCGTCCGACTACAAGATCACCAAGGCCCCGCGCGATCCGATGAAGCAAGTGCTGCGGTCCTATTTCTCGATGCAGGAGGAAAAGGACAACCGTGTCTACGGCGCGCTGGATGCGGCGCTGCGCGGCGACATGTTCCGCAATGTCGAGCCTCGCTGGGTCGAGTGGATGAAGCTGTTCCTGGCGATCATCCCGTTCCCGGAAATCTCGGCGGCCCGCTCGATGGCGATGGTCAGCCGCCTTGCACCGGGCGAAGACCTGCGGACCGGCTTCACCATGCAGATGGTCGATGAATTCCGTCACTCCACGATTCAGATGAACCTGAAGAAGTGGTACATGGAGAACTACATCGATCCGGCCGGCTTCGACATCACCGAAGAGGCGTTCGGCAAGTGCTATGCCACCACCATCGGCCGCCAGTTCGGCGAGGGGTTCCTCACCGGCGACGCGATGACGGCGGCCTGCATGTATCTGACCGTCGTGGCCGAAACCGCGTTCACCAACACGCTGTTCGTCGCCATGCCGTCCGAAGCCGCCCGCAACGGCGACTATGCGCTGCCGACGGTGTTCCTGTCTGTGCAGTCGGATGAAAGCCGCCACATCGGCAACGGCCACTCGCTGATGATGGCCGCGCTGAAAGAGCCGGAAAACCACCTCCTGATCGAACGCGACATGAAGTACGCGTTCTGGCAGAACCACGCGATCGTCGACGCCGCCATCGGTACCTTCATCGAATACGGCACCACCGACCGCGACAAGACCAAGGAAAGCTATGCCGAGATGTGGCATCGCTGGGTCTACGAGGACTACTACCGGACCTACATGCTTCCGATGGAGAAGTACGGCATCAAGATCCACCATGATGACGTGACGCTGGCCTGGGAGCGGATCACCAAGAAGAACTACGTCCACAAGGTGGGCCAATTCTTCGCAGTCGGCTGGCCGGTGAACTTCTGGCGGATCGAGGCTCAGACCGAGAAAGACTTCGAGTGGTTCGAGCACAAGTATCCCGGCTGGTACTCGGAATTCGGCGAGTTCTGGAAGTGGTACGCCAAGCTGTCGAAGCCGGGTCAGAAGGTCATCACCTTCAACGAGGAAGTCGGCTACGTCTATCCGCACCGCTGCTGGTCGTGCCTGGTTCCCTGCCTGATCCGCGAGGACATGGTGGTGGACGAGATCGACGGACAGTTGCACACCTTCGCCCACGAGATCGACCGCTGGACCGCAGTCGAAGCTTTTGCGGACGAATATCAAGGGCGTCCGACGCCTGCGATGGGCCGCTTCTCGGGCAAGCGCGAATGGGAAACGCTGTATCACGGCGTCGACCTCGCCGATGCGATCGTGGATCTGAACTTCGTCCGTTCCGACGGCAAGACCCTGATCCCGCAGCCGCACCTGCGCTTTGACGACAAGGACATGTGGACGCTGGATCACGTGCGCGGCCATACGCTCGGCTCGCCGCTGATCACGCTGCGCGGCATGGACGAGGCAACCCGCAAGGCGCACCTCGCCGACTACGCCAAAGGGTTCACGATCAACCCCTGCCACTAAGCACTGGAGGTATGGGCCGGATTATCCGGCCCATACGACCCCCACAGCCGCTGCCCGTCCGGGCAGCGGTCCAAGAAAACATGTCCTGAAAAGGCCCATGGAAATGTCCGATACCTACACTGTCCGCCTGGAACCCGTCGGGGTGGAGTTCGAAGTCGAAGAAGGCGAAACGGTCCTGAACGCTGCCTTCCGGCAAGGCATCTCGCTGCCGCACGGCTGCAAGGAAGGCCAGTGTTCGGCCTGCAAGTGCAACCTTGTCGAGGGTGAGGTTGACCTGCTCAAGTATTCGACCTTCGCGCTCAGCGATGGCGACCGCGAGAATGGCGGCATCCTTCTTTGCCGATCCCTCGCGCAGGACGACCTGGTGATCGAGCTCTTAAATTTCGACGAAGAGCTTTTGTCGAAATCCATCGCCGTCAAGTCGTTCAAGGGGCGGATCAGCGCCAAGGAAAGTCTGACCCACGACATCCGGTCGATCGAGATCACGCTGGATGTGCCACTGAAATTCTGGGCCGGACAATATGTCGACATCACCGTCAGAACCAAAGCGGGGGAGGAGATTACACGCTCGTTCTCCATGGCAAATACGCCGGACCAAGGCCAAGCCCTCAAGTTCATCATCAAGAAATACCCCGAAGGACGCTTCTCCGGAGAGCTTGACAGCGGCGGGATCGAAGTCGGAGCCGAAGTCACCGTCACCGGACCCTACGGATCCTGCTTCCGACGGGAAAACCGAACCGGACCGATGATCCTTGTCGCAGCAGGCTCGGGCATGTCGCCGATCTGGTCGATCCTGCATGACCACGTTGCCAGTGGCGAAGATCGTCCGGTCTACTTCTTCTACGGCGCCCGGACCCGGGCCGACCTTTTCTATCTGGATCGGATCGCCGCGATCACTGCGGCCAACCCGGCGATCACCTTCATCCCGGTGCTGTCCCATGCCCAGGACGACGAGGAATGGACCGGGGCCGAAGGCTTCGTCCACCAGGTCGTCGGCACCGAGTTGAAGCGGATGGGCATCGAAGGTGACGCGGACGCCTATGCCTGCGGCCCGCCGCCGATGATCGACGCGTTGCAGCCGGTGCTGTTCCTGCAGGACTTCGACCCGGACCGGACCTTTTTCGACAAGTTCACGACCTCCACCGCACCCACGCCGATCAAGGCGCACTGACACCAGAGGCAAAGCCTCGCAAACAGGGAGAGAGACATGGTTGCCACATCAAGCTCGGTCGGATCGGGGGCGGCAGGTGCCGCGCAGTTTGCCGACAGTGAAAGCCGCCGCTACCGCTATTTCGAACCCCGCGGCAAACGGGCCACCCATTACGAAGACGTGACGGTCGACGTCCAACCTGATCCGGAACGCTATCTGATCCAGGATTGGATCATCGCCTTCCCGAACGGCAAGGGCGCCTACGAGAAGGACAGCACCCAGGCGAAAAGCTCGAACTGGCATGCCTTCCGTGCGCCCGACCAAGAATGGGAGCGCACCCACTACCAGCGCCAGTCCCGCATCGAAGTGATGGTCCAGTCCGTTATCAACAACGGCCGCAAATCCGGCGCACCGCAGGCCTTTGATGCGGCCTGGATCAAGGTGCTGCAGAACCATCTGGGCGCCTGGAAGCATGTCGAATTCGGTCTTGGCACCAGCCTGATGCAGGCGCAGCGCTACGGCTATACCCAGATGATCAACAACGCGACGCTGACGAACTCGTCGTACAAACTGCGGCTTGCTCAGGACATCACGCTGTATCTGGCCGAGATCGGCATGGACATCAAAGGCTGGGATGACGAAGCCGGCAAGCGGTTCTGGCTGGAGGACGACATCTGGCAGGGCACCCGCAAGTGCGTCGAGACGATCATGGGCGCGCCAGACTATCTCGAGCAGTATTTCGCCACCAACCTCGTCTTCGAACCCCTGGTCGGAGAGCTGTTCCGCTCGGGCTTCCTGATGCAGGCGGCAGCGCACAACAACGACTTCATCACTCCTTCCGTGATCGCCGCCGCCGAGGGCGACTACGAGCGCAATCTCGCAAATACGATCGACCTGATCTACCTGCTCGCAAACGACGAGGATTACGGCCCGCAAAACCGCGAGCTGTTCCAGGGCTGGGTCAGGAAGCACGCGGCACTTGCCGATGCGGCAGCCAAGAAGCTGCAGCCGATCTGGTCGCAGGCCCACTCAAAGCCGGTGAGTTTCGAAGAGGCTCGTGCAGTTTCCGAAGAGCGGTTCGGAAGGATCCTCAGCGAACTCAACCTGTCCCGCTAACCAAGGAAACCAAGCCATGTCAAACATTGCACGCGACAACTCGCATGAGAACATCTTCAAGTCGATGAAGGACATCACCTTCGAGAAGACCATTTCGCACCAGTGCGGCGTCACCATGTCGGACTCGGTCGAGGCGCGCGCCATCGCCGAGTTCATGGATGCCAAGCCTGGCGTGACCGTGACCTACAATCCGGCGCTGATCCGGATCGACGGCTCGGGCAAGATGGTCTTCAAGATGGATGAGATCAGCGAATTCCTCGGCCGCGAAATGACGGCGGAGCTGTTCGAGGTCAACTCCTCCACCCATTACGGCCGCATGGTCCGCGCCGATGACAACACAGTCATCCTCTACGGCAACATGGATGAGATGCTTGAATTCATCTGACAGACGGACGCGGGGCCAACTCCCGCGTCCCCTCTATCCCCCAGTCACAGCGATGCCCGAAAGGCAATTCCCATGTTCATCACTCCTGAAGGCAAGGAGATCTTCGTGGTCGACGGCCATACCCATTTCTGGGATGGCAGCCCCGAAAATCAAGCCAACATCCACGGCAAGCAGTTCATCGACTGCTTCTACGCCTACCACTCCAACCTGTCCCCCAAGGATCAGCTTTGGGAGAAGTCGAAGTTCGAGAAGTACTCGGCCGACCAGCTTTACAACGACCTCTTCATCGAGGGGCCGGATGACATCGCCATCCTGAACTCGACCTACCTGAAGGACTTCTACAAGACCGGGTTCAACACTATCGAACGCAATCACTCGGTGGCCAAGAAGTACCCCAACCGTTTCATCGTGAACGGGTCCTTCGACCCGCGCGATGGCGAGAAGGCCTTGGAATACATCCAATGGATGAAGGAAACCTACAACATTCAGGGCGTGAAGATGTACACGGCCGAATGGAACGGGTCTTCCAAGGGCTGGCGGCTGAACGACCCCGACGCCTACAAGTGCTTCGAGCTGTGCGACAAGCTGGGCATCAAGAACATCCATGTTCACAAGGGTCCGACGATCATCCCGCTGAACAAGGACGCGTTCGATGTCCATGACGTCGACTATGCGGCGACCGATTTCCAGAACCTGAACTGGATCATCGAACACGCAGGCCTGCCGCGTCTGGACGACTTCTGCTGGATCGCCACCCAGGAAACCAACGTCTACGCCGGCCTTGCCGTGGCGCTGCCGTTCATCCACACCCGGCCGCGCTACTTTGCCGAAGTCATCGCGGAACTGCTGTTCTGGATCGGGCCGGAGAAGCTTCTCTTCGGATCGGACTATGCGATCTGGACGCCGAAATGGCTGGTCGAGAAGTTCTGGGCCTGCCAGATCCCCGAGGATATCTCGGCCGAACGGGTCGGGATCCAGCTGACGGACGAGATCAAGGAAAAGATCCTCGGCCTGAATGCGGCCCGCCTCTACAACATCGACATCGCGGCCCGCAAGGCAGAGTTCGCCAAGCAGCCCGTGATGATCGCGGCGGAGTGAAGCCAATGCCAGTCGCGCCACGTCACCCCGCAGAGTTGCTTGCAGAGCCCCCACTTGAGCAGGTCTGGGCGCG
>JBKDYO010000041.1:0-12600 GCA_046305855.1 Paracoccaceae bacterium
GCCAGCCCCACATCCAGCCCCACGGCCCGCGTATCGATCTTCTTCGCCATCACTCACCTCTTGGCCCGTTGCCTTAGCCGCTTGGCCCGCATTCGGCAACGGTTTCACCGGTTCGCGCGGATCGCCGCTTGAACCGGAACAAAAAAGGATCAAATCTAGGTTTCCCCCGACTCCCCCTGCTGGAAGGCCCGTGGCCCATGCCGCACAATAACGCCAATGCCGTCACCGAACGTCCCGACGTCCTGACCAAGCCCAAGCTGGAAGGCGGGCGGCGCTTTGTGCTGTCCACCCCGTTCCAGCCCGCAGGCGACCAGCCCACCGCCATCGCCGAACTGACCGCCGGGGTGAACGCGGGCGAGCGTGATCAGGTGCTTCTGGGCGCCACCGGCACCGGCAAGACCTTCACCATGGCCAAGGTGATCGAGGAAACCCAGCGCCCGGCGATCATCCTCGCGCCGAACAAGACCCTCGCTGCGCAATTATACGGAGAATTCAAGGGCTTCTTCCCTGACAACGCCGTCGAATACTTCGTCTCCTACTACGACTACTACCAGCCCGAAGCCTATGTCGCCCGTACCGACACCTATATCGAGAAGGAATCCCAGATCAACGAACAGATCGACCGGATGCGCCACTCGGCCACCCGGGCGCTTCTTGAACGCGACGACGTGATCATCGTCGCCTCCGTCTCCTGCATCTATGGCATCGGTTCGGTCGAGACCTATTCGGCGATGACCGTCGACCTGATCACCGGCCAGCTTTACGACCAGCGCAAGGTGATGGCCGACCTAGTCGCCCAGCAATACCGCCGCTTGGAGACCGCCTTCCAGCGCGGCTCGTTCCGGGTACGCGGCGACAGCCTCGAAGTCTGGCCCGCCCACCTCGAAGACCGCGCCTGGCGCTTCTCCTTCTTTGGCGAGGAACTCGAGGCGATCACCGAATTCGACCCCCTGACCGGGGCCAAGACCGACAGCTTCAAGCAGATCCGCATCTACGCCAACAGCCACTACGTCACCCCGCGGCCGACGCTGCAACAGGCCATCAAGGGTATCAAGGACGAGCTGTTCCATCGCCTGAAACAGCTCACCTCCGAAGGAAAACTGCTGGAAGCCCAACGCCTTGAACAGCGCTGCAACTTCGACCTCGAAATGCTGGAGGCCACCGGCTCCTGCGCCGGGATCGAGAACTACTCCCGCTACCTCACCGGCCGCGCGCCCGGCGAACCACCGCCGACACTGTTCGAATTCATCCCCGACAACGCCATCGTCTTCGCCGACGAAAGCCACGTCTCGGTCCCCCAGATCGGCGGCATGTACAAGGGCGACTTCCGCCGCAAGTTCACCCTGGCCGAACACGGGTTCCGGCTCCCCTCCTGCATGGACAACCGCCCCCTGAAGTTCGAGGAATGGGACGCTATGCGCCCGCAATCCGTCTTCGTCTCCGCCACCCCCGCGGCGTGGGAGTTGGAACAGACCGGCGGCGTCTTCACCGAACAGGTCATCCGCCCCACCGGCCTCATCGACCCCAAGGTCGAAATCCGCCCCGTGGAAATGCAGGTCGACGACCTTCTGGACGAAATCCGGAAGGTCGCCGCCAAGGGCCTGCGCACCCTCGCCACCGTCCTGACCAAGCGCATGGCCGAAGACCTGACCGACTACCTCCACGAACAGGGCATCCGCGTGCGCTACATGCACTCCGACATCGACACCATCGAACGCATTGAAATCCTTCGGGACCTGCGGCTCGGGGCCTTCGACGTGCTGGTCGGCATCAACCTTCTGCGTGAGGGCCTGGATATCCCCGAATGCGGCCTCGTGGCGATTCTGGATGCCGACAAGGAAGGCTTCCTCCGCTCGGAAACCTCGCTCATCCAGACCATCGGCCGCGCCGCGCGGAACAGTGAAGGCCGGGTCATCATGTACGCCGACCGGATCACCGGTTCGATGGAACGCGCCCTGGCCGAAACCAACCGCCGCCGCGAAAAGCAGGTGGCCTACAACACCCTGCACGGCATCACGCCCGAGACGATCCGCAAGAACGTTGAGGATGTGCTCTTCGGCACCTGGGAGGGCGACACCGATCAGGCGCGGATCACTACGAAGATCGACAAGCCCATGGTCGGCAAGAACCTCGCCGCCCATCTCGATGCGCTCCGTCTGCAAATGCGCAAGGCCGCAGAGAACCTGGAATTCGAAGAAGCCGCAAGGTTGCGGGACGAGGTCAAGCGGCTGGAGGCCGTGGAACTTGCCGTCGCCGACGACCCCTTTGCCCGGCAGGAGGTGATCGAGGAGGCGGTGGAAGAGGCGGTGAAGATGGCAGGGCGGAGTACGGCCGGAAGGGCAGGGCAGCGGGGTGGGAAGCGGAGTAGGGGGCGGAGGTAAGGCGCACCTTATTTCGCCTGTCTCTTAAGGCGATCGTGAATCAATGAATCTTTTCCTATCGGCGAGCTTTTCGAACCCGCCACGGCAAGCCAAAGTTTTCCGGATCAAACACTTGGTCGCTGAAGTCAGTCGCTATCGGTATCTGCTGACCACAAATACGATCACGACGATTGCCCAGGCCAACAAGGATAAGGTGTCCCAAGACGACCGGTTCTCCCGTATCAGACGCTTAGTGGCCGCAATCTGGTCGTCCGAGAGCATCGCCATGACCGCCCGATCATTGCGATACCACCGGAGAGCCATGAAAAGCTGGTAGAGGACGGCAAGTGAGGCCAGGCCGATCAAGGCCAGGTCAAACCAGGGTCCGTTGTCCAACGGATCGCGCCGGTCGCCAAGCCATGGTGTGATGTAGACGAACTGGTCCGACATCGTCAGTCCGCGGTCAAGGATTATCCCTTCTACACTATTGGCAAGCTTGGGCAGATTGAGAACCCGCCCGTTCACTCCGACCCGATTGTCGTCGGAAAATGCAGCAAGCTCTTTGCGGAAGGCGTCAAGCTCTTTTTCCTCGATCAGGACGGCCGCCCGAGCGATGGTATCGTCAGGCCCGCTGTCCGGCGCAAAGAACAGGAAGAGATGCTCGGTCTTGTCATCGCGGGAAATCGGTACTCCGTCTCGAGAATCGATCCGGCCTACGACATTGACTTCGTTGCGTTCGTGCATGTCGGTCCGACGCACGAAATCTGCAAGCGAGACAGCGGCAGGCGCATCGGCCGCAAGGCTGATCCGCGCTGGCCGGACCTCGGTCATGATAAAGAACATGTAGGCGGCCAAGCCACCGAAGATCAGAGCCTTCAAGAGCCGCTGAACGATCGCTGCGGATCCATACAGTTGGAGTTTACCGTAGGCCATGGTCTGCTCTGTCGTTGTCACTGTCTCGGCGCACTATGCTGACAAAGCTGACCTCTGCAATGGCTTGTCGATCCTGATCTTTTTGAAGGCATCGACCTGTATTGCGGGCGCACAAAACAGTTCTTGGCTTCGGGCGACTCTCGGCTCCAAGCCCACCTTTCGCTGCGGTCACTCGATCAGGACAAGGTCCGGATCGCCCGCGCGGAAGGCTGCAATCTCGTGGCAGGTGACGACCTCGCTCTCCCGCTCTTCCCAATAGCGCGGATCGGCCAGCACAGCCTCGGGCAGGCGGTCCTTCTGGAACACGCGCCGTCGCTGCCGCTTCACCGCGATCTCGAACCGGTTCGACCGCAGCCGCGCCCCCGGCCGGAGGAAACCTTCGCGCAGGACTTCGGCCCGGTCCTGCAAGCGTTTGATCTCGGCTTTAAGCCGGGCGAATTCGTCGACTGGGTCCATCACCGCGCCTCCTTGGTTTCCCCCAGTCTCTCCGGTCCTTGTTGCCGTCAGGTTAACGGATGTCCTCATCCGCACCCCATGCTTGACGCCTTTCCGTCTTGCGCCATGTTCCCATCATGCGCTTCTTAGTCCTTTATTCCCTCCTCGCCACCTCCGCCCAAGCCTGGGACTTCAGCCCCACGCCGGTCTGCACCATCCTGAACGACACGCCGACGCTTTCGATCCGTGTGACCTATGACCCCGGTGAGGCGCAGCCCTATGCCATCACCCTGACGCGCCCCGATCCCTGGCCCGTCACCGACAGCTTCGGCCTTCGCTTCGAAGGGCCCATGGCGATAACCATCGGCACCAGCCGCCATCAGCTCTCGCCGGACGGCCGAACGCTCACGGTCAGCGATAGCGGCTTTGGCAACGTGCTGGACGGGCTCGCCCTGAACAGCATTGCCGCGGCAATGGCTGGGGAGATGCTGGTGCCCTTCGACCTCACCGGCGCGCGTCCGGCGGTCGAGGCGTTCCGGGCCTGCGGCGAGGTGCCTTCGGCCTAAAGCCGGGGTCCAGCGCCGATTCGGCGCGCAGGGTTAACGCGAGCTATTCATCCCGAGCGTATGCATGCGATATGCATGCAGGGAATACGCAAAGAATACCGGACGGTTTCCGCTAACCCACTGAGCTAACAAACAGAACGCCGGGGCGTATCAGAACACCCCCACAACCTCGTACATCACCGGCTCGAACCCCCGGCAGAGGTCGTTGATCTTGCGGTTCCGCTCGCGCATCTCGGGCGTGCGCAGCATCGCCTGATAATCCTCGCGACGCTGCCACTGCGAATAGTTGCAGATCCGCGTCCGGGCATCGTTCATATGCAGCCCCGCCGCGATGAAGCCGGGCTGCAGGCGGATGCAGTCGCGATAGGCGGCCTCCAGCGCTTCGACCAGATCGAAGGCCATCGCGGGCGTCGTCTCGAAGGTGGTGATGACGGTTTGTCCTTGGAAATCCTTGACAATCTGGGGCATGTCGTCCTCCTTGTCTGGCACAAGAATGCCACGAACGGGGACCAAAGGCATGAAGTTTCTCGACCCAAATGACCCGTTCTTCCGTCACGCCTGGGTGCGTTGGCTGACCGTGCTTTTGCCCATCTTCTGGGGGCTGGTAGAGTTTCTCTGGCTCGGCTCGCCCTTCTGGGGTGTCCTCTTCCTCGCGGCGGGGGCCTATGCCGGATACATGCTGTTCTTTCAGCGGAACGGCTAGTTCATCCACTCCGGCTGCGGCAGGCCCAAGGCCTCGGGGTCCGACAGGTAGACCGCGCCAAGTATCAGAGTTGCAACGAAAATCACCGCAAACGCGATCTTCCAGACCGACCAGGGCCGCTCCCCCTGAACCTCGCCCGTCTGGCCGTTGACCAGAAAGCGATAGCTTTTCCCGTTGTACTTGTAGGCCGCCATCCAGACCGGCAACAGGATGTGCTTGAAGGTCTCGTCCGACCAGTCGGTATCGACCGAATGAATGCGCTGCTCGTCCCCACCGATGTCGCGGCGGACATCGCTGCGGATCACGTCGGACATCCGGTCGCGGGCCTCGGTGAGACCTTCAGAGAGTGAGACGGAATAACCCTCGGCCCGAAAACCGGCAAGGAATTCAGGGGTATAGGATGTCAGGGCCCCAAGATCCCAGGGTGTCAGCTCATTGCCAAGCCGCGACGGCAGGCTGCGCGAGGCCATGACGAGCACGTCATCGAAGGCGCGCGATACGCCACCGCGCACGGGGTACCAGCGGGTGTGGCGCACCCGTTCCTCGCGGCGCTCCATCCGGCCGTTGACCCGCACGTTCACGGTCCGGGTTTCATAGTAATACTCGCCGCGCTCGCCCGAATAGCGGCTGTCGGTGTCCGCGTCGAAGGTCCAGAACGGAACGTAGATCCCGGTCAGCGCGCGGCCTTTGCGGGCGTATTCCAGCAGCGTCCCGGGCGCGAACCACAGACTGCCCATCCACTTGATCATCGAAACCCGCGCTTCGGCTTCGGTCAGGACGAAGGGGACAAGCGCCTGCGGCTTGATCTGGCGCTCGGTGCCGGTGTCCAGCACGACGGGCGTATCGCAGAACGGGCATTCGGTGGCATGCGTCGTATCAGTGATCTCGACCTTGGCACCGCAGTTCGGACACGAGGTGGTGCGCACTTCGACCATGTCCGAAGCCGCAAGATCGTCAGCCAAACCGCGAGCAAGATCAAGCTCTTGCAGCGCGCGGGCCCGGGCGCGCGGGCGGTCCGGGGCAATCGCTTGCACATGGCCGCAATGTTCGCAGGTCAGGCTGGTCTGGCCCGGCGCATAGCGCAGCTGCGCGCCGCATTGGGCACAGGGCCAGCGGTATTCGTCCTGCGGCATGGCTACGGTTTTGGCGGCGGCGGTGGCACCTGATCAAGAAGTCGGGCCAGCTCGGTCTCGGCGGCCATCTTCCAGCCGTCCTGACCGGCGGTCCAGACCATCGTGGCGCGGGTCAGGCGGCCCTCGGCGGCCAGCCGGGCCAGATCGGCCTCGGCGAAGGGGCCGCTTGTGGCCCCGTCTGCGGCCAGATGCCATGCCTTTCCGGCGGGCGCTGGCGGAGGTGGCGGCGGTGGGGCAGCGGCAGCACCCGGCTGCGACCCCCACGGCCCCATGTTCTGCGCCATCGCGGCTCCCATCCCCATGCCCATCCCGGCCCCCATGGCCGAGCCCATGGCGCTGCCCGGCTGGCCCATGCTTTCGGCGGCGTTGAACTGCATGTAACGGTTGAGGTCGCCGACCACACCGATCGAGGTGCGCTTGTCCAGCGCCTTTTCGACCTCTTCCGGCAAGCTGATGTTTTCGATGTAGAATTCTGGAATAGACAGGCCATACTCGCCAACCTGCGGCGCAATCGCATTGGCAATGATCTTGCCGAGGTCCGCAGTATTTGCCGCCATGTCCAGAACCGGAATGCCGGACTTGGCCAGCACCTGGCTTGCCGATTGCACGATCACGTTGCGGATCTGGAAGCTGATTTCGTCCGAGGTGAATTCCCCATCCGTGCCGACGACTTCCTGGATGAACTTGCCTGGATCGCTGACGCGCATCGAATAGGTCCCGAAGGCCCGCAGGCGGATCGGGCCGAACTCCGGGTCGCGGGCCATGATCGGGTTCTTCGTGCCCCACTTCTGGTCGTTGAACCGGGTGGTGTTGACGAAATAGATCTCGGACTTGAAGGGCGACTGAAAGCCGTGGTCCCAGTGCTGCAACGTGGTCAGGATTGGCATATTGTTGGTCTCGAGCATGTAGAGACCGGGGGTGAAGACGTCGGCCAGCTGGCCTTCGTGGATGAAGACCGCGGCCTGGCCTTCGCGCACGGTCAGCTTGGCACCGTACTTGATCGCCTGTCCGCGGCGGTCGAACCGCCAGACCATCGTGTCACGCGTGTCATCAAGCCACGAGATGACGTCGATGAATTCGCCTTTGAGGAAATCGAAGACCATGGTGATACCCTTTGTTCTGGGGTCAACTTTCGCCGCCGGTCAGCCGGCGTGCAAGCGAGAAGACGATGGGGCGGGCTTCCGCCGCGGACATGCCGGGGCGCAGCTCGGGGCTGTAGAGGATGCGCAACAGAAGTTCATCCTGATCGGTCAGCAGCGCAAATTCCTCGTCGTCGTTGAAGATCGATGGCCGAGCCCGAGGGGAATCGTTCGGCAGGCCAAGTCCTTGCGTCAGTTCCTCGTGCAGGCAGGACAGGCGCAAAAGGTCAGGGTGTTCGGCCCGGATCACCGCGAAAGCGCGGGTATACGACCCGGAATTACCTTCGGCCAGCGCGTAGACAAGGCAATAGGTCGTGCGTGGCATACCGGTTATTCCGGCGATTTCGCCAAGTCCCAGACCGGGCAGGGTGGCCCGTACCGTGGGGCCCAAAGCCTCGCGTTCATCCTCGGAGACGATGTGGATGAAGAAGTTCGGCGCGCGGTCATCGACCGACATCGGGTGTCCGGTGACCCGGGACAGCCGGTCGACGAAGCTTGCGATCCGCGCCCGGTCGGTCGCTTGCCGCTCGGGCGACACGCTTGCGCCAAAGCGGATGCCGACCCGCACGGGACCTTGCCAGCGGCGCAGGCTGCTTTCGGTTTCGGCCCGGACGAACCCGCCCGAGCCCCGGCGGTATTCGTCGAAAAGTGCGATCCGGAGGAAGTTCTCGGCCAGCATTCGGTCGGTGACCGGGATCTCGCCGCCGCCATCGGACCGCAGCATGCCCTGGGCAAGTAGCGCTTGCTGGACCTGGGCGTAATAGGCCGAAGCGGCGGCGCTTTTCGGGGTGGGAGCCGCCAGGGGCAAAGGCTCCGGACCCGGTTGCAAAGCGACGCCGCTCCCCGGGCTGGAGGCGATGCACCCCCCGAGGACCATGCCGCTGGCCAGCGCCAGTGCCGCCTTGACTGTCCGTCCGCTGGCCATTCCCCCCGCCGCCGCCTCAGGCCGTTGCCGCAGGGGCCGTCTGACGGGCCTTCGCGGCCGCCAGCGTGTCGCGCAGTTCCGCCTCCATCTTCACCAGTTCCGCCTCGGCGTTGGCACGGCGCGCCTTGCCTTCGTCGGCGATGGCAAGGCTTTCGTTGATCGTGGCAATCAGCGTCGCGTTGGCGGCCTTCACCGTTTCGATATCGAAGACCCCGCGTTCCATTTCCTCGCGCACCACCTTGTTTGCGGTCTGCAGGTTCTCGGCATTGGCCTTCAGAAGCTCGTTCGTCAGGTCGCTGGCGTCGCGCACCGCTTCGGCCGCCTCTTTCGACCGCTGGATCGTTACGGCCTGGGCAAGCTGCGTCTCCCACAGCGGCACGGTGTTGACGAGGGTCGAGTTGATCTTCGTCACCAGGGACTTGTCGTTCTCCTGCACCAACCGGATCGAGGGCAGGGACTGCATCGTCACTTGCCGGGTCAGTCGCAGGTCATGCACCCGGCGTTCCAGATCATCGCGGGCGGCCCGCAGGTCGCGCAGTTCCTGGGCGCGGATCACCTGGTCCGCCTCGGGGGCCTTCGCGACCGCGGCTTCCTTGGCCGGAATGGTCACGGTGTCGGTCTCGGTCAGCTTGGCCTCACCCGCCGCGATATACAGCGCAAGTTCGTTGTAGAAGGTCAGGGTCTTTTCATAAAGCATGTCGAGGCTTTTGATGTCCTTGAGCAAGGCATGCTCATGGGTCAGAAGCTCACCGGTGACCTTGTCGATCTGGCTTTGAACGTCTTCATATTGCGCGACGAATTCCGCGAAGGGTGCTGCACGGCCCAATAGCTTTTCCCACCAGCTGGCTTCGCGGCGCAGATCCAGCTCTTCGGCGGCGAAACCCCGGATCGTGGTGACGATCTTGCGCAGACTGTCGCCTGCGGGCCCCACATCCTTGTTCTTCACGTCCTGCAGCATGGCCTGACTGATGACCTGCAACTCGGCCTGAGCTGACGAGCCGAAGGCGATGATCGATTGCGTGCTGGTCAGGTCGACTTCGGCCATCCGCTTGCGGATCGCCTCGGCCTTGTCGGCGGGCGCGGCTTCCAGCGCCACGACCTCGGCAATCGGTTCATGCAGGATCACTGCGGTGACCTTCTCGACCTCGGTCAGAAGGGCGGCGGCATTGGCTTGTACGGTCTCGGACATGGGCATTCCCCTTGGGGTTCAATGGTCAAGCTTCAGGCGGTCGCGCAGGACAGAGATTTCCACGTCCAGATCGCTGCGGCTGTTGGTAAGGAAGGTCTTTGTCTTTTCTGCAAAGGTCGTCTCAAGATCGGCCAGAAGCGCCTCATAGTCGGCGCGCGTGGCCGGGTCGCGGGACCGGGCATAGTGATCGGCAAACTTGATCGTCGCATCGCGCGCACCCATCAGATAGACCGACATGTACTTGCGCGCCGCCGTCAGGTCGCCCGGATCGGCCTCGATGGTGCGGAACAAGGTCCGGGCAGCAGCGGTGAACTGGTCCACCCGACGCTCCAGTGCACGGTCGCGGGCACGCAGGATCGCGTCCTTCATTCCGGCAAGATGCTTTTCGCCTTCTTCGATGGCATTGGCCACCCGACTGGTCTGGAAGGCGTCGATCCCCTCCATGCCCTTGTCGGCCATCGGGTCCAGCCCGAAGGCCCCCAGATGGAGGCCCGCCCCGACCAGGGCGTAAAGCACGGGATAGACCAGACCCTGATCGGCAATCACGCCCCCCAAAGCCAGCGCCGCACCCGTCAGGACCGCCCCCGCCAGCTTGCGCGGAAAGGCGGGACGGCGCGCCAGTTTGCGGGCGTCGTAGGCGGCCTCGGCCCGCAGGCCTTCGCGGGTCAGCCAGGCGGCCAGGATGACCAGCCCCCCGGCGGCAAGACCCATCAGCATCTCGAGCGGGCCGTCACCGAAGGCCGGGAACAGGAAGAGGAAGGCCGACAGAAACAACACCGTCGCCCGCCAAAGGCCCTTTGGCTTTGGGTCAGCCAGGACCGGGACACCGGCGTCCGTGCGCGACCCCTGCGGCGAGAATTTCCCGCCAAACCGTTCGGCCATCAGACGCCCCCCGACCAGGCCACATAGGCCACAAGGGCAACCAGAAGGGTCAGCGACAGGGTCCTAAGTCCGGTTCCCGACATGGCGCGACCTCCTGCAATCCGACTTGGCCCTGACCTTATCCGATGCCGGTGTCCCATGCCAGCGGCCCCAAGGGGGAATCGGCGGCATTCTTCCCCCTCGACCGACAGGGTTAAGGGAAATCCTCCTTGCCAGGTCGGGGTCGCAGGCGCATCCTAACGGAATTTGATGCTGCATTTCATGACAAACGCATGAGGGCTACCATGCCGACTTACACCGACATCGAAGGCTCGGCCTATGGCCTGGCCGAACAGCCTAAGGAAGCCCTGTCGCGCGCTTGGCATGCGCATATGGCAGGCTTACAGGCCAGCTATCAGCGCCTGTCTTCGCGTCCGGGCGGGGTCCAGAACGGGCAGATCCAGGTGCTGCTGGCGCCGAACGTCCGCAACGATCCGGCCTCGGTCGGCAACTGGGCGATCCCGAACGAGATCGAGACCCTGCTGACCAGCCTCTATCCGCCCGCGGAACTTGAGGCGGAACTGGAAAGCGCGCTGGCCACCGCCGACCGGATCGCCGTGCCCTCGCGCGATGGCCTGCGCAAGCGGCTGGTAGTCGCCGAGACGGCGGAGGATAAGCAAGCCGTGCTGGCCACACTTCTGCGCGACACGCACAACCGGTTCGCGCAGCGCAGGTCGGAGCGGGTGGCGCGGAAGATCGTTGCTGACAGGATGACCCTGCTGGGCTTCGGGCTGACCGCGCTGATCGTCCTGGTCTTCTTCGCACTGGGCTCGGGGGTCTTCACTCGTGCAGTTGGCAACAACCAGCTGGAACTCTTGGTGAAATACAACCTATTGGTCACCACGTTCTTCGGCTTTCTGGGTGCATATCTCTCCCGCCTCATCGCCTTCCAAACCAGCGGGGCAATGCTGGGCTTCGATGATCTGGAGAATGGCTACTCCTGGCATTTCCTCATGGTGCGTCTCTTGGTCGGCGGCCTGTCGGCGGTCATCGTCCATTTTGTCATCTCGGGCAACCTGATCGGCGGCGAGCTGTTTCCTGCTCCCGCGGCCGACGAAGGCGGCGGTTTCGGAGAGATGTGGCGCACCTATGGGGTGGGCGGGATGGAGTATTCCGGCCCATCGGCCAACTTCGCCAAGCTGATCATCTGGTGCTTCATCGCCGGGTTTTCCGAGCGGTTCCTGCCCGATCACCTGTCGGCGCTGGAGGCGAAAAGCAAGGCCTGACGATCAGACTTTCTTCGGCCCGCCGGGGCGCGGGCCGGGCCTTGCCGGGCGGCCAGATGCAGGGCGATCGGTGGTTTTACGGACCGGGGGACGGGTGGCCTTTTGCCAGGTCTCGGACAACTGCTTCAACCCTTCGCCCGGCTTCAGCATCGGCTTTGCGGCCTTGGCGCGATCCTCGCCCGGACCCGTGGACCGCGTCCCGGTCTTCCCAGGCTTCGGGGCAAGCTTGCGGACGGGCTTTGCGGGCTCGTCCGGGTCGCTCAGCCCCAGCTGCTCGCGCAGCACGCGGGGCTTGAGTTCCTCGACCTCGCCGGGTTCCAGCTCGTTCAGTCGGAAAGGCCCGTAGGAAATCCGGATCAGCCGGTTCACCGTCAACCCGATGTGGTTCATCGCCCGGCGGATTTCGCGGTTCTTGCCTTCGCGCAGGCCCACAGTCAGCCAGGCGTTGGCGCCCTGGTGGCGGTCGATCTTGACCTCCATCGGCTGAAAGCGGTCGCCGTCCACGGTGATCCCCTTGCGCAGCGGTTCGATCTCGGGCTCGGTCGGGTTGCCCTTCACCCGCACCCGGTACTTCCGCAGCCAGCCGGTCGAGGGCAACTCCAGCTTCCGCTTCAACTCGCCATCGTTGGTGAGAAGGAGCAGCCCCTCGGAATTCAGGTCGAGGCGGCCGATCGACATCACCCGGGGCATATCCTCGGGCAAGTGATCGAAAACCGTGTCGCGGCCCTTTTCGTCCGAGGCCGAGGTCACCAACCCCTCGGGCTTGTAGTACAGCCAGAGGCGCGGGGGTTCGGGCTGGCCGACGGGCTCGCCCCGGACAGTGATCTTGTCGTTCGGCGTGACGTTCAGGGCGGGGGAGGTGATGGTCTTGCCGTTGACTTTGACCTCGCCCAGCTCGATCAGCCGCTCTGCCTCGCGCCGCGAGGCTATGCCTGCCCGGGAAAGGACCTTGGCGATGCGCTCGCCTTCGGGGGTCTCGGCCTTCGGGTTTGCCGTGACGGGGGCTTTGGGCTTTTCTTTTCCGGTCATGGCCATCATCCTTCGGGCCAGGGTGGCCGGGGGACCAAGGA
>JBKDYO010000042.1:0-18292 GCA_046305855.1 Paracoccaceae bacterium
CCAAGGACCGGCAGCACGGTGAACCCGGTAACCCCCGCCTTTTCCAGCGCGGCGGTCAGGCGGCTTTCCATTGGCGCCTCGATGATGATCTCGACCCGCTTTGCCTTGTGCGTCTGCATGCCTCAGCCCCCCACTGCCTGCGCCACGGCCACCCAGGCCGGAATACCGATCACCAGATTGAACGGGAATGTCACCCCCAGCGACAGGGTCAGATAGATCGACGGGTTCGCATCCGGCAGTGCCACCCGCATGGCCGCCGGCACCGCGATGTAGCTGGCGGACCCCGCCAGCACCATCATCAGTGCGACGCCCCCGGTCGACAGCCCCAACAGCAGCCCCGCCGCAAGCCCGAAGCCCGCGCCGACCACGGGCATCACCAGACCGAAGACCAAGGCCCCTGCCGTCAGCACGCCTCTCGAGTTGCGCATCCCCCGACCCGCGACCAGCCCCATGTCCAGAAGGAACAGGCACAACACCCCCTGGAAGGGGGCAACGATGAAAGCCTCGATCCGCGCCATCCCGGGTTGGCCGGTCACCATCCCGATCACGAACGACCCGACCAGCAGGACGATGGACCCGTTCAGCAGGATCTCGCGCCAAAGGTCGGCGTCGATCTTTTCCGCCCGCCCGCCGCCCCGGCTGGCAAGATAGAGGGCCGAGATGATCGCCGGGGCCTCCATCGCGGCGGCGACGGCCACCATGTAGCCCTCAGCCACCAGCCCGGCGGCCTGCACGACCGACGAGCCGGTCACGAAGGTCACGATCGAGATCGAGCCATAATGCGCTGCCACCGCCGCCGCATCGGTAGCCGACAGCCGGGTCATCGCCTTGAGCATGGCAAAGGCCACGAAGGGAATCACGAAGGACAGGACCAGCCCGGCGACCAGTGCCGCCACCAGCCGCCCATCAAGCCCGTGATCGGCGACAGCGACCCCGCCCTTGAAGCCGATGGCAAACAGAAGGTAGATCGACATCCCCTTCGCCACCGCTTCAGGAATTGTCAGCTCGCTGCGAGCAAGGGCGGCGAAAAGGCCAAGCGCAAAGCACAGGATCATTGGCGTCAGCAGGTTCGCCCCTGCCAGCGTCAGGATATCTTGCATCTTCACTCCCCGTTTCGGGCCGATATGGGGTCGGCCACGGGTTCTGCAACCCCGGTCCCGCACAATCCCGTTTCGTTCTTTCCCGACTCAGGCACGCCTGCTAGAGATGGGGGTATGACACTTCACACCCCCAAGATAACGGGCGCGCAAGGCCGTCCGGTGATCCGGCAACTGGACGAGGCCGCGATCAACCGCATCGCGGCGGGTGAGGTCGTGGAACGTCCGGCCTCGGCTGTGAAAGAGCTGGTCGAGAACGCACTGGACGCGGGTGCGTCGCGGATTCAGGTAGATATCGCCGATGGTGGCAAGACGCTGATCCGGGTGACGGATGATGGCTGCGGGATGACGGCGGATGACCTGCCGCTCGCGCTGTCCCGCCATGCCACGTCGAAGATCGACGGGTCGGATCTTCTCGACATCCGCAGCTTCGGCTTCCGGGGCGAGGCCTTGCCGTCCCTTGGGGCCGTGGGGCGGCTGACGATCACATCGCGGGCCGAGGGTGATGCCGCCCAGATCACCTGTGAGGGGAGCCGTGTCACTCCCATCCGTCCCGCGGCCCTGACCCGCGGCACGGTGGTCGAGCTTCGTGACCTCTTCTTCGCCACCCCTGCGCGGCTGAAATTCCTCCGCTCCGACCGGGCCGAGCTGCAAGCGGTGACCGAGGTGATCCGCCGCCTGGCGATGGCCGAACCCCTTGTCGGCTTCACACTTCGCGACGTGACGGGCGGCGAGGCGCGCACCCTGTTCCGCGCCGATCCGGCCAATGGTGACCTGTTCGACGCGCTGCAATCCCGGCTGGCCAGCGTCATCGGGCGCGACTTCACCGATAACGCGCTGAGGATCGATGCCGAGCGGGACAGGCTGCGCCTGCAAGGCTATGCGGCGCTACCCACCTACTCCCGTGGCTCGTCGGCCCAGCAATACCTTTTCGTCAATGGCCGCCCGGTGCTGGACCGGATGCTTTACGGTGCCCTCCGCGCCGCCTATTTCGATGTCCTGTCCCGCGACCGCCACCCCGCCGCCGTGCTGAACCTGATCGCCGACCCCCAGCGCGTCGATGTGAACGTCCACCCGGCCAAGGCCGAGGTCCGTTTCCGCGAACCTGATGCCGCGCGGTCCCTTATCATCACCGCGCTCAAATCCGCGCTGACTGGCGCAGGCCACCGCGCCTCGTCGACCGTCGGGGCGGCGACGCTGGACGCCTTCCGCCCCGAGCCGCGTGTCTACCAGATGGACCGGCCCAGCCAGCCAGCCTTGTCCCGCGCTTACGCCTTCCAGGCCCCCGGCTTTGCCGAGGCTCCGCAGGCCTCCGCCTTTGCCCCCGCCTTTGCCGATGTCCAAGCGCCAGCGCCGGACGAGGCCCCCCAGACTCACCCCCTGGGGGCCGCCCGCGCGCAGCTGCATGAAAACTACATCGTCGCGCAGACCGCCACGGGCATCGTCCTCGTCGATCAGCACGCCGCCCACGAACGGCTCGTTTACGAACGCCTGAAGCGGCAAATGGCCGAGACCGGCATCCGCGCGCAGGCCCTGTTGATCCCGGAGATTGTCGACCTCTCCCCCACCGACGCCGCCCGCCTGATGGACGCCGCCCCCGCGCTGGCCGAGGTCGGGCTGACGCTGGAACCCTTCGGCGGCAGCGCCATCGCCATCCGCGAAACCCCCGCCGTGCTGGGTGAGGTCAATGGCGAAGCCCTCCTCCGCGATATCCTCGACGAACTCGCCGACAGCGGAGACTCCCAACTGGTCCGCGCCAAGATCGACGCGATCCTGTCGCGGATGGCCTGCCACGGCTCGGTCCGTTCCGGTCGCCAGATGCGTCCCGAGGAAATGAACGCCCTGCTGCGCGAGATGGAGGCGACGCCGCTTTCGGGCCAGTGCAACCACGGGCGGCCCACCTATGTGGAGCTCTCGCTCCACGACATCGAACGCCTCTTCGGTCGCCGATGATCACGCTGTTCGGCCAGACCTACCAGTGGAATGACCCCGAGATCCTGCTTCTCGGCGGGGTGGCCATTGTGCTGCTTGGCTTCCTGATCCTCATTCTCCGCAGCGTCAGCCGGTCCGCCACCGTCGCCGAACCCTTGATGCGGGAAATCGGCTGGCTCTCCTCCCGTCTTCAGCAGCTTGGCGACGGGCAGCAGCAGCTGGCGGGGGGCCTGCACCATGTGTCAGAGGCGCAGGCAGTCAGCCAATCGGCGATGCTGAAAGTGATGGAACAGCGCCTTGCTGAAGTGCAGCGCCAGATGACCGAGGCTTTGCACGGGACCTCGACCCGCACCGCCCGCAGTCTGGGGGAATTGCAGACCCGGCTGGAGACGATCGACAAGGCGCAGGCGAATATCGAGAAGCTGTCAGGCAATGTGCTCAGCCTTCAGGACATCCTGTCGAACAAGCAGACCCGTGGCGCTTTCGGGGAAATCCAGTTGCACGACATCGTACAGAAGGCCCTACCGAAGGACGCCTACACGATGCAGGCGACCCTTTCGAACGGACGACGGGCAGACTGCCTGATCCATCTGCCGAACCCGCCCGGCCCCATCGTCATCGACGCCAAATTCCCGCTGGAGGCCTATGAGGCGATCCGCCGCGCCGACACCCCTCGCGGGGTGGTAGAGGCCGCGCAACAGATGCGCACCGCCGTCCGCGCCCATATCCGCGCCATCGCCGAGAAATACATCATCGAAGGCGAAACCGCCGACGGCGCACTGATGTTCCTGCCTTCGGAAGCCGTCTACGCCGAGCTGCATGCCAACTTCCCCGAGCTTGTCCGCGAGGGCTTTGGCGTCAAGGTCTGGATCGTTTCGCCCACCACCTGCATGGCCACGCTGAACACGATGCGGGCAGTCTTGAAGGATGCACGGATGCGCGAACAGGCGGGGGCGATCCGCAAGGAACTGGCGCTGCTTTACGCCGATGTCGACCGGCTTGGCGTCCGTGTCGAAAGCCTGGATCGCCACTTCGGCCAGGCCGCGAAGGACATCGAGGATATCAAGGTGTCGTCCGAAAAGGCGGGCAAGCGCGCGCGGCGGCTGGACAACTTCGACTTCGAGGAACTGGCGCCGGACACCCCTGCCAAGGTGATCGGCCCAACTGCCGCCGAATGATCCATCTGACCCCCGCCGATTACACCCGCCAACCCTGGAAGAACGGGCGAGGCGCGACGACCGAGCTTTGGCGGTACGAACGCGACGGGCAGCTTCTGGTGCGGCTGTCGCGGGCGGCGGTGGTCGAGGATGGGCCGTTCTCGCTGTTTCCGGGGATCGAGCGGAACCTGACGGTCCTGTCCGGTCCGGGGTTCCGGCTGACGGGTGACGGGCTGGACCTGCGCTGCGATCCGCTGATCCCCGTGGCTTTCCCAGGTGATGTCGCGATCATCGCCAGCGAGACAGCGGGCCAGCAGTCTGATGATTTCAACGTGATGACGGCGCGGCACCTGCCCCGGCCCGAGGTCACCCTGGCGCAGAATGACCTCCTCCCCGCAGGGGGACGCCTTGCGCTTTATGCGCTTGGGCCCGGTCGGGTGAATGGCGCCAGTGTTGCGCGCGACGACCTGATCCTGACTGACGGCCCGGCACGGCTGGAGGGCGACTGGCCGGTCATCGCAGTGCGCCTGCACGCCCTCGACTGAAAGCTCGGAACGCCGATTTTTCGTCGAAAAATCGCGCCTCAGATCCGCAGAAGCGGCTGTGCCAGACGCGGGATCAGACCACGGAACCGCAGGGGAGCATCGGTCGCTGCAAGGCAGATGCAGTCCTGCCCGGCCAAGGCGACCGGAGTATGCTCCATCTCTTCATCGGCGATCTCGATGTCGCCGCGGCCGAAGCGGTCGTTGTCATCGGCAAAGGCACCCTGCAGGACCAGCGTCAGTTCCATGCCGCGGTGGCCGTGGTCCGGCACCGCCGTACCCGCCGGAATGAACAGCAGCCGGGCCGAGGCGTCCTTGCCGGTGGGCAGGATCGCCTGCTTCACGCCACCACCAACCTTGCGCCAGCGGACGGCCGACAGATCCCCGCCGACGTAATCGGCCAAGGGTGCCGGGAAGATGCCAGCGGACTTCAGCGGCTCGGACCGGGTTGCCTGCTGCAAGTCTTCAATCCGTGCCAGAGCACATGTCAGGGCATCTTCGCCCATCGCGATCTCTTCCGCCTCTTCCAGAAGCGCGCCACCGACCGTGTCGAAGGACGCCGCCCGGGCCCGGCAGTCGTCGCACAACGACACATGCGTGGCTACAACCAGGTTGAACGCCTCGGGCAACTGGCCGGCCGCATAGGCCATCAGAAGCTGGTCGGAAAGATGGTGGCGTATCGTCATGTCCGTCGTCGTCCTTCAGGTCATCTGCTGGCGCAGCTTGTCCAGCGCCAGTCGTATCCGCGATTTGATCGTCCCAAGCGGAAGGCCGGTTTCGGCGGCAATCTCGCTGTGGCTCAGCTCGCCGTAAAAGGCGCGCTCGATCAGTGTCCTCTGTGGTCCGGGCAAGGCGGACAGTGCCCGCCCAAGCCGTTCCGTCTCTTGCTGGGCCTCCAGCACCTCGGCCTGATCAGGCTCTGGCTCGGGACCCCAGTCCAGTTCTTCCGGCTCGGCACGCCGCGATTTTCGCAGCGCGTCGATCCGCCGGTTGCGGGCGATGGTGTAGACCCAAGTCGCCACGCTGGCGCGTGACGGGTCGAAAAGATGCGCCTTCTGCCACAGCGTCGCCATGACATCCTGCGCGCACTCCTCGGCCAGCGTCGCCCCCGCGCCCGACTTCATCAGGAACGCCTTCACCCGGGGGGCGAAGTGTCGGAACAGCGCTGCAAACGCCGCCCGATCCTGATGGTCACGCACCTTCACCAGAAGGCCTGCCCAGTCCGTCTCGTCCACTGCCTTCGCCAACGACCCTTCCCTCAACCGGCGCATTCCGAAATCGACTGGCAAACCCACGGGGGGCGCCGGACCGACTTGCTCCGTCATAGCGTCTCTGCTGGCGTCAAGCATCATACGGTGTCTTACGCAAGCAGGTTCGGGTTGGATCACCTGTTTGCCGAACTGGCGCAACGGCGCAACATGTCAAGACAACCTGTCAACTTTGTATGACGGAAACCGGCAACTCCGGATGTTAGTCTAGCCTGACAGGAAACTTTTCCGCAAAACTTCCCGTAGCTGGTTGCCAAGCCGGACGGGCCCCATAAGCGCGTTGGGGTGATCCGAATGCCGTCCGGGCGCGTAAGCTGTTAAAACAGGGAAGGAAACTGCCGCAAATGCCGTTCGAACACATGGGACAAGCTCCGCGCCGCATCGCCGTTGTCGGAGGCGGCATTTCCGGCATGGCGGCGGCGCATCTACTGGCCGAAAGAAACAGCGTCGTCCTTTACGAATCCGAGCCGCGTCTGGGCGGTCATGCCCGCACGGTCATCGCGGGCAAGCGGAAGGATCAGCCCGTCGACACCGGCTTCATCGTGTTCAACCATGTGAACTACCCCCACCTTGTGCGGCTCTTCGACAAGCTCGGCGTGCCCACGGCGCCCAGCACCATGTCCTTCGGGGCCTCGATCCGCGGCGGGGCGGTGGAGTACGGGCTTGCCTCGGTCGATACGATCTTCGCCCAGCGCAGGAACGCCTTCAACCCGCGCTTCCTGCGGATGCTCACCGATATCATGCACTTCAACCGCAATGCCGAGGCCGTGGCGAACGACCCCGCCATGACGATTGGCGAGCTTCTGGGGCGGCTTGGCACCGGCAGCTACTTTCGCGACCACTACATCACGCCGTTCTCGGGCGCGATCTGGTCCACGCCGACCTCCGGCATCCTCGACTTCCCGGCGCAGGCACTGGTCCGCTTCTTCCGCAACCACGCGCTGATGGATTACGAAGGCCAGCACCAGTGGTACACGGTGAAGGGCGGCTCGATCGAATACGTCCGCCGTCTGCAGGCCGCAATGACCGCGCAAGGGGTGGACATCCGCACAGGCACTGCGGTCGCTTCAGTGCGGCGTGAGGCCGGGTCGGTCTTCGTCCGCGCCCACGGGTCTGAGCCCGAGCTTTTTGACGATGTGGTCTTTGCCACCCATTCCGACATCACGCTGAAGCTTCTGGCCGACGGCACGCAGGCTGAGACCTCCGCGCTGGCCGCCATCCGCTACCAGCCGAACGAGGCAGTGCTGCACTCCGATGCCAGCCTGATGCCGAAGTCGCGCAAGGTCTGGTCCTCGTGGTCCTACGTCGAGCCGAAGACCGGGCCGGGGGAACGCATCGACCTCACCTACTGGATGAACTCGTTGCAGCCGATCCCGCAGGACGACCCACTGTTCGTGACGCTGAACACCTCTCGGCCGATCCGCGATGAGCTGATCCAGGACGTGAACACCTTCCACCATCCGGTCTTCGACGTTGCCGCCTTTGCGGCACAGGACCAGCTGCGCACGATGAACGGCAGCCGCAACACCTGGTTCTGCGGGGCCTGGATGCGCAACGGCTTTCACGAGGACGGCTTTGCCTCGGCAGTGGACGTGGTGCAGGCGATGGCCGAACGCCAAGCCTTCCGGCTGGTCGCCTGATGCAGGTTCAGCGGATCCCGGCGGAGACGTTCCACGGCCGCAAGGGCCCGGTGCAGAATGCTTTCCGCTACTCCGTCGATTACCTGCTTCTCGATCCCGCCAAGGCCAAGGGCCCTGCGCTGTTCTCGCGCAACCGGCGCAACCTGATGACGGTCCACGACACCGACCATGGCGGCGCGCCGGGGCAGGGCACGGGCGTGGCCTGGGTGCGCGAGATCCTGACCCAGCACAACCTCTCGGCCGACCGCATCCTCCTTCTCGCCCAGCCGCGCCTTCTGGGCCACGTCTTCAACCCGGTCTCGTTCTGGCTGGCCTATGACCATCTCGGCCACCTCCGCGCGGTGATCGCCGAGGTGACGAACACCTACGGCGACCGCCACTCCTACCTCTGCCACCGCGAAGACCGCGCGCCGATCACGCGCGAAGACACGATCCAGGCGCAGAAGATCTTCCACGTCTCGCCCTTCCAGCCGGTGGCCGGAACCTACACCTTCCGCTTCGACATCCGGCCCGACCGGATCGGCATCTGGATTGATTACACCACCCCCGGCGGCGGCCTTTTCACCAACCTGATCGGCCCGCGCGAGCCGCTGACCAACTGGGGCATCCTCGCCTCTGCCCTGCGCCGCCCCTTCGGCTCGCGCCGGGTTCTGGCGCTGATCCACTGGCAGGCGCTGAAGCTCTGGGCAAAGAAGGTCAAGTTCCACAACCGCCCGACGCCCCCGGCCGAAGACATCTCGCGATGATCGGCAGTCCGCCGGTTGCCATTGGCCAACGGCTTCCGGCGTGGTCGCTGTTCGCGGCCCTGATCGCGATGGCTGGGCTGCCGATCTATATTCACGCGCCGAAGTTCTACGTCGACAGCTACGGAACCAGCCTTGCCGCAATGGGCTTCACGCTGGCCGCGCTCCGCCTTATCGACGTGGTGCAGGACCCGCTTCTTGGCTGGCTGGCCGAAAGGACACGCCCCCAGCGTCGCTTGACCATCGCGATTGCCACCGCCCTGATGGCCGCCGCCATGTTCGCCCTCTTCGCCGTGCCGCCCCCTGTCGCTCCGCTTCTATGGTTCGCGCTGTCGCTGACTGTCCTCTTCTCGGCCTTCTCCTTCCTTACGATCTGCTTTTACGCCGAGGGCGTGTCCAAGGCGGCGACCCTTGGTCTGCAGGGCCATATCCGGCTTGCAGGCTGGCGCGAGGGTGGGTCGCTCCTTGGCGTCTGCCTGGCGGCCACTGCCCCCGTTGCCCTGGCCGCGCTGACTGGAACGCCCTTCACCGCCTTCGCCCTAATCTTTGCGGCCGTGGCCGTTGTCGCCACGCTTGCCATGCATGCCGAATGGCAGGGCACCCCGGCGGAGCCGACCCCCAACCCGCTCGACCTTTTCCGTCCTGTCCTTGCCGACCCGCTCTCGCGCCGGCTTCTCCTGATCGCGCTTCTCAACGCCGCACCCGTCGCCGTCACCTCCACCCTCTTTCTGTTCTTCGTCGAAAGCCGCCTTGCGCTTCCGGGCTGGGAGGGGCCGCTCCTTCTTCTCTTCTTCCTCGCCGCCGCCGCCTCCACCCCGGTCTGGAGCCTCCTTGCCCGCCGCTACGGCCCGCGTCCTGTTCTCCTGGCCGCCATGACCTTGGCCATCGCAAGCTTTCTCTGGACCCTCAGCCTCGGGACCGGGGCCCTGATCCCCTTCGCCCTGATCTGCGCCGCCTCCGGGGCAGCCCTTGGTGCTGACCTCACGCTGCTGCCCGCGATCTTCGCCCAACGGCTTGCCCAGACCGGGACGCCCGAGGCGGCGGCCTTCGGATTGTGGTCCTTCGTGTCGAAACTTTCGCTGGCACTTGCCGCCCTGACGATCCTTCCAGCACTTGATGCCCTGGGCTTCAGGCCCGGTGCGTCAAACAGTGCAACGGCTTTGCAAAGCCTCACACTGATCTACGCCGGGCTGCCTTGCGTATTGAAGGTAATAGCCATCGCACTTCTTGCCCGGACCCGTCTGCCTATGCTTGTCAAGGATACCGTCTGATGACCCCGATCCTCTCCGCCCTCGCCGGTGCGCTGGTCGTCTTCTGCCTGATCGCGCTTCGCAGCCGCTATGCCTCGTTTCAGGCGCAGCGACCTGACGACTATGCCAGCGGTCCGGTCTTTGACCTGCGCCAGCATCTGAATGGCCCCCTTGCCTGCGAAGGCGTGATCTTCGGCCCGACCGGGCGCGTCACCTCGCGCTTTGTCGCGGATATGGAGGGGCGCTGGGACGGCACGACGGGCACCCTGTCGGAAGTCTTCCGCTATGACAGCGGCAGCGTCCAGCATCGCGCCTGGACCCTGGCCCTTGGCGACGGCGGCCGGATCATCGCCACCGCGCCGGACGTCGTGGGCCAGGGCGAAGGTCGCGTCGCGGGGTCAGGTGTCATGCTGCGCTACAGCATCCGGCTCACGCCCGAGGCCGGGGGGCATGTCCTGAACGTGGTCGACTGGATGTACCTGATGGAAAACGGCACGATCATGAACCGCTCGCAGTTCCGCAAGTTCGGGATCAAGGTCGCCGAGCTTGTTGCCACCATGCGCCCGGTTGAAGGCCGGGCCCTGAAGTCCGACAGCCCTGCGTCCGACGCCATTTCGCTTGCCGCCGAATGAGAGATTTCCGGGGCAAGCGCTACTGGCTGGTCGGTGCATCGGAAGGCCTTGGGCTTGCCCTTGCCCGGCTGTTGTCCGAGGCGGGGGCCGAGGTGATCCTTTCGGCCCGCAGCGAAGAGACCCTGAAGGCCGCCGCCGCCAGCCTGCCCGGCCCCGCGACGATCCTGCCGGTTGACGTCGGCTCCAGCGACAGCGTGACCACTGCAGCGGCGCAGCTTCCGGACCTTGACGGGATGGTCTTCCTTGCGGGGGTCTACTGGCCGGTGCGGGCGCAAGACTGGGACGCGAAAGCTGCCGAAGCGATGGCCAACATCAATTTCACCGGCTGCATCCGCGCCGTGGGCGCAGCCCTGCCCGCCATGGTCGCCAAGGGCCGAGGGCATCTTGTCATCACCGGGTCGCTGTCGGGGTTCCGCGGCCTGCCGGGGGCGATCGGCTATGCCGCGTCCAAGGCGGGGACCATGGTGCTTGCGGAATCGCTCTATGCCGACCTGCGCAAATCCGGCATCGCAGTGCAACTGGCCAACCCGGGCTTCATCCGCACAAGGTTGACGGCGAAGAACGACTTCTCGATGCCCTTCATCATGGAGCCTGAGGCAGCCGCGCGGATAATGTTCCGCCATATGCAGTCGGACCGGTTCAAGATCAGCTTCCCGACGCTCTTCAGCTGGGTCTTCCGAGGCGGACAGTTCCTGCCGGATTGGCTGTACTACCGGATGTTCCCGCCAAGGGACTGACCCGGTTCCTGCAGCCTTCGTGCGGCCAGCCAGCTGGCCAGCGCCATCAGCCCCGCCGTCGCAAGGCACAGGGGCAGCCCGCCGATCTGGTAGCTGAGACCGGACAGCAGCGTCCCGATCAGTCTCCCGGCCGCATTGGCCATGTAGTAGAACCCCACATCCCGCGTGATCCGTTCCGCCGACCCGAAGGCCAGGATCAGGTAGGAATGCACCGAGGAATTGATCGCAAAGACGAATCCGAAAAGAAGGAGCCCGCCGATCAGCGTGGCTGTCAGCCAGCCCGATGGCTCGCCCGCCGCCCAGGCCGCCGCGGCCAACAGGAACGGGATCGGCACCAGAAGCCCGGCCCAACGGATCGCCTTCCGGACCGTCTCGGCCTCGGGCTGGCCCTTCGCGCCCAGTAGGCGTGGGGCAAAGGCCTGCACCGCGCCATAGGCAATGATCCACAGCGCCAGGAACCCGCCGATCAGAAAGAACGCCTCGCGCCGCCCGTCTGGCGTGCCATCCGACAGGACCGACTGGAAGTAGACCGGCACGCCCACCACGAACCAGACATCCCGCGCGCCGAACAGGAACAGGCGCGCTAGGCTTAGCCGGTTCACCCGCACATCCTGCGACCGCCAGCCGCCCCAGGCCTCATCCGCTTTCATCTTGCCCGGCAGGCCTGCAGGCAGAAACAGGGCCACCGCCAGCAGGATCACCGCCAGCACGGCCGCCATCCCCCAGACCGCCGCCTGGAACCCCGCCAGCGCCAGCAGCGCCGCGCCAAGGAAGAACCCAAGCCCCTTCACCGCGTTCTTCGATCCGGTCAGCGCCGCGACCCAGCGAAAGAGCCCGCCCCCTTCGGTCGGGGCCAAGAGCTTGACCGCCGATTTCGACGACATCTTCGCCAGGTCCTTCGCGACCCCCGACACCCCCTGCACCGCCATCACGAAGGCGACCGAGGCGGCGACGCCCCAGCCCGGGTCCAGCTGCGCCAGTGCAACCAGCGCGCCGATCTGCAGCGCGAGCCCGCCATACAGCGTCGCCGCCAGCCCGAGCCTTGCGGCCAGCCATCCGGCGGCAAGGTTGGTGACGATCCCGGCCACCTCGTACAGCAGGAACAGCCAGGCCAACTGGATGGGGGTAAAGCCCAGCCCGTTGAAATGCAGCAGCACCAGCATCCGCAGGGCACCGTCCGACAGCATGAAGGCCCAATAGGCCGCCGTCACCGCAGCATAGGCCCGGATCGGGTTCGGCGTGGTCACATCGACCCCGCCACCATCCGCGCAATGTCGGCCAACCGGCAGGCATAGCCCCATTCGTTGTCGTACCAGGCGTAGATCTTCACCTGGGTCCCGTTGATGACCATGGTCGACGGCCCGTCGATGACCCCAGACCGCGGGTCATTGGTGTAGTCGCTGGACACCAGTGGCCGGGCCTCGAACCCGAGGATCCCCTGCAGCGGTCCATCAGCGGCGGCCTTGAACAGCGCGTTCACTTCCTCGACCGTGGTCGCCCGTTCCACCTCGAACACGCAGTCGGTCAGCGAGGCGTTCAAGAGCGGCACCCGCACGGCATGGCCGTTCAGCCGGCCCTTCAGTTCCGGATAGATCAGCGTGATTGCCGTGGCCGATCCGGTCGACGTAGGGATCAGGTTCATCAGCGCCGATCGCGCGCGGCGCATGTCCTTGGCTGGGCGGTCCACGATGGTCTGGGTGTTCGTCACATCATGGATCGTGGTGATTGACCCATGCCGGATGCCCAGCCCTTCGTGGATCACCTTGACCACCGGCGCGAGGCAGTTCGTCGTGCAGGACGCCGCGGTCACCAGGTTCTGCGAGCCATCGTATAGCTGGTGATTCACGCCGTAGACCAGGTTCAGCGCCCCGCCATCCTTGACCGGCGCACTGACCACGACCTTCTTCACCCCTGCCGCGTAATAGGGCGCGACCTTGGCCCCGGTCTTGAAGACGCCCGTGCAGTCGATGACCAGATCAACGCCCAGTTCGGCCAGCGGCAACGCCTCGATGGTCTTAGCATGGGTCAGCCGGATCTCTTTGCCATCCAGCACCAGCGACCCCTCCGCCGCCGCAACCGGGGTCCGCCAGCGGCCGTGGACGGAATCGAACTCCATCAGCAGCGCGTGCTGGTCGGCATCGCCTTCGGGATCGTTCAGAAGGACGATCTCGCCCGCAGCACCCGTGTCGATCAGGTCGCGCAACACCAGCTTTCCGATCCGGCCAAGGCCGTTCAACGCAATCCTGGGCATCGGGTCAGGCCTTCTCGGCGGAATGGACGGCGGTGCCGATGGCATCCACGCGGGATTGCAGCGACAGACGGGATAGGCTTTCGAACGGCAGTTCGACAAAGGCCGCGATCCGGCGGCGCAGGGCTGCATAGGTCTGGGCGAAGATCAGTGCCCGCTCGGCTTCGGTCCCAGTCGCCTTGACCGGGTCCGGCAGGCCCCAATGCCCGGTGATCGGCTGTCCCGGCCAGGGCGGGCATTCCTCGGCGGCGGCGGTGTCGCAGACGGTGAAGACGAAATCCATCACGATCGAACCGGGCTTCTGGAACTCGGACACATGCTTGGACCTGAGGCCTGCGATGTCATGGCCGTTGCGCTGCAAAACCTCCAACGCAAAAGGGTTGAGTGTGGTGCCGGGGCGATATCCGGCGGAAAACGCCTGGAACTTGCCGCGCCCCAGATCGCGCAGCAGCGCCTCGGCAAAGATCGACCGGGCCGAGTTGCCAGAGCAGATGAACAGCACGTCGAAGTCGGTATCCCGCATGGCGGTGTCCTTTCGATTTGTCAGCAGGGGAACGAGCAGATCCGGTCGGGCGCGGCCCACATCCAGCGCCAGATAGCCGATCAGCGCTTCGGTGGCGTCCAGATCGACCGCGTAGAACAGCGACCGCCCCGAACGGGTCACGCCGACCAGTCCCGAGGCGACCAGATCGGCCAGATGATGCGAGAGAGTGTTCGGCTTCAGCGCCAGCGCCTCGGCGATCTCGGTCGGCCGCACGCCCTGCGGCGCAAAGCGCATCAACAGCCGAAAGACCGCCAGACGGCCCGGATGGCCAAGTGTCGCAAAGGCATGAACGGCGTGAGTCTGTTCCATATTTCCTGAATGTGGGAAATATCAGATTGCGTCCAGTGAAGGTTTCATGACAGGGGCCGCGAAGCGACGGCACTGCTCATGCACGCAAGCAGCAAATTCAGGTCAGATTTTACCTGCCGATTTCACAAATGCTCCGCCGGGTGAGCCTTAGGTTTTCGCCTTTGGTTTTTCGAACCGAAGGGCCGGGGGAGTGTGAAACCCCCGGGGGCTTGGCGACAAGCGCCCGCTCCAGTTAAACGGCGTCGGTGCCCCCGCCTTGATCTCGGCATGCCTCGCGTTGGCCCCGGCGCCACGCGGCTGGCTAGCGGCTATACCACGCTGCCGAGGCGCTTTCAGGGACGCCGAGTCCGATCTTCAAAATTGCCACAGCTACAGGCTACGGCTCCGAAGCCGTCCTTACTCCGCCAGTTCGGAATTCCCCCCGAGGACTCGCGCAAACGGCACGCCCCGGGGCCTGTAGCTGTCCTTCTTGCGCGGAACCCCGCCTAGAACAGGCCGTCGCCGCCCTGGTCCTGCTCGATCACCTCGTCGGCGACGACGGCCCCGGCACCACCGATCAGCAAGGGCGCGCAGCCTGTTGTTGCCAGCGCAAGCATCGCCATCAGCACCGCAAATCCTGTTTTCCGCATCGCTTTTCTCCCTGCTCAAGTCTTGCCAAGTCGTTAACGTGGCAGCGTAAGTCACTGCAATTCTTGTGGATACCAGAAGTGTCCACCGTGGACAGCTTCAGAACTCCACCCCCGGCTGCGCCTTGATCCCAGCGCGGAAGGGGTGCTTCACCAGCGTCATCTCGGTCACCAGATCGGCCGCTTCGATCAGCTCCTCCTTCGCATTCCGCCCCGTCAGGACCACATGCGTCAAGGGGGGTTTCTCGGTCTTCAGGAAGTCCAGCACCTCGCCAAGGTCCAGATAGTCGTACCGCAGCGCGATGTTGATCTCATCCAATAACACCAGACGGACCTCCGGGTTCCGGATCAGCTCTTTTGCCTTCTCCCACCCAGCCTTTGCGGCCGCGATGTCGCGGGTCTTGTCCTGGGTTTCCCAGGTGAACCCCTCGCCCATAGCGTGGAACTGGCAGAGGTCGGCAAAATGGGTGGTCAGCAGCCGCCGCTCGCCCGTGTCCCAAGCCCCCTTGATGAACTGCACCACCGCGCAGGGCATCCCATGCGCCACGCAGCGCAGGATCATTCCGAACCCGCTGGAGGATTTCCCCTTCCCTGCACCGGTGTGAACGATGATCAGGCCCTTCTCGCCTTCCTTCCCGGCCATGATCTTGTCCCGCGCGGCCTTCTTCTTGGCCATCTTCGACGCGTGACGGGCAAGCTCGGCTTCAGGGTCGCCAAGGGGGGCGGGTGTCGCAATGGTCTCGGTCATGGTCGGTCGTGTCCTTGACAATGGGCCCCCATCTGCCACAGGTGGACGGGCGCTGGTTCCTGTTTATGACAGGCGAAGAGGGAATGCGACAGGGGCCGTCCGGCCCTTGGAAGCAGCCGCCCCCGCGACCGTGACCGGAGAGGTCCCAAGGCCACTGGCGTCAGCCGGGAAGGCGGGGGCCGTGGGGGGAAACCCTCGTATCCGCAAGCCGGGAGACCTGCCAGTGCATGACGGTAACCGGCGGACGGGGTGTTCCGCGACCGGTGATCGGCGGCCCCACCTTTCGGGCGGCCCCTCGCTGGCCCACCCTTGCCGCCTCTGAAAGGCTGAAATGGGCGCGACCCTTTACGTCTGCACCACCTGCAAGGCCGGAGCCCCCGTGCCTGAAGGCGACGTGCCCCCCGGCGCGCAGCTTCACGCCGCGCTGACCAGCGGTCCGGTGCCCGACGGCGTTCGGATCGTCGGGGTGGAGTGTCTGTCGGCCTGCAACACCGGCTGCGCCATCTCGCTGTCAAAGCCCGGCGCATGGTCCTACGTCTACGGCCGCCTCACGCTTGACGACGTCCCCGCGATCCTGGAAGGCGCGGGGAAGTATGCGGCTACCAGCGACGGCATCGTCCCCTGGCGCGAGCGTCCGACCGTCTTTCGCAAGCAATCCATCGCCCGCATCCCGCCCCTGACCCTGGAAGAGGCCGCCGAATGACCGACCTGACGAAAATCCCCGTGACCGTGATCACCGGCTTCCTTGGCGCGGGGAAGACCACGCTGATCCGCCACCTGATGCAGAACCCGCAGGGCAAGCGCCTTGCCATTCTGGTCAACGAGTTCGGCACCGTGGGCGTCGATGGCGACATCCTGAAGTCCTGCGCCGATGACAACTGCCCGGTCGAGAACATCGTTGAGCTCGCCAACGGCTGCATCTGCTGCACCGTCGCCGACGATTTCATCCCGACGATCGAGGCGCTGATGGCCATGCCCGTCCGCCCGGATCATATCCTGATCGAGACCTCCGGCCTCGCCCTGCCGAAGCCGCTGCTGAAAGCTTTCGACTGGCCCGCGATCCGCTCCCGCATCACCGTCGACGGCGTGATTGCCCTCGCCGATGCCGAAGCCGTGGCCGCAGGCCGCTTCGCCCCCGATGTGGCCGCCGTCGACGCCCAGCGCGCCGCCGATCCAAGCCTCGACCACGAGACCCCGCTTAGCGAAGTCTTCGAAGACCAGATCCTCTGCGCCGACCTGATCCTTCTCTCCAAGGCCGACCTTGCCGGAGAAGCGGGCCTCGCCACTGCCCGCGACGTCATCGCCGCCGAGATGAACCGCACCGTTCCGATGCTTTCCATGACCGAAGGCGTGATCGACCCCCGCGTGATCCTGGGCCTGAACGCGGCTGCCGAGGATGACCTCGCCGCCCGCCCCTCGCATCATGACGGCCACGACGACCACGAACACGACGATTTCGACACGATCGTCATCGACCTGCCCGAAGTGACGGACCCCGAGGCCCTTGCAGCCGCCATTGTCCGGCTGGCCGACGAGCAGAAGATCCTGCGCGTGAAGGGCCATGTTGCGGTCGCGGGCAAGCCGATGCGGATGCTGGTGCAGGCCGTCGGCGCGCGGGTTCGCATGCAGTTCGACAAGCCCTGGGGCACCACGCCGCGCCGGTCGCAGCTGGTCGTCATCGCCGAGCACGACGACATCAATGAGGCCGCAATCCGCAAGGTCCTGGGGGCCTGAGGCAGACCAATGCACGTCGTCTTCCGCGAAAGCCATGGGTTGGAGGAAACGGAAACCCCGTTCGACGTCGGGCAGGACCCGGCCGATCTGGTGGTTCTCTCCTTCTCTGACAGCGACCTCGGCGCCTTCACGGCAGGCTACGAGCGCATGCGTAGGGGGGGCAGTACTGCCCACCCGACCGTGCGCCTCGCCAATATCATCGCGCTGAAGCATCCTGTTTCCGTCGACACCTACGCCGAACGGACGCTTTCCGGCGCCAAGGCCATCCTTGTGCGGATCATCGGCGGCGAGGCCTACTGGCCCTACGGCCTTGCCACATTGCAAGACCTTTCCCGCCGTCAGGGCATCGCGCTGGCGGTCCTTCCTGCCGACGGTCGCCCCGATCCGCGCCTTGACGAGCTCTCCACGCTTCCCGTCTCCACCCTTCGCCGGTTGCAGGCGCTGTGTGACGAAGGCGGGGCGGTTGCCGCCCAGGCCGCGCTGGCGCAACTTGCGCTGGCTGCAGGCATCTACGCGGCCCCGGTGATCGGCGACAAGACCGTGCCGCAGATGGGGTTCTATGACCCGGAGCGTGGCGTCTCGCCCCCGCAGACCGGCCCGAACCCCGTCCTCGTCGCCTTCTACCGGAGCTACCTGACCGCCGGAGACACCGCCCCGGTCGACGCCCTGATCCACGCCCTTCGCGCAGAAGGCTTTGCCGCCTACGGCGCCTTCGCCCCCAGCCTCAAGGCCCCAGGCGTCTCCGATTGGCTCTCTGGCCACCTGTCCCAGAACCAGCCGGTCGCGATCCTTAACGCCACCGCCTTCTCGGCCAAGTCCGACGATGGCCGGACCCCTTTTGATGCCGCGACCTGCCCGGTCTTTCAGGTCGCCCTCTCCACCGCTCGCCGCCGCGACTGGGCCGCCTCGGACCGGGGCCTGTCGCCCGCCGACCTCGCCATGCACGTCGTCCTGCCCGAGGTCGATGGCCGCCTCTTCGCGGGCCTGATCAGCCACAAGTCCCCTGGCAAACGCCACCCCGATCTGCAGTTCTCCCGCTTCGCACACCGCGCCGACGCGGGCCGCATTGCCGCCGTGGTGGACCG
>JBKDYO010000043.1:0-3915 GCA_046305855.1 Paracoccaceae bacterium
GCCAGATAAGCGACCCAGGCCGGGGGCCAATTGCCCGCGATCTCGGCCCCGCCGGAATGGTAGTTCGGATGGATGAAAACGATGCGCATGGGCGACCCCTCCGTGCCAAGGCACCCGCTGGAAGAAGCGGTGTCAATCTAGGTTGACAGAAGGAAGGGGCGGTAGATTTGACCCAGATCAAGCCGGGTTCGGATCAGTCCGAAGGATCGCTGGTTTCCTTGTTCAGGATGCCGAACTTGCGCAGCTTCACGTACAGCGACTGCCGCGACAGGCTCAGAAGTTCCGCCGCCGCGGCCCGGTTGTTGCCGGACATCTCAAGCGCTGCCTCGATGCACATCTTCTCGATGATCTCGGTCGTCTCGTCGACGATTTCCTTCAGCGTCGAATAGCCCACCAGCCGCATCACGTTGCGCAGGCCCTCGTTGTCGGCCCCGGCGGCAGTGGGCCAGACGATGCTGTCCTTCACGACCGAATCCCGTGCGACAATGGCGACGAACGGCTTGCCACGATCCTGGAACAGCGTCGCCGACAGCTCGACCGAGACCTCGCCCATGTAATCGGTGTTCAGCCGCGTCCGGTAGTGCCGCAGGTGACCCACCCGCTTGACGTTGTCGAGCAGGACCTTCAGATCCACTGCACCCCGCGCCAGGAAATCCGAAAACGCCCGGTCCACCACGACCGACTGGCTGTGGCTGTCGGTCAGATGCAGGAACGCCTCGTTCGCGGCCTTGATCACGCCCGATCCGTCCAGGAACAAGATTGCATCCGTGCCTTTGTCGAACAGGTTCTGCAGCATCTGGTTGCGGTCGCCTTCCTGCGACTGGGCAAGATCGGACAACCCGATCCGGCACAGCAGCAGCCTATCGCGCGCGGCGCGGAACATCTTCGCCGACAGCTTGACCCGCTGCGACGTGCGCCGGACGTTCAGGTCCAGCGGCTGGCCCGAGTCGCTTGTCGCATTGCGTGCCAGCGACTCGATCAATTCACCCCGCCGCCGCCCGTCAAACTCCTGCGCCACTGGCGAGTTCAGAAGATCCCCCCGCGGCGCACCCAGCAGCCGCGCGGCCGAGCTGTTGAGGTCGACGATCCGCCCGGTGGTTTCCGAGACGATCAAAAGCGGGAACGAGTTCTCTTCCATCAGCACGCGATACCGCGTCTCAAGCTCGCGCTGCGCTTCGTGGTCGCGGCCGATGGCCCGATGCGCCTGCACCAGCTGTTGCTGCACTTCGGCCATTGCGCGCAGATCGCGGCCCATCATCAGTCGCCGGTCGGTACCCGGCCAGCGACGCAGGACATAGCGCACGGGGAAATCATACTGCACGGGACCGGAGTGGTTCAGCTCCAGCGGCGGCCCGCCATCCGGTTGCTCCAGCCGCTGGCTCAGCTTGGCCCAGCTTTCCTCGGCGAAAAGCGCTTCCAGCGGAAGACCTTCCCAACCGACAGCCAAGGCGGCAAGCCCGGACTGCGGATTTGCGACCACGGTCTCGACCAAATGGTCCGGACCGAAGACCAGTGTCAGGTCCGATGCCTCTCCGACAAGGTCAAGCACCATCTGCAACGCTGCAGGTGCAGGATCTGACGCGGTGGTGTCCTCACGCTTCAACTCCATCCCCTTTCGCGACCGCTTTCCGGCGCAGATTTACGGCCTTCTGGCCCGCACGTTCAAGCTCCCGGCTCTCCACGCAAGCTCCATATTCCGCCAGCAGTGCAGAAACGTCGCGCAAGACGCGGTCGGCACCGGTTTCGGTCAACAGCCTCTCATCCGAGACCGGGATCGACCCGCCGACGAAGATGCACATGTCACCGCGCGACAAGAGCCGCAGCGTCCGCACCAGTCCGACGCCCGAGGAAAGTGCCGCTGAACATCCCAGAGACACCAGCACCAGGTCGAACCGGTTCGCTGCCATCAACTGCGTCAACTCGCTTGCCACGGGGGCAATCCGTACAACGGCGCTAAACCCCGCCGCCCGAAGATGCAAGGCCAGAACGAAGGCCCCCAGCGTGTGCTGCTCTGCCTCTGCCACCAGGATCAGCGCCGACGGCCCCAGAACCTTGTCCGCATCGTCCAGAAGCTCATCCACCCGGCGCACCACACTATGCAGCCGTTCCGTGCAGACCGTCACGTCGATGAAGCTGATCTGATCGGCCAGCCAGCGCTCGCCCAGACACCGCGCGGCTTCGGGCACATAGCGGCAAGCAACAGTCGTGGCATCCAGCCGCCGCTCGGCCATCGCTTGCAGAAATGCCTCCGGGTCGAAGACCGCGCCTTTCGAAAGGGCCTGCATGAAATGCTCGAAATGATCTTGCTTGATCGTCGCGCTATTCTGACCACGCACGGAAACCAAGTAGTTCAGCGCCTCCCGCGCAAGTCCGGCATGGGCCTCAAGGCCGCATCCACCTTCTGCATCTGGTATCCCGTTGTCACGCATCGGCGACGCTCCCATGCGGTTTCGCAGGTGCCGGGCCACGTTAGCACCGCCGCGCGGTGATGAGAAGCCTACGACTCGCGTCCCTCATGACACATTAATCCCGTCTTTCTGTCCACCTAAATTGACATTCCGTGCAGACGGCGCGGGCCGCAGTCCTTCAAGTCATTATTTATAGACACTTTAATTCAGAAGCTGGCGTCAGAACTCGGCGACAGAATGCTGAAAATCTAGCCTCAGTGCTCGCAAAAAAGTGTAAATTTGCATTGACAGACAGTGCGGCCTGACTACGCTGAGTGTCAACGTGGCGAAGTTTGAGGCGTAAGGATGACTGCTACAGCCTCTGGTCCCCGGCCTGATCCGCTTTACACGCCCAGCCAGCGCGCAAGGAGGGACTCGACCGTCTGGACGACCGTGCAGGCTGTGCTTGCACCCCTGCAATTCCTTGTCTTCGCGATCTCGCTGGTGCTAGTCCTGCGCTACCTCTGGACCGGCGAAGGCTATGCTGCCGCGACGGTCTCGATCCTCATCAAAACCGCGATCCTGTACACGATCATGGTCACTGGCGCGATCTGGGAAAAGGTCGTCTTCGGCCAGTATCTTTTCGCCCCGGCCTTCTTCTGGGAGGACGTCGTCAGCTTCGTCGTGATCGCGCTGCACACTCTCTATCTCTATGGCCTGATTACAGAATCCATCACGCCCTTGCACCTGATGCTGATCGCGCTTGCGGCCTATGCGACCTATTTCCTGAACGCGGCACAGTTCCTGCTGAAGCTCCGCCGCGCCCGGCTTGACAGCGCCGAACCCAGGGGGCAACCGGCATGAGCCTGGATACCCCCACGACCGGCTGCCTCCACACGCCTGTCCTGCGCGAGCGCGGACAGCGCGAAGTCTTTTGCGGCCTGACCGGGATCATCTGGCTGCACCGCAAGATGCAGGATGCCTTCTTCCTGGTCGTCGGCTCGCGCACCTGTGCGCATCTCCTGCAATCCGCCGCCGGAGTGATGATTTTCGCCGAGCCTCGATTCGGCACCGCGATTCTCGAAGAGAAGGACCTTGCCGGTCTCGCTGACGCCCATGTCGAGCTTGAGCGCGAAGTCGAGCGCCTCCTCTCCCGTCGTCCCGACATTCGCCAGCTCTTCCTCGTCGGCTCCTGCCCGTCCGAAGTTATCAAGCTCGACCTCTCGCGCACCGCCGAACGCCTGAACGGGCGGCACGGGCCCTCGGTCCGGGTCTACAACTACTCCGGCTCCGGTATCGAGACGACCTTCACGCAAGGCGAAGACGCCTGCCTTGCCGCCATGGTCCCCGGGCTTGAAGCCACGACCGAGGAAAACCTCCTCGTCGTCGGCGCGCTTCCTGACGTGGTCGAAGACCAGTGCCTGTCGCTCCTCTCCCAGATGGGCATCCGCAATGTCAGCTTCCTCCCGTCCCGTCGCGCCAGCGAGGCACCGAAGGTCGGCGAGAACTCCCGCTTCATCCTGACCCA
>JBKDYO010000044.1:0-42528 GCA_046305855.1 Paracoccaceae bacterium
ACCGGTCTGGCCGTCGGGCCCGAAGGGTTTGTCTTCGACGCCAAACGCGCCGAGCCGGGGGCGGAAACCGTGCTTGGGGTGCGCTATGGCGGCAAGGGGATGGCGCCGATCCATGCGGCGCTGGACGATCTTGCCGCGCGACCCGAGACGGCGGCGCATCTGGCCGGAAAACTCGCCGTGCATTTCGTGGCCGATGCTCCGGACGCGGGGCTGGTGGCCGATCTGGAGGCGGTCTTCCGGTCAACCGGGGGTGATCTGAAAGCGGTCAGCCTGGCGCTTCTGGCGCATCCCAAGGCGGGGCAGGGCGCGAAGGCGCGCCAGCCCTTCGACTTTATGGTGGCGGCCTTGCGTGCGCTGGGCGTGTCGCCCAAGGCGATCCTGTCCGCCCCCCCGCGTGAGGTGCGGCGGCTGATCCTTGATCCCTTGCAAGCCATGGGCCAGCCAGTCCACCAAGCCCCGGGGCCGGATGGCTGGTCCGAGGCCGAGGCCGACTGGATCACGCCGCAGGGTCTTGCGGCCCGGATCGACTGGGCCATGTCGGCGCCACAGCGGCTGGTGCGGCCGCTGCCGGACCCGCGCGCCTTCCTGCAGACGGCGCTGGGCGCGCGGGCGGGCGAGCGCCTGACCTGGGCCGTTGGCGCGGCGGAATCGGCGCGTGACGGGGTGGGGCTGGTCCTCGCTTCGCCTGAATTCAATCGGAGGTGACGCGATGGAACGGCGATTTTTCCTGAAGGGCCTTGGCGTGCTTGGCTGCTCGGCGGCGGCGCATCCTTTCCTTACGACCCTGACGCTGGCTGCCACTCCCGGGGAGAACCGGCTGGTGGTGATCATCCTGCGCGGGGCGATGGATGGGCTGGACGTGGTGCAGCCAAGGGGCGATGCGGGTCTTGCCGCCGCACGGCCGGGCGTGTTGGCAAAGGCTGCGGACCTTGACGGCTTTTTTGCCCTGCACGAGGGCCTGTCGGGCCTGATGCCGCTCTGGGCTGCGGGGGAGCTGGCTTTTGTCCATGCGACTTCGACCCCCTACCGGGACAAGCGCAGTCATTTTGACGGGCAGGACCTTCTGGAGGCCGGCACCGGGGCCGACCTTGCCCCGGCGGCGCAGCGGGATGGCTGGCTGAACCGGCTTTTGACCGTGCTGCCCGGCGCGCAGTCGGAAACCGCATGGGCGGTGGGGCGCGAGGCAATGCCGATCCTTGCCGGGGCGGCGGTCGCGCAAAGCTGGGCGCCGGATCAGGACATGGCGATCTCGCCCCCGGCCCGCGCGCTGCTGGAGCATGTGTATGAGGCCGATCCCCTGTTTCATCGGGCCTCGGCCACGGCCTTCGGGCTGGCGGGCATGGAGGAGGGCGCGGGGCAGGACACCGACATGATCGCCGATTTCGTCGCCGAACGTCTGCGCGGCCCGGCGCGGATCGCGGCGTTTTCGCTGACCGGCTGGGACACGCACAAGGGGCAGGAGCGGGCGATCCGCAAGCCGCTGGACGCGCTGCAGCGTGCGGTGCTGCGCCTGAAGGCGGGCACGGGGGCCGAGGTCTGGGGCAAGACCGTGGTGATGGCGATGACCGAATTCGGGCGCACGGTGCGCCAGAACGGCTCGGGCGGGACCGATCACGGGACGGGCGGCGCGATGCTGGTCGCGGGGGGCGCGGTTCGGGGCGGCCGCGTCCATGGCCGCTGGCCGGGCCTTGGCGAGGCGGAGCTTTACGACCGCCGCGACCTTCTGCCCACCTCGGACGTCCGCGACTGGGCGGCGCAGGCGATGATGGGTCTGTTCGGCCTCGACCAGACCACGCTGGAAGGGCAGGTCTTCCCCGGGCTGCGCATGGAGGCGCCGAAGGGTCTGATCCTCTGACCTTGCTGCCCGCCGCGCGCCGGGGCATCCTTGCCCGGGGACAGTGCGGAGGGATCGGGTATGGACGGCAAGGCACTCGGGGCCGAGGTGCGGGGCTGGACGCCGCCGCCGCGGCCTGACCGGACGGCGATGGAAGGGCATCTGGTGCGGCTGGAGCCGCTGGACGCCGACCGTCACGCCTTTGATCTGCACACGGCCTTCAACGGTCACGACGCGCTTTGGGATTACATGCCCTATGGCCCCTTCGCCTCCGGGTCGGCCTATCACCGCTGGGCACGCGAACGCGAGGCGGGCGAGGACCCGCGGTTTTTCGTTCTGCGCAACCGGGAGACCGGGCAGCCGGGCGGCATCGCGAGCTATCTGCGGATCACGCCCGAGGCCGGGTCGATCGAGGTCGGGCATATCTGCATTTCGCCATCGATGCAGCGGAGCGCGGCTGCGACCGAGGCGATGTTTCTTATGATGGATTGGGCCTTCCGGGCCGGTTACCGGCGCTATGAATGGAAGTGCAACGCGCTGAACCTTGCGTCGCGGCGGGCAGCGCAGCGGCTGGGCTTCAGCTTTGAGGGCGTGTTTCGCAATCACCTGATCGTCAAGGGACGGAACCGCGACACGGCGTGGTTTTCGGTCATCGACAGCGAATGGCCCGCGCTGGCCGAGGCTTATGCCGCATGGCTGTCGCCGTCGAACTTCGACGCGAAGGGCCGGCAGCGCGAACGCTTGTCAGATCTGACCCGGCTGGTGCGGTCGGCAAGCGACCCTGCCTTGCAGGGATGACCCGGGCGACAGCCCGCCGTCAGGCCAGCGACCGCAGGGCGGCGAGGCGTTCGTCGATCATCTGCGCCACGCGCGCCCGGTCAAAGGCCGTGGTGCTGGTCCGCACCGCCGCTTCCAGCGCCAGATCGCCCGAGGCCCGAGCAAGGCTTTGCACGAAGGCCCTGGCATAGCCCGGATCGCCCAATGTGGTGATCAGCTCCGCCGCCCGGGCCAGATCGTCGCGCAAGGCGACCGGATCGCCGGTGGGATGCGGCACCTCCTCGCCCTTCTCGACCGGACCGACGCCCGTGGTCAGCTGCCGAATCAGCCGCACGAGCCCAGCGACCGAGCCGATGGGTTTTTCCAGAAATCCCGCCGCGCCCGCGTCGAGCGCAGCGTCCCGCCCATCGGGATCGCCCGAGATGCCCAGCACGGGAAAACCGTCGGCGGACAGTTCCGCAATCAGATCCTCACCCCGGCCATCGGGCAGGCCAAGGTCGACGATGGCAAGGTCGGGCCGGTAGCAGTTCAAGTGAAGCCGCGCGATTTCAAGGCTTTCCGCCCGGCGCAACCGCGCACCCGCCCGGTTCAGCATCAACCGCAGCGCGTCGCAGGTAAAGCGGCTGTCGTCCACGATCATCAGCGTCAGGCCCTGCAACGGCAACTCAGCGCCGCCCGGTGGCAGGGATGGCAGCATCGGATCTGGGCGAAACGGCATGGCGGACCTCCTGGCGGACGACTGGAGTTTCCCCGGGCTGCGTAAAGCCCCGGTTAACGGCCCTGCGACCATCCGGCCCTTGCAAGGACCCCGCCCCGGCCGCATAAGCCGGACAAAACCAATGAGGACCCCATGATCGGACGCCTGAACCACGTCGCCATCGCTGTCCCCGACCTCGAGGCCGCGTCGGCGCAATATCGCGGCACGCTGGGCGCCAAGGTCGGCGCTCCGCAGGCCGAGCCGGACCATGGCGTGACCGTGGTCTTCATCGAACTGCCGAACACCAAGATCGAGCTGCTGCAACCGCTGGGCGAGGGCTCTCCCATCGCGGGGTTTCTGGAAAAGAACCCCTCGGGCGGCATCCACCACATCTGCTATGAGGTGGACGACATCCTTGCCGCGCGCGACCATCTGAAGGCGTCCGGCGCGCGGGTGCTGGGGTCAGGCGAGCCGAAGATCGGGGCGCATGGCAAGCCGGTGCTGTTCCTGCACCCCAAGGATTTCAACGGCTGTCTTGTGGAACTGGAACAGGCATGACCATCACCGGCGCCATCGTTCTCTACTCGGTCACCTGGTTCATGACCCTGTTCTGCGTGCTGCCCTACCGGACGGTGTCGCAGGACGAGGCGAACGAGATCGTTCCCGGCACTCCGCCCGGTGCGCCCGCAGGGGAGGTGATGAAACGCAAGGCCTGGGTCACCACGCTGATCGCGACGCCGATCTGGGCGGTGATTGCCGGGATCATCCTGTCGGGCTGGATCACGGTCGAGGATCTGGACTGGTTCGGCCGGATGAAGCCCTGACCAAGATCCTTCAATAAGATATTTGGGTCAGCCTAGCGACCGGCCGAGGCGAGCCGGTGGTAGATATGCGTGAAGGTCGCCACGCCCAGCACCGGAACGACAAGGTTCAGAACCGGGATCGACAGGGGGGCCGCCATCAGCGTGCCCGCGGCCCAGAGCGTCCAGCGGTTGCGGCGGCGCATGGCCTTGACCTCGGTCGCAGGCAGGCGGCGCAGGGCGACCAGGCTGAAATATTCGCGCCCCAGAAGGAACCCGTTCACCGCCCAGAAGACCAGCGGAATGCCCGGGCCGACAAAGGGGTAGAGGAAAAGCGCGCCGACGTTTACCGCGATGACCACGCCAAGGAAGTTCGCTGACTGTCGCAAGCCTTCGCCAAGCGAAAGCGGCGTCGCGGGCGGCAGGCCCGGGTAGTGGCGGTCCTCGACCGCGTCGGCCACGTCTTCCAGAAAGAACCCGGTGAAGGCCGAGGCGACAGGTACCATCAGGAAGACCGAGAGCCCGATCATCAGGAACAAGGACGCCCAGCCGAGGAAGGTCTCGACCCCCGAGACCGGGCCGATGACGGGCAGGTCCACCGTTTCCGGGGACAGCCACCAGACCGCCTGCACAAACAGGATGTAGGCGGCAAAGAGGAGTGCCAGCGACAGAAGGACGCCAAGCCCGACGACGCGGCGAAAGCGGCGGTCGCCAAGCTGGCCAAGGGCCTGGAGGAAGGCCGCGAAGATCACGCGTCGATCCAGGTCACCAGCCGCCCAAGGTCGGGCCGGGGCCGGTCGGGGCCGTCGGCGGGCGGGGTGGCGATGTGGACGATGCCGGCGACCGTTTCACCGCCGTCGCAGCCGAAGGCGCGGGCGGCAAAACCTGCGTCATGCGCGGGCCATCCGGTCAGCCAGCAGGCCCCCCAGCCTGCCGCTTCGGCCGCGTTGACGATGCCAAGGCACAGGGCTGCGGCCGAGGCTTGCTGCTCGGCAACCGGGATCTTGGGCGATGGCTTGGGCGAGGCGATCACCACGACTGCAAGCTTGCCGAGATCATACTGCCCGCGTCCCTTGGCCACCATCTCGGCATCGCCGCCAAGCTCATGCGCCCGCGCTTCGGCCAGATCGGCCAGCCGGGCGAAAGCCGCGCCTTGAACGACGATCAGCCGCCAGGGTTCCAGCTTGCCATGGTCGGGCACGCGCGTTGCGGCGGTCAGGATTTCTTCCAACTGGCCGCGGTCCGGCACCGGAAAAGTGAAAAGCTTGGCCGGGCGCGAGCGGCGGGCGGTCAGGAAGGCAAGGGCGGCATCGTTGCGGGCGGGCATGTCGGGTCCTTGGTGCAGACGGGGTCCCCTGCGGTTTAGCCGCCCGGTCCGCGCAACGCCAGACCCGATCAAGTTATCAGGCGGAAGGCCGTCCATCCGGCTAACGATTTTTCGTCGAAAAATCGGTGGGTTGCGGGTGGCAGTTGCCGGCTAAAGCCCCAGCTGCCCCGCCGCCGCGTCGATCCAGCCGGTCACGAAGGCGTCAAAGCGGGCGTCGGGCTGGCGCTTGGCCAGCGTCGCCGCGAGGGGGTCGGGCGCGGTCACTGGGGCGCCTGACAGCTCTTCCAGAACGGCATGGCCGCAGAAGGGCACGTAGACCTCGGAATAGCCGCCTTCGTGAACAAGGGTCAGGCGACCGCCGCACAGCCGGTCAGCCGCTTCCATCACCATGCGGGTCAGGGCGCGAAAGGTCTCGGCTGTACACAGCATCCGGCCCAGGGGATCGACGGCAGCGGCATCGAAGCCGCAAGCGACGATGATCGCCTCCGGTTTGAACCGATCGAGGGCAGGAAGGACAACCCGTTCCATCGCCCGCAGATAGCCGACGTGCCCGGTTCCGGGGGGCAGGGGCAGGTTCAAGTTGGTGCCGAGTCCCGCGCCAGACCCCATCGCCTCGATCCCGCCGGTGTCCAGCGGATAATTCCTGTCCTGATGCAGGCTGATCGTCAGCACATCGGGGTCGTCGTAGAAGATCGCCTCGGTCCCGTTGCCGTGGTGGACGTCCCAGTCGATGACGGCCACGCGGGCTGCCAGCCCCTCGGCCTGTGCGGCCCGGATCGCCACGGCGATGTTGTTCAGAAGGCAGAAGCCGTTCGGGAAATCGGCGGTGCAATGGTGCCCGGGCGGGCGGGACAGGGCATAGGCGTTGCGCACGTCGCCCCGCAGGACGGACCGGAGCGCCGCCGTCGCAAGACCTGCCGACAGGGCCGCGATCTCGTAGCCGCCCGCGCCGAAGGGGGTGCGCAGGCCCAGTTCGCCGCCACCTGCATCCGACGCAGCCTTGAAGGCAGAGAGATAGCTTTCCGGGTGAACGCGCAGGAGATCGGCCTTGGTGGCCGCCTCGGCCCCGCGCATCGACAGGTGCTGCGTCAGCCCCGTCACCTCGATCAGATTGCGCAGGCGGCGCTTGGTCTCGGGGTTTTCTGGCAGGCCCGCGGCCAAGGGTTGGACAAGACCCGCGACCGGAAGCGTGAAGGCATAGTTGCCGCCACCGTGCCAGAAACAGCGTTCGTCGGAAAAGAAGGCGGTGGTCATCGGCGGTTTCTCCCTAGTCGAGACCTTACGCAAGGCCTTCGGGCTTGGCCAGCCGCGCCGCAGCCGCGTGCGCGCTGCACGCGCCTCTCACGATCATTTGTGTCAAGTCGCCTTTTGCCATTTGTGCCCGGCGGGATACTTCGCTTTACTGGCGGGGCAAGGACCCCAGAGGGAGCAGTAGGCATGGCCGATACCAAGGCGCTGGTCGCGGAAATCGAGGCGCTTGGCGCGACGTTGGGGCAGGCGAAAGCCTCGATCAACCACCGTTTCATCGGGCAGGAGAAGGTGGTGGACCTTGTCCTCGCGTCCATGCTCTGCGGCGGGCATGCGCTTCTGGTCGGCCTTCCGGGGCTTGGCAAGACGCGGCTGGTTGATACGCTTGGCACCGTGATGGGGCTGAAGGCCAACCGCATCCAGTTCACGCCGGACCTTATGCCGGCGGATATCCTTGGCTCGGAAGTGCTGGAAACCAGCAAAGACGGCGGCCGCGCCTTCCGCTTTGTCGAAGGGCCGATCTTCTGCCAGCTTCTGATGGCGGACGAGATCAACCGGGCCTCGCCCCGCACGCAATCCGCGCTTCTGCAGGCGATGCAGGAAAAGGAAGTGACCATTGCGGGCCAGCACCGGCCGCTGGGCAAGCCCTTCCATGTCCTCGCCACTCAGAACCCGATCGAACAGGAAGGAACCTATCCCCTGCCCGAAGCGCAGCTGGACCGCTTTCTGGTGCAGGTCGACGTCGAATACCCGACGCGGGCGACCGAACGCGACATCCTGATCGCGACGACCGGGGCCGAAGAGGCCGAGGCGCATCAGGTCTTCACCGCCGAGGACCTGATCCGGGCGCAGGGTGTCATCCGGCGGATGCCGGTCGGCGAGCAGGTGGTCGAGGCGATCCTGGACCTTGTCCGCGCTTGCCGCCCCGGTGAACCGGAGGGGCGCGACCTCGCAGATAGCCTGTCCTGGGGGCCCGGCCCCCGCGCCGCACAGGCCCTGATGCTGACCGTCCGGGCCAAGGCGCTTTTGGAAGGGCGGCTTGCGCCGTCGATCGGCGATGTGGCCGACCTTGCCCAAGCCGTGCTGGTGCACCGGATGGCGCTGTCCTTCGCGGCCCGCGCCCGGGGCGAGACGCTGGCGGGGATCATCTCTCGCGTCACGGTAAAGACCCTGCGGCTTGAGGCGGCGGCGTGACGGCAGCGCCCGATCCACGCACTCCCGACCTTCGCACGCGGGCCGAGGCGCTGGGGCAGACGCTGCCGCCCTTGCTGGCCGAGGCTGAAATGCTGGCCTCCACGGTGATGATGGGCGAGCATGGCCGCAGACGCGCCGGTCTTGGGGACGAGTTCTGGCAATACCGCCCGGCCCATGCCGGGGATTCGGCTCGGATGATCGACTGGCGACGGTCGGCGCGGTCCGACGCGCATTTCGTGCGCGAACGCGAATGGCAGGCGGCGCAGTCGGTGACGATCTGGGTCGATCCCGCAAAGTCGATGGCCTTCACCGGCGACAAGAGCCGTGCGCCAAAGGCGGACCGGGCGAGGCTGCTGGGCCTTGCGCTGGCGGTGCTTCTGCTCCGTGGGGGCGAACGGGTCGGTCTTGCGGGCCTTGCCTCGCCTCGGTCTGGCCGGGCGCAGCTTTTGCGGCTGGCGGCACGGCTGGCGGAACAGGATGGGGCCGAGGACTATGGCGCGCCTGAAACCGAAGGCATGGTCAGCCATGGCCGGGGCGTGTTCCTGTCGGACTTCCTGGGTGACCTCAAGGGGATCGAGGCGGGCCTTGCGCGCGCCGCCGACCGTGGGGTGAAGGGTGTTCTGATCCAGGTCCTCGATCCGGCGGAAGAAGAGTTTCCCTTTGACGGCCGCACGATCTTTGAATCGATGGGCGGCACGATGCGGCATGAGACCCAGCAGGCCGGAGACTTGCGCGCCCGCTATCTGGCCCGGCTGGCGGAACGCAAGGACCGGCTGTCCACTCTGGCCCGCGCGGTTGGCTGGCATTTCTCGACGCATCACACGGGGGCACCCGCGCAATCGGCGCTGTTGTGGGCCTATGCCGCGCTGGAGGGCGGGCACTGATGGTCGCGCTCGGCCCTCTTGGTTTCGCGGTGCCCTGGCTTCTGGTGGCGCTTATCGCGTTGCCGATCCTTTGGCTTTTGTTGCGCGCCGTGCCGCCCGCGCCGATCCGGCGGCGGTTTCCGGGCGTGGCGCTGCTTCTGGGCCTGAAGGACGACGAGGCCGAGACCGACAAGACACCCTGGTGGCTGCTTCTGTTGCGGACGCTGGCCATCGGCGCATTGATCCTGGGCTTTGCCGGGCCGGTCCTGAATCCCGATGACCGGGTGGCCGGAACTGGGCCGATGCTGATCGCTGTCGATGGCGGCTGGGCCGATGCGCGCGACTGGCCGCAGCGGGTGGAAAAGATCGAGGCGCTGATCGGGGAAGCCGGGGTCGAGGGTCGGACCGTCGCGCTGATCCGGCTGACGGACATGCCCGATCAGGTCGAATTCCAGACCGCCGAGGCCTGGGCCAGCCGGGCTGCGGGCCTGCAGCCTCAGGCCTGGGCCCCTGCCGGCTTCGGCGACTGGGCCGCGGCCCTGCCCGAGGGTGAGTTCGACACGGTCTGGCTCTCGGACGGGCTTGCCCATTCCGGGCGGGACGAGTTGCTGTCTGTGCTCCGGGCTCGGGGCGACGTGCAGGTGGTCGAGAACCCGCGCCCGATCCTGGGCCTGCATCCGCCGGGCTATGCCGATGGGCAGGTCACGGTTTCGGCAAGCCGGGTGCCCGCCGGGGCGGCGGTGTCAGTCGATGTTGTGGCGCAGGGCCCCGATCCGGCCGGGGTCGAACGCGATCTGGGCCGGGTGACGCTGACCTTCGACGCCGGGGCCGAAAGGGCCGAGGCCGCCATCGACCTGCCGCCGGAACTGCGCAACCGGATCACCCGCTTCGTGCTGGAGGGCGCGCGCACGGCGGGGGCGGTCAGCCTCGCAGACGACAGCCTCAAGCGTCGCAAGATCGCGCTGATCCGGATGGGATCGGACCAGGAAACGCTGCAGCTTCTGTCGCCGCTGCACTACCTGCGGCAGGCGCTGGCGCCCACGGCGGACCTGATCGAGGGGAACCTGACGGATACGCTGCTGGCCAGCCCCGACGTGGTGATCCTGGCCGATGTCGCCGATGTCACCCAGGGCGAACGCACGGCACTGATGGAGTGGCTGGACAAGGGCGGGCTTCTGCTGCGCTTTGCCGGGCCGGTCCTTGCCGCCAGCGATGTTGCCCGGGTGGACGAAGACCCGCTGCTGCCAGTCCGTCTGCGCGAAGGCGGCCGCACTGTCGGTGGCGCGATGAGCTGGGGTGAGCCGAAAGCGCTGGCGCCGTTCCCCGAAGGCTCGCCCTTCTTCGGCCTGACCGCGCCCCCGGATGTGGTGGTGCGCGAACAGGTGCTGGCGCAACCCGATCCGAACCTTGCCGAACGCACCATTGCCGCGCTGGAAGACGGCACGCCGCTTCTGACCCGCAAGGTGGTGGGCTCGGGCCAGGTGGTGCTGGTCCATGTGACCGCCAATGCCGAATGGTCGTCGTTGCCGCTGTCGGGCCTGTTTGTGCAGATGCTGGAACGGCTTGCAGTGTCCACGAAGCCCGCGACGCCCGAGGCGGCGGACCTTGCCGGGCAGACCTGGGTGCCCGAAGTGGTGCTGGACGCCTATGGCCAGATCGCGGACGCGGGCGAATTGCCGGGTGTCGAAGGCGAGGTGCTGGCCAAGGCCGTCGCCGAAGGGCCCAGTGCCGCGAACCCGCCCGGGCTTTACGCCGGGGCCGAGCGCCGCGTCGCCCTGAACGTCCTCGGGGCCGAGACTGTGCTTGAGCCCGCCGTCTGGCCCGCCGGTGTCCCGGTCGACAGCCTGGAAGCCCGCGCAGTGCGGGCGCTGAAGGGTGAATTCCTGTCCTTCGGCCTGATCCTTCTTCTGGTCGACGTGCTGGCAGCACTTTGGCTGGCCGGACGCCTGCGCGGGCTGACCCGTGGGGCCTCGGCCGTGCTGGTGCTGGCGCTGGTGGCTGCCGTGCCGCGCGGCGCTGCGGCGCAGGACGCGGCCCCCGACGACGCCTTCGCGCTCGAGGCGACAAGTTCCGTCGTCCTTGCCCATGTGCTGACCGGCGACCCGACGGTGGACGAGATGGCGCGGGCGGGGCTTCTGGGCCTGTCCGACAAGCTGTGGCAGCGCACCTCGATCGAGCCGATGATGCCGATGGGGGTGGATGTCGAGACGGACGAGCTTGCCTTCTTCCCCTTCCTCTACTGGCCCGTTGTCGCGGGGGCGGCGCAGCCGTCGGATGCGGCCTATGCCAAGCTGAACCAGTACCTGCGGACCGGGGGCATGATCCTCTTCGACACCCGTGACGCGGACCTCACCGGCTTTGGCGGTGGGACCACGCCGGAAGGCCAGGCCTTGCAGATCGTCGCGGACGGTCTTGATATCCCGCCTCTCGAACCGATGCCGGGCGATCATGTGCTGACCCGGACCTTCTACCTTCTGCAAGAGTTTCCCGGCCGCCATCAGGGTGGGCAGGTCTGGGTCGAAGCCTCGCCCGATGCCGAGGCAGTGGCGGCGGAAGGGATGCCGTTCCGCAACCTCAACGACGGGGTGACGCCCGTGGTCATCGGCGGGGCGGACTGGGCCGCGGCCTGGGCCACGGACGATGCTGGCGTGCCGCTGGTGCAGGTGGGCCGTGGCTTCGCCGGGGAACAGCAGCGCGAGATCGCTTACCGTTTCGGGATCAACCTGATCATGCATGTGCTGACCGGCAACTACAAATCCGACCAGGTCCATGTGCCGGCTCTTCTCGAAAGGCTGGGGCAATGAACGCATCCGTGGTCTTCGCGCCGCTAATCCCTTGGCCGCTGCTAGTCGCGGCGGGCGTGGTTGCTGTGCTTCTTGTCGGTCTGGCCCTCTGGCGCGGTCTGTCCGGCTGGTGGCTTCGCGCGCTTGCGCTGGCTGCGCTGGTCGTCGCGCTGGCCAACCCGGCGCTGCAGGAGGAAGAACGGCAGAACCTGTCGGACATCGTGATCCTTGTCGTCGACGACAGCGCAAGCCAGGGCCTGTCCGACCGTCGCGCCCAGACCGAGGCGGCGGTGGCTTCGGTTCAGGCCGAGGTCGCGCAGATGCCGGACACGGAACTTCGCGTCCACCGTGTCGGTGACGGCGATGAGGATTCGGGGTCGCTGGTCATGACCGCGCTGTCCGAAGCCTTGGCCGAAGAGCCGCGCGCCCGGGTTGCCGGGGCGATCCTGATCACCGATGGCCGGGTGCATGACGCGGGCGTGGTGCCGAACCTGCCAGCCCCCTTGCAGGTCCTGCTGACGGGTCGGGCCGCCGATTGGGACCGCCGCATCGTTGTCAGGAACGCCCCCGCCTTCGCCATCATCGGCGAAGAGTTCAAGCTGGAGCTGCGGATCGAGGACGTGGGCGCCCCACCGACCGGGCCGGGCGATGTCGACCTGACCATCGCGATCGACACCGAAGAGCCCCAGACCTACACCGTCCCCTTGAACGAGGACCTTGAGCTTCCCGTGACCCTGCCGCATGGCGGTGCGAACGTGATCCAGTTCTCGGTCGCGCCGGTCGAGGGCGAGATCACCGACCGCAACAATGCCTCGGCCGTGCAGATCAACGGCGTCCGCGACCGGCTGCGGGTGCTTCTGATCTCGGGCGAGCCGCATGCGGGCGAACGGGTTTGGCGCAACCTTCTGAAGTCCGACGCGGCGGTCGATCTGGTTCACTTCACCATCCTGCGCCCGCCGGAAAAGCAGGACGGCGTGCCGGTGGATGAGCTGTCGCTGATCGCCTTCCCGACGCGCGAATTGTTTGTCGAGAAGATCGAGGAGTTCGATCTGATCATCTTCGACCGCTACCGGATGCGGGGCATCCTGCCGATGTCCTATATCGAGAACATCGTGAGCTATGTCCGGGGCGGCGGCACGGTGCTGGTCGCCGCAGGGCCGGAGTTCGGCGCGGTCGACAGCCTTTATCGCTCTCCGCTGGCCGAAGTCCTTCCCGTCGCGCCGACGGCGCAGGTGATTGAGGAAGGCTTTCGTCCCGCGCTGACCGACCTTGGCCGTCGCCACCCGGTGACCGAAGGGCTGGAGGAGGAGGCCCCCGAGGGCGGCTGGGGACGCTGGTTCCGGCAGATCGAGGTGGAACAGGTTGCCGGCCAGGTGCTGATGTCAGGGCCGCGCGACTTGCCGCTTCTGGTGCTGAACCGCGTCGATCAGGGCCGGGTGGCGGTGCTGGCCTCGGACCATGCCTGGCTCTGGGGTCGGGGCTATGAAGGTGGCGGGCCGCAGTTGGAGCTTCTCCGCCGCCTTGCGCATTGGATGCTGAAAGAGCCCGAGCTGGAGGAGGAAACCCTCACAGCCGAAGTGAAGGGCGAGGCGATGACGATCACCCGCCGGTCGCTGGCAGAAGACGCACCCGGACCGGTGACAGTGACAGCGCCCGACGGGACCAAGGTCGACCTGCCGATGCCACTGGCCGCCCCGGGCCGGTATGAAACCGTCTGGCAGGCGCCTGCGCTGGGGCTTTACCGGCTGGAACAGGGCGAGCTGACCCGGGTGATCGCCGTGGGTCCGGCCACGCCGCGCGAGTTTACCGAAACCATCGCTTCGGGCGAGGCGCTGCTTCCAGTGGCCGAAGCCACGCGGGGCGGTGTGACCCGGCTGGAGCCGGGGCTGCCCGATATCCGCACGGTCGCTGAAGGCCGGGTTGCTGTGGGTCGGGGCTGGATCGGCATTACACCGCGCGAGGCCTATCTGACCACCGAGGTCAACGTCGTCCCCTTCCTCCCCGCCTGGGCCTGGCTTCTGATCGCCGCAGGTCTGGCCGTGGTCGCCTGGCTGATCGAAGGCCGCAAGGGCGCGAAGGCGGCCTGACCGCAGCACCCTCTTGGCGCGAATCGCCGCGCGTCCCATCCTGCCCGCATTTGAGGGGCAGGGGATTTCGGAATGACGGACGTCGATGTTGTCGTCGTGGGTGCGGGCTGTGCAGGGTTGGCGGCGGCCAAGCGGTTGCGAGCGGCGGGGCTGACATTCCGGGTGGTCGAGGCGATGGACCGGATCGGCGGGCGGGCCTGGACCACCTCAACCGAATTCGGCATCCCCTTCGACATCGGCTGCGCCTGGCTCCATGCCGCCGACCGCAACCCCTTCTTCCCCGAGGCACAGGCGGCGGGCTGGACGCTGCAACATCACGACATGGGCCTCGATCACCTGTGGTTCGGCAAACGCAAGGCCAGCGCTGCCGAGATGGCCGCCGAAAAGCGCGCCGAAGTCGAGCTTGCCGCCTGCATCGAACGCCACAAGGGCGAAAGCGACCGCCTCTCGACCCTGGTCGAGGCCTGCCACGGCCTTCGTGTCAGCGCGACCTTCGCCGGGCCGATGGACTTTGGCGCCGACGATGACGAGATCAGCGTGACCGACTATCGCGCGGCGGCGGACCTGGACCCCAACTTCTTCACGAAGGAAGGTTTCGGCGCTCTGATCCACCGTTGGGGGGCGGACGTGCCAGTGACGCTGGGAACACCCGTCAAGCGCATCCGATGGGACGGGCCTGGGGTTGGGGTGGAGACGGCGCAAGGTACGATCCGGGCGCATGCGGTGATCGTCACCGTTTCGACCGGGGTCCTTGCCTTCGAGGACATCGCCTTCACGCCTGACCTGCCCGCAACCCACCAGGAGGCGATCTTTGACCTGCCGATGGGCCTTCTGACCAAAGTGCCGGTGAAGATCGAGGGGACACGTCTAGGCCTGAGGCCTTTTGACGATGTGCTGATCGAACGCCACGCCCGGCATGACCTCTACTTTCTGGCCTTTCCCTTCGACCTCGACCTGATGGTCGGCTTTGTCGGCGGCGATTTCGCCTGGGAGATGGAGGCGGCAGGCCGCGCGGCAGCGGTGGATTTCGTCACTGACCGGCTGGTGGATCTCTTCGGGTCCGACGTGCGGAAGGCCGTCACCCACGGCACCAGGACCAACTGGTCGGCCGAGCGCCACGTCCGCGGCGGCTACGCTGCCGCCCGGCCGGGCAAGGCCCACGCCCGCGAAGTGTTGAAGGACCCGGTTGGCGACCGCATCTGGTTCGCGGGCGAGGCGCTGGCCGGAGGCCTGAAGCAGACCGCCGCCGGAGCGCGGCTTTCGGGCGAGGCGGTGGCGGGGCTGGTGGCCCAAAGGCTGGTCTCAGGCGGAAGCTGAGGCTCAGGGCAGACGCAGGGTGAAGGCCGCTTCCGACCAGCCGTCAGTGTTGCACCGCGGCCGGATCACGACCTCGCTCAGACCGTCCGGCAACACGATGCCCGAAAGACTGCGCGTGAAGGGCTGTTCTTCCATATGCGGATGCGCAAGCTCGCGCTCGCCAAGCACTGTGCCGTCCGAAGTCTCGATCCGCCAGGCGTCCGCATAGTGGTCCCAGCCTGTGTCGGGATGCGTCAGGGTCACGTCGAACTGCCAGCCCGTTCCCTGCGCAACAGCGCTGGCCCCGGTCACGACCGGGGGATCGGCGACTGCAGGTCCGGAAACAAGCAAGAGAGAAGCGATTGCGCGGAGCATGGCCAGTACCTTGCACGCCGCAACCGGCAGATGGACTCACTTTGCCGTGTCACCGGGTTTCCGCAGAAGGACGAGCCGCGAATGCGACCGGAATTCGCGCCGGAGCAGGATGCCGGTCGCCAGCACTGTGCCCAGCAGCAACCCCCAGGGGCCCATCAGCCACCCAAGCGCGGCCAGCGCATAGTAGATCGACCGCAGGCCCCGGTTGAAGCTCTTCGCTGCCGCGATGTTGATCTCTGCCGCCTGTCCGGCACGATGAAAGGCGAGGGGGTCCTCGGGGTCGTTCGGGACCGCGGCCATCAGGATCGAGCAATAGCCGAACAGCCGATGCGCCCAGACGAATTTCAACAGCGCATTGGCCAGGAACCCGATCACCGGCAGCATCTTTGCCGCAACCTCGGGCCCGTTGCCCGACAAGGGCAGCCCATCGGTCAGCCGCTGCACCGCCGCCGCGTTGCCGATCACCGCAATCCCGCCGCCGATGGCGATCATGCAGGCCGAGGCGAAGAAGGCAGTGCCTTGCCGCAAGCTGTCGATCAGGGTCGCGTCGAAGATGCGCGGCTGGCGGGTCACAAAGGTCTTCATCCAGTCGCGGCGGTATTCTTCCATCAGCGTCGAGACCGAAGGGGTCGCCGCTGGCGGATGCTCGCTGATCCAGCCCGCGACCAGCCAGGACAGGGTCAGGAAGCCGAGCGCGATGAGGTCGATGAGCGGGATGGCCGAAAGGTTCATTGTCATTCCGGCAGATTAGGGCCTGTCCACGCAAAGGGGAAACCGGATTTGTCGTCTGACTGGCGACCACAAGGCCCCTATGGCCTGTCTGGCGCAGCGATCTGTGCCAGACAGGCGTCTGATGCCAGTATTTTGCTTGTCAGCGATCAAAATTGGTTATATTTCTTTACCAGTAGACGGGGGATTTGCCATGGACATGCCAGCACCGGACCTTGGCGTCATCGCTCGGAAAGCGCGGATCGTGGCCCGGTTGCGCGAAGTCCTTGCCCCGGACAGCGTGATTGACGCGCCTGAGGAGCTGCGCGTCTACGAATGCGACGCGCTGACCGCCTATCGCTGCCCCCCGCTGGCCGCTGTCCTGCCCCGCACGACCGATGAGGTTTCGAGCGTGCTTCGCATCTGCTGGGATGAAGGCGTTCCGGTCGTGCCGCGCGGGTCGGGGACCAGCCTTGCGGGCGGGGCGATGCCGACGGCTGACTGTGTGATCCTTGGCGTCGCGCGAATGAATGCCGTCCTTGAAACCAATTACGAGAACCGCTTCATCCGGGTCCAGTCCGGGCGCACCAACCTGTCCGTCTCGGGCGCGGTCGAGGCCGAGGGGTTCTTCTACGCTCCCGACCCTTCCAGCCAGCTCGCTTGCGCAATTGCCGGGAACATCGCGATGAACTCGGGCGGGGCGCATTGCCTGAAATACGGGGTGACGACCAACAACCTGCTGGGCGTGACGCTGGTCAAGATGGATGGCACGGTTGTCACGCTCGGCGGTCCTTGGGGCGACCCTGCGGGGCTGGACCTGTTGGGCGTGGTCTGCGGCTCCGAGGGCCAGTTGGGCGTGGTGACCGAGGCCTGGTTGCGCATCCTGCCCAAGCCCGAAGGCGCCCGCCCGGTGCTGGTGGGGTTCAACTCCAACGAAGTGGCGGGGGCCTGTGTGGCCGACATCATCCGCGCGGGGCTCTTGCCAGTGGCGATCGAGTTCATGGATCGCCCCTGCATCCGCGCGACCGAGGCTTTCGCCAAGGCTGGCTACCCCGACTGCGAGGCGCTGCTGATCATCGAGGTCGAGGGGTCCGAGGCCGAGATCAGCGAACAGCTGGGCCGCATCCGCCAGATCGCACTGGCCCATGACCCGGTCGAATTCCGCGAGGCCGAGGACGAGGATCAGGCCAAACGCATCTGGCTGGGCCGCAAATCCGCCTTCGGCGCGATGGGGCAGATCAACGACTACATGTGTCTCGATGGGACCATCCCCGTCTCGTCGCTTCCCCATGTCCTGAAGCGGATTGGCGAGATGAGCGTGGAGTTCGGCCTGGACGTCGGCAACGTCTTCCACGCGGGCGACGGCAACATGCACCCCCTGATCCTGTTCAACGCGAACAAGCCCGGTGATCTGGAAAAATGCGAGGCCTTCGGGGCCGAAATCCTGAAGCTCTGCGTCGAGGTCGGTGGCTGTCTGACCGGTGAACATGGCGTGGGGATCGAAAAGCGCGACCTGATGACGGTGCAGTTTTCGGCGGCCGACATGGAGGCACAGATGCGGGTCAAGGATGTGTTCGATCCGAAATGGCTGCTCAATCCGGCGAAGGTGTTTCCCCTTGCCACAACTGCAACCCGGCGCGCCGGGTGACACATTTGAAGATTTTCGACGAAAATCTTCAGGTCCCGGGAGGGGACGATGCGACCAGAGACAGAAGCGGAACTGGCGGAAGCCGTGGCGGGCGCGACCGGCCCCCTGCTGGTCCGGGGCGGCGGCACCCGCACGATCGGGCACGCCGTCGGCGAAGTGCTGGAAACTGCAGGCCTGACGGGTGTCGAACTCTACGAACCCGGCGCGCTGACACTGGTGGTCAAGGCCGGGACGCCGGTGGCCGAGATCGACCGGATTCTTGCCGGTGAACGCCAGCGGCTTGCCTTTGAGGTTCCCGATCTTTGCGGTCTTCTGGGGCGTACGGGGGCCTCGACCATCGGCGGCGTCGTCGCGGCCAATGCCTCTGGCCCGCGCCGGGTGCAGGTGGGTGCTGCCCGCGATGCGCTTCTGGGCGTGCGGTTCGTGGATGGGGCCGGGACCGTGGTCAAGAACGGCGGCCGGGTGATGAAAAATGTCACTGGCTATGACCTTGCCAAGCTGATGGCGGGCAGCCGGGGGACACTCGGCGTCCTCTCGGAAGTCTGCTTCAAGGTTCAGGCCCTGCCCGAAGTCGAGGCGACGCTGATCGTCGAAGTCCATGGGGATGAGGCGGGGCTTGCCGCCCTGCGTCAGGCGCTGGGGTCTCCGTTCGACATCTCGGGGGCGGCGCGGCATTCGGGACGCAGCCTGATCCGGGTTGAGGGGATGGCGGGATCGGTCGCCTACCGGGTGGGTCAGCTGAGCGACCGGCTTGGGGGGGCGGTCTCGGTCGCGGAAGGGGCCGACAGTGCCGCCCTCTGGCGCGAGGTGCGCGATGTGGCCCCGTTCCACGGCAAGCCGGGTACTGTCTGGCGGATCATCACTGTGCCCACAGCGGCAGCCGAGATCGTGGCCCGGCTGGAAGCCGAGGCGATCTGGGACTGGGGCGGGGGCCTGATCTGGCTTTTGACCGACCACGGCCGGGGTGCCGAAGTCGCGGCAGCCGTCGCGGGCCGGGGCCATGCGACGCTGGTCCGGGGCGAGGGCGGTCCAGTCTTTCCCCCATCCGCTCCGGAGGTTGCCGCGCTGGCGGCGGGCCTCAAGGCCAAGTTCGACCCGCGCGGCATCTTGAACGCAGGAATGGGGACCTGATGCAGACGACGTTTACTCCCGACCAGCTCAAGGACCCCGGCATCGCTCGGGCGAACGAGATCCTGCGATCCTGCGTCCACTGCGGGTTCTGCACGGCGACCTGCCCGACCTATCAGGTGCTCGGTGACGAGTTGGACAGTCCGCGGGGCCGGATCTATCTGATCAAGGACATGCTGGAACAGGGTCGCCCGGCGGATGAGAAGACCGTCAAGCACATCGACCGCTGCCTGTCCTGCCTCGCCTGCATGACGACCTGCCCGTCGGGTGTGCATTACATGCACCTCGTCGATCACGCCCGCGCCCATATCGAAAAGACCTACAAGCGGCCCCTGACCGACCGGCTCTTGCGCGCCGTTCTGGCGCGGGTGATCCCCTATCCCGGGCGCTTCCGGCTGGCCCTTCTGGCCGCCAAGATCGGCAAACCCTTTGCCTGGCTGATCCCCGATGCCCGCGTCAAGGCGATGCTGGCGATGGCGCCGAAGACGATCCCGCCCGTCAGCCGCAACGACGACCCGCAGGTCTTTCCTGCGCAAGGTGAGCGCCGGATGCGCGTCGCCCTGATGACCGGCTGCGCGCAGAAGGCGCTCAATACCGACATCAACGACGCCACGATCCGCCTGCTACGGCGGCTGGGCTGTGAGGTGGTTGTGGCCAATGGCCAGGGCTGCTGCGGGGCCCTGACGCATCACATGGGGAAAGAGGATCTGTCCCATGCCTCGGCCGCCGCCAACATCCGCGCCTGGATGGCCGAAAAGCGGGCAGGCGGTCTGGATGCCATCGTGATCAACACCTCCGGCTGTGGCACCACGGTCAAGGACTATGGCCACATGTTCCGCACCGATCCCCTGGCCGGGGATGCCGCGACGATTGCGGGGCTTGCAAAGGACATCAGCGAAGTCCTTGTGAAGATCGGCCTGCCGCAGGGCGCGCCCAAGGGACTGCGGGTCGCCTACCACGCCGCCTGCTCGCTTCAGCACGGCCAGCAGATCAAGTCCGCTCCGAAGGACCTTTTGAAACGCGCGGGCTTCGAGGTGGTGGAACCGGCGGACAGTCATCTGTGCTGCGGCAGTGCAGGGACCTACAACCTGCTGCAACCCGAGATCAGTATGGACCTCAAGCGCCGCAAGGTCGCGACGCTGGAGGCAAAGGCCCCGCAAGTGATCGCGGCAGGCAACATCGGTTGCATGATGCAGATCGGCTCGGGCACCGGCATTCCCGTGGTCCACACGGTCGAGCTTCTGGACTGGGCCACGGGGGGACCGAAGCCCCGCGCGCTGTCCCTGTAGCAAACGCTTGCGTAGAGGGCCCTAAATCCGCCAAACTCCGGGCATAGCTCTGTAGGCCGCGCGGAAAGGGAGGGGTTCCATGCGTTTCCTGTTCCCGGGTCTGCTGGCCCTAAGCCTGATCTGCGCAGGCGTGGCTGTTCCGGGTCCGGCGCACGCCCAGGACGCCGGCATGGTCAAGCTTGAGACCGCCGATGATTCCCGGGGCTGGAATGCCGTGGGCAAGCTGATCCTTGGCAAGCGGGGTTTCTGTACCGGCGCACTGATCGGGCCGCAGCTTGTGCTGACGGCGGCGCATTGCCTGTACGACAAGACCACCGGCGTCCAGCTTCGCCCCGAGGAGATCGAGTTCCAGGCCGGCTTCCGCAATGGCCGGGCTGTCGCCTATCGCCGGGTCAGCCGCGCGGTTGCCCATCCCGACTACCGCTATGCCACCGAAAACCAGTTGGAACGGGTGACCGACGATCTGGCGCTCCTGGAACTGAGCCAGCCGATCCGGCTGCCCTCGCTGTCGCCGTTCGAGACGGGGGAAACCCCTGTCGAGGGCGATGCCGTCGACGTGGTGTCCTATGCGCAGTACCGGGAAGAAGCGCCCTCGATCCAGGAGGCCTGCGAAGTGCTGGCAGGCCGCCGCGACGCGCTGATCCTGACCTGCAGCGTCGATTTCGGTTCCTCAGGCGCTCCGGTCTTTGCCATCCGGGACGGCGTCGCGCGCGTGGTATCGGTGATTTCGGCCAAGGCCGAGGTTGATGGCCGCAAGGTCGCATTGGCCGTACCGCTGGCCGCACCCCTTGCCGCGCTGCGCCTGGCGCTTGAAGACAGCAAGGTCGGCTCGGCGCAGGGTGGCAAGACCGTCACTGTATTGTCCGGTGGAAACGGATCGGGGGCAAAGTTCGTCAAACCATGAAACTGTTTTTCACAATGTTGGTGCTTCTGGCCGGTGCGGCCGCGGCGCAGGACAGCTCGAGCCTTGACGAGCTGATTTCGCGCGAAGAATTGCGTGGCTTCGAACCGGTGGGCCGGGTCGATGTCGAGAATGGCGGTTTCTGCACCGGGGCGCTCATCGCCCCTGATCTGGTGTTGACCGCAGCGCATTGCGTGTTCGACGTCGACGGCACCCGGGTCGATGCCGGGCGGATCAGCTTTCGGGCCGGGTTCTCCTACGGGTCGTCTTTGGCCGAGGTTCCGGTCGCGCAAACCGTGGTTGACCCCGGGTTCCGGAACATCGATCCGGCCCCGTTCGAGATGATCGAACGCGATGTAGCGCTTCTGCATCTGGCCGATCCGATCCCCAGTTCAGTGATCTCTCCCTTTGTCGTCGCGCGGCCCGGCAACGGCGACGAGGTCAGCGTTGTCTCCTATGCCGAAGGGCGGGAAGAGGCACTGTCCTGGCAACGCCTGTGCCATGTGATCGGGCGGCAAGAGCGGCTGATCGCTATGGATTGCAATGTGACCTTCGGGGCCTCCGGCGCGCCGGTGCTCGACCGGTCCGGCTACCGCGCGAAGATCGTGTCGATCATCTCGGCCGGAGGGGATGAAGACGGCAAGCCGATCTCGATCGGCATGGAACTGCCTGCCCTGGTCGACCAGCTGAAGGCGGCACTTCGGCGTGGGGACGCGGCCTTTGTCACCGGGACAGCCGAGGCCCCGGAACCAGACCCCGAACTGGCCCCCGCCGCCACCGGGCTGCCGGGCAAGCCTGCAAAACGCATCGTTCTTGGCACGGGGACGGGCACGGGCGCGCGGTTCGTCTCGCCCTGACGACCCCTTGAAAGCCGATTTGCCGCTTCCTACCTGAGGGTCATCCGGGTGCCATGACGGGCCCGGGCAACCTGCCTTGCCCCCAAAAAGGGAAGGCCCGTGACATCGCTTCCAGGAGGATGACAATGCGCAATCTTGATTTCGCACCGCTTTACCGTGCCACCGTGGGCTTCGACCGGATCGCCGACCTGATGGACCGGGTGCTGTCCGCTGACGTCGCCCAGCCGACCTATCCCCCCTACAACATCGAAAAGACCGCCGAGGATGCCTATCGCATCTCGATCGCTGTCGCCGGGTTTTCGCCCGATGAGCTTAGCGTCGAGGTCAAGGATGGCTCGCTCTTCGTGACCGCCCGCAAGGCCGCCGAAGAAACCGAGCGGACCTACCTGCACCGCGGCATTGCCACCCGCGCTTTCGAGCGTCGCTTTGCCCTTGCCGACCACGTCCGTGTTGCGGGCGCCGTGCATGAACATGGCATGCTGCATGTCGACCTCGTTCGCGAAACGCCCGAGGCGCTGAAACCCCGCCGGATCGAGATCAGCCGCAGCGCTGCGACCCCGGTGCTCGAGGGGAAGGCCGAAACGGTCAACTGACGCTCGGTCGCATCGAATGAAAAGGGCGCGCCCTGTGGCGCGCCCTTTTCATTTGGTGGCCAGCTCCGCCTCAAGGTCCGCGATGCGGTTCTGCAGCCGGGTGAGGGCCGGCGCGATGTCGGCGGCGGTGAAACGGGGCTCGATATACTGCGGGCAGTTCCAGTCGAAGGCTTCGACCGTGAAGATCAGCAGGCGTTCGGCGCGGGCCTGCAGTTTCGCATCGGTCAGTGCCGCCAGAACCTGCGGTGCGGCGTCCAGCGCGGCCGGGCGGATGCGACCCAGAAGCTTCAGCCGGGCACGGTTCACGTAGTCCATGAAGAAGAGGCTGGCCTTGGCACTGTCGGCAAGGTTGCCCAGGCTGATGTACTGCCGGTTGCCTCGGAACTCGATGAAGGCAAGGGTGCCGGGGTCCAGCACATGCACAAATCCGGGCGGGCCGCCCCGGTGTTGGAGGTAGGGCCAGCCGTCCGCGCCGTTGGTCGCCAGGTAGAAACTGTCGCGGGCGGTGATGAAAGCGGCCTCGTTCTCGGTCAGCCGGTCCGGTGCCATGGTCGGCGGTTCTACCGGATACCCGATGCTACCCTGCGCGGCCTGTGCTGCGCGGACAGCGGGGCTGAACAGAAGGTCAAGGTAGCGGGCGGTCATTGGGGCGCTCCAGTCAAAAGGATTTCACCGGGAAAGGCGGTCAGGAAAGCGCGAAACGGCGCGGTGCTGCCTGTCCCGCGCGACAGGACAAGCGCGCCCTGCAGCAGCATAACGGCGCGTTCGGCGCGCTGGCGTGCCGCCGTGGGACTTGCACCGGTCTCGCTGGCGACGTGCGCCAGGCCGGTAATCAGCGCCTCGAAGGCCTGTCGGATCGCCGGGGCAAAGGGGCCGTCCTCGATCCGGGGCGACGAGAGCATGTTCAGAAGGCAGGCCCGCGCGCCGCCGTGGTAGAAGCTGTCGAGGTTGGCAGCGACGATACCAAGCCGATCGGCGGGCGTTCCGGGGCCTGCGAGGGGGGCAAGGATGTGCGTCTCAAGCCAGGTGCCGGTGCTGGCCAGGACCTCCTCAGCCATCTGTTTCTTGCCGCCCGGAAAGCGGTGGTAAAGGCTGGCCTTCTGCAGCCCGGTCGCCTCGGCCAGCGTTGCCAGCGATGCGCCCTCATAGCCGACTTCGCTGAAGACGCGGGCGAGGCGGGCGAGGAGGTCATCCTCAGTGACGCTGCGGGGGCGGGCCATGCGGCTCTCCGATTAATTACCGAACGAACGGTAAAATACATAGGGGAGAGTCTGAGGGTCGTCAAGGGCTGTGGGCGGTGGCGGACTGGCTGGGTAATGGTCGAAACGGGGTTTGCCCTCCCCCAGACGAGGGGAGGGCGGCAGTTTGCCGGATGGCGGGTCCCTCAGGGGTCCCTGCGGTCAGTTGTTCAGGCTCTGCGCAAGCCGCATCAGGTTGACCGCCTCGACCCGGTAGCCGAAGGCATCCTCGCCCCGGTTCTGGACAGCCAGTTCGATGGCCTGATCCCAGCCCCAGTCGCCGGTGTAGACCGAGCCTTGCAACAGCTGCCCGAACCCCGCGATAGCGGCGGCAAAGCGCGTCTCGGTCGTTGCCGCTTCGGTCCCGGTGATTGGCGTTTCCACCAGCGTGGACTGATCCTCGCCCGGGGCCTTCCAGCGCAGCCGCAGGAAGCCAAGCTCGCCCGCTGTGCCCTCTGCCGGAGCCGCACCATAGCGCAGCGGGTCATTCAGCAGCGCATCGGAGCCCGGGGCCGTCACCTCGTAGATCGCCGTGACTTGCGTCCCCGCGCCGATCTCGCCCGCGTCCACGGCGTCGTTGTTGAAGTCCTCGCGCCGAAGCGCGCGGGTCTCGTAGCCAATCAGCCGGTATTCGGCGACCTGGGTCGGGTTCCATTCGACCTGGATCTTCACGTCGTCCGCGATGGGGAACAGCGCGCCGGTCAGCTGGTCGACCAGCACCTTCCGCGCTTCGTTCAGCGTGTCGATATAGGCCGCCGTCCCGTTCCCGTTCTGCGCCAACGCCTGCATGATCGCGTCATCCAGATTGCCGCGCCCGAAGCCCAGGACCGAAAGATAGGTCCCCGTCTCGCGCTTCTTCGCGACATAGGCTTCCAGCCCCTCGGGGTCGTCGATCCCGACGTTGAAATCGCCATCCGTGGCCAGAAGAATCCGCGTGACCTCGCCGTCCGCCTTCATCCCTTCGGCCACCTGATAGGCCAGTTCCAGCCCCTCGGCCCCGGCGGTGGACCCGCCCGCCGCAAAGTTGTCCAGCGACGCCAGGATCGCAGTGCGGTCGGCTGCGGCGACAGGCGGCAGCACCAAACCCGCTGAGCCCGCATATGTCACGATGGATACCTGATCCTCGGGCCGCAGTTCCGCCAGCATCAGCGACAGCGACTGCTTGAGAAGCGGCAGCTTGTTGGCATCCTCCATCGACCCGGACGTGTCGATCAGGAACACCAGGTTCAGCGGAGGCCGCGCAGCCACTTCCGGCAGCGCCCCCTGGATACCGATGGTCACCAGCCGCGTGCCGGGGTTCCAGGGCGTCGGCATCACGCTGATGGTGGAGGCAAAGGCCGCCTCCCCCTCGGGCGCCGCATAGGCGTAGGGGAAGTAGTTCACCATCTCCTCGATCCGCACCTGATCCGGCGTCGGGAGATACCCTCCGGTCAGGGACGACCGCACCACCGCATAGGACGCGGTGTCCACGTCGATCGAGAAGGTGGAGACCGGCTCCTCCGCCGTCACCTTCACCGGGTTCGGGGCTTCGTTGGCGTAGGCCTCGGTGTTTTCGACCGGGGCGACCATCGCATCGGGAGAGGAGACGGCCGGGGCCGACGGGGCAGCAACATAGCCCATCACCCCGCCAGCATCCGCTGGCGCTTCCATCCGCAGACGCGCGTTGCTGTCATCGAACATCTTGCGGACGTCAGCCTCCGCAGGGGCCTCTTCCGCCATCTCGGCCTCCGGGGCTTCGGCAATGAGATCAGCAACGGCTTCTTCAGCCATCGGTTCCTGCGCCATCTCCATCGGAAGGGCCGCAGCAGCACTGGACGCCGCATCGCTTTCGTCCGTGCGGGCCAGTTCGCTCCCGCCCGTCACCTTCGCCTCCGGGCGCGGCGAGGTCGTCATGGCCGCGCCATCCTGCGCAACGGCCGCGCTGGAGTTTCCTTCCACTGCCAGTTCACTTTGAACGACCGGATCTTCGGCAACCGGCTCGGGCGATGGCAGGTCTGCCTGCTCTTCAACCGGGGCCACGGGGGTCTCGGTCTTTGCCGGCGCCGGCGTATCGCGTCCCGGCAGGCGCAGATCGGCCACCGGCAGGATCACCGCGACCCCGATCAGCAGCGCGGCCGCTGAAGTGGTCATGGCAAGGGCAGGGCGGGAGGTCAGGTAATGGAACATGCGACGTACTCCGTTCAGGGGGGCCGCTCCTTGGCGGTCCTCACTGGAACGGGGTGCCTCGGTCGATCCTTGGAGCCCGTCGTGCATTCTGGCGAAATTTTCCATCGCAAGCGCCATCGCCCGCGCCTTGGCATCGCTGTCGGGGGCGGGCGCGGCCTTCAAGGCCCGGCGGAGGTCGTCGAGATCATCGGTCATTTCGCGTCCTCCCTTGCCATGGCCCGCAGGCGTTTCTTCACTTCGCTCATCCGCCAGGCGATTGTCCCCTCGGAGACGCCCAGCACAACCCCCGCCTCTCCTTGCGTCATCTCTTCGCCGAGGACCAAAGCCACGGTATCCCGCAACTCCGGGCTAAGCTCGGTCATCGCCTGCGCCAGCCAATCCGCCGCTTCGGCCTGTGCAGCAATCTCGTCCTGCCGCGCAATCTCCCAGTCGCCCCAGCCTTGCGAGGCTCGCGACCGGGTCTGCTGCCGCCGCCGCAGATCATGCGCCGCATTGACCACCACGCGGTAGAGCCAAGTGGTGAACTTCGCCTCGCCCCGCCAGTTCCGCAGCTTCGCAGGCAAGGCCGCGCAGATGTCCTGCGTCAGATCCTCGGCCTCGGCCTTCGACCCGGTCAGCCGCCAGGCCAGCCCATGGATGCGGTCATAGTGCCGTCCGACCAGCGTCGCAAAGGCCGCCCGGTCGCCCTGGGCAGCATGGGTCGCAAGCGTCTCGTCGGGCGTGTCCATCAGCATCACGTTATCTGTGACGCGGCCCGAGGGGCAATCCTTGGGACCCTCGCCAAGAAATCTGGCCCGGAAATCCTTACCCCGAACGAAAAGACCCCCGGCCCGGGCTTGCGCCGGGCCGGGGGCCTCGTCTGATGTCGGACTGTTGGTCAAGGCCGCCGGATCAGTAGATCATGCCGTCATAGATCCCGTAGGCGCCCGAGGTGGATTTCAGGTTCGCGGTGGCACCTTCGTCGCGGGCATAGGACACAACCGCGTTGTATGTGCCCGGCCCGAAGGCCCCGTCGATCCCGCCGCGATAATAGCCCCAGGCGCGAAGGTTGCGCTGGATCGCCTTGCGCTCGGACAGCGAGTAGCTCTGGAACGCACGGGCCGCCGGGGTCGAATAGATCGAGGTGGTGTGGCGCGGCTCGACATAGACGGTGCGCGGCTCGACATAGACCGGGGCAGCAGTGTAGCCGCGGTCATAGAGCCGGGCCTTGCGGTTGTTCTTCAACAGCTCGTCGACGATCACCGCCGTGGCGACACCGGCAACGAAACCCTGCTCCTTTTCGCCCCAGGCAAGGGCGGGTGCGGCGGGAACGGCGGCGATCGACAGCGCGGTCAGACCGGCAACAAGAACCTTTTTCGCAGAGATGGCAGTGAGCAGCATGGCGTTTCCTTTCGAGACTGACCCGAGGCAGCCGGGTCGATGCCATGGAACTTGGGCCGTCTTGCCCCGCTAGGCAAAATCAGCGCCACGCTAGGGGAAAGCGTGGGTCTGCTATCCAATAACATCAGGATTGTCAGAAGGTTAGCCGATCAGGGCAGCGCTGACAGGGCTGCCGAGAGCCGCCCTAAACCTTCGTTCAGGCGGGTTTCCGGCCCGCCGCCCGCGCCGATCCGGATGTGATGGGGCAACCCGTAGGCCGAACCCGGCAGCAGGAAAGTGCGGTAAGGCGGCTTCAGCAGCGCCCGGGCCAGCGATTCGCCGTCTATCCCATTGACGAGGGCTAGGCCGATCAGCCCCGCCTCGGGCCGGTGCCAGCTCAGCCGGGGCTCGTCGGTGACGAAGCGGTCCAGCCGGTCCAGCGTTTCGGTCCCCTCGGCCCGCGCCCTGTCCAATGCGGCGGATAACCTCTCGGGGCGCAGCGCAACCTCGGCGATATGCTCGCCCAGCACGTTCATGATCTCCGAGGCGTTCTCGCGCAGGATCATCGCGTCGCGGATCACTTGCGGTGACTGGCAGATCATCCATCCCGTCCGCAGCCCTTGCAGACCAAGCGCCTTGGAGACGGACCCCGTGGTGATGCCAAATGGCGTCATGCCGGCGATGGAGGGCGGTCGCGGACCCGCCCATTCCAGCCCCGCATAGACCTCGTCCACCACCAGCCAGATGCCGTGTCGCTCCGCCAGATCGGCCAGCGCCCGCAGGTCGCCTTCCGGGATCAGGCGGCCCGTCGGGTTGTTCGGATTGGTCAGGAAGATCATCCGGGTCTTCGGCGTGATCGCACGGGCGACCGCCTCGGGGTCCAGCCACCAGCCCCGCGCTTCGTCCCGCGCCACCTCCACCAGCGTCGCGCCAATGGCCTTGGCCATGACCCCCGCCTGCGGCCAGCCGGGGGCTTCGGTGATGATCTCGTCGCCCGCCTGCACCAGCTGACGGAACAGAAGATAGTTCGCCTCCGCCGCCCCCGCCGTGATGAGGACCGAGTCCAGCTGCAGCCCTAACCCCGCCTGATCCAGCACCCTCTGCCGCAGGGTTGGCAGCCCCAGGAAGCTTTTCCCGTTCCAGTCCAGCGAAAGTTCGGGGTCAAGGTCGGGCAGGAAGTCCTTCAGCCGGGGCGAGCGGGCCAGCGAAAACCCGATGAAACACTCCGGCGGCTCGGCGGCCGTCGTCTCCAAGAGGTAATCGAACAGCTTGTGAATGGTGACCTTCATCCGCCCCCTCGCGCGCCCCGGACTTTTCGAAAAGTCCGGACCGGAGCCTTGAAAGGCTCCGCACCGATTTCTTCGAAGAAATCGGCCCCCCTCACCGCACGTCGCGCCCCTGGTTCAGGATGATGACATTCCCCGACGACACATCCCCGGCCGGAGAGATCAGGAACCCTACCCAGTTGGCAATCTCTTCGGGCTGCATCGCGTGCCCATGCGGCATCGCGCTGATCGCCCGCGCGAGGACCTCCTCGGTCAGCACGTTGAAGAGGGGCGTCTCGGTCATCGCTGGCGCAATCGAGTTCACCGCGATCTTTTCGCGCGCGTAGCGGCGGGCGAGGTCCTTGGTCAGCGTGTCCATCGCGGCTTTCGAGGCCCGGTAATGCGGCGGGTCGAAGACGTCGAAGTTGTAGGCACCGTTCGAGGAGATGTTGACGATCTTCCGCACCCCCGGCCGCCCCGCCATCGCCTTCACCGCGCCCTGGCAGCAATGGAAGGCCGAGGAGAAGTTGACCGCCATCTGCCGGTCCAACTCACTGGCCGGGATGTCGGGGAAGTCCGACATGAAGCAGGTCCCTGCGTTGTTCACCAAGGCGTCCACACCGCCGAAGCGGGCGGTCAGCCGGTCGAAGAGGTCGGCGATGGCTTCCGGGTCCGTCAGGTCCACTGCCTCGGCCACGAACCCTTCACGGTCCGCCGCCATTGCAAGAAGGGCCGGGCCGTCAATGTCGACACCGACCACGGTCAGCCCGTCCTCCAGCAACCGGTCAACGAACGCCCGGCCCAACCCCCCGGCGGCTCCGGTGACAACGGCGATGCGCATCAGACAGTGCGCCCCGGAAAGGCCACGCGCTGGAACGGCCAGTCACGCGCAAGCCAGCCGCGAAACGCGTCGCCGAGGGCAATGTCCGCCGGATCACCGATCCGGCTTTGCCGCGCCCAGTACCGGGCGTCGACGTCAAAGGCCGGGTCCGAGGACGGGAAGATGTAGCAGCATCCAAGACAGCGTTCGCCGTCCGGCGACACAACCGTAAAGGCAAAGGAATGGCGTAGCCCGTGTTCCTTCTGGTGCCAGCCAAGGTCGATCAGATTGCCTTCCAGGGTCAGCCCGTTGGGCCAGGACGTGGCCCCCGCCAACATCTCCTTCAGTTCGACCGCGCTGGACATGACCGCGTCATAGTCCCGGACAAGGTCATGCACCGTCAGGGGTCGCAGGATAAAATCCGGGGTTTCCAATCGTTCAGGGACGATGAAATCGGCAGGAACAATCGGACGTTTGTACATTGCGGCCGTCTCCGTTGCGCAGGCCACGCAGTATGCGAGGCGCTCAATACGATCAGCCTACGACAAAATCGAAATGTTTGCGGATGTTTTCCTCACGCTTCCCGGGGGCCCGCGGGCACGACCGAACCCGCCCCCGGTCTGTCAGGCCTGCAGACGACTGCCGCAGGCCCGACCCCGACCCTCAGCTGGGCATGAGGCTCTTGAAATCGTCGGCCGAATGACGCTCGGGCAGCTTTTCCCAGTCCTCGCCCCAGGAGCGGTTGACCTTCCGGCCCCGGATCACCGCAGGGCGGGCGTCGATGCGCTTCGCCCAGGCGACGACGTTCTTGTAGCTTTCGACATCCAGGAACTCGGCGGCATTGTAAGCGCGCCCCAGAGCCAGGTTGCCGTACCAGGCATAGATCGCCATGTCGGCCAGCGAGTATTCCCCCGCCATCCACTCATGCGTCGCCAGGTGCTGGTCCAGCACGTCCAGCTGCCGCTTCGTTTCCATCGCATAGCGGTTGATCGCATATTCGATCTTCTCTGGCGCATAGGCGTAGAAATGCCCGAAGCCGCCGCCGACAAAGGGCGCGCTGCCCATCTGCCAGAAGAGCCACGAGAACATCTCGGTCCGCTGGCGTGCGTCCTTCGGAATGAACGCCCCGCCGAACTTTTCGGCCAGATATTGCATGATCGAGGCGCTCTCGAAGACCCGCTGACCGGGCTTCACCCCATGGTCCATAAGCGCCGGGATCTTCGAGTTCGGGTTGACCTCGACAAAGCCCGACCCGAACTGGTCGCCCTTGCCGATGTCGATCAGCCAGGCGTCGTATTCCGCGTCATGGCCGGCCTCCAGGAGCTCCTCCAGGAGGATCGTCACCTTGACCCCATTTGGCGTGGCCAGTGAATAAAGCTGCAAGGGATGCTTGCCGACCGGCAGAGCCTTGTCATGCGTCGCACCCGCGATCGGGCGGTTGATACTGGCGAATGTGCCGCCCGAGGGCTGTTCCCATTTCCAGACCTTCGGCGGGACGTAATCGTTCGACATGTCGGTGCTTTCCTTTGGGGATCGGACAGTAAAGCTAGTCCAAGCTCCAGCGACCCGCCAGATGCCCGAAACTGCGGGGCAGGGCTGCGAAAACGCACATCAAATGAAAGAGACGACCCGAAGGTCGCCCCTAGCCACGTCACCTTGCCCGTCGGGTCAGACCGAGAGGCAGACGTATTTCAGTTCCATGTAATCGTCGATCCCGTGGCGGCTGCCTTCGCGCCCGAGGCCCGATTGCTTGACCCCGCCGAAGGGTGCCATCTCGTTCGAGATGAGGCCGGTGTTGACCCCGACCATCCCGTATTCCAGTGCTTCCTGCACCCGAGTGATCCGGCCAATGTCGCGGGCATAGAAGTAGGACGCGAGCCCGAAGATCGTGTCATTCGCCCGGGCGATGACCTCTTCCTCGGTGTCGAACTTGAACAGGGGGGCCAGCGGTCCGAAGGTTTCCTCGTTCGCCACTTTCATATCAGGCTTCACACCCGTGACAACGGTCGGCTGGAAGAAGGTCCCGCCCAGCTCATGCCGATGGCCGCCCGTGACGATCTTGCCGCCGCCCGCCAGAACGTCGGCGATATGCTCCTCGACCTTGTCCACGGCGGCCGCGTTGATCAGCGGGCCGGTCGTCACCCCGGCCTTGAGGCCATCGCCGATCGACAGCTTCTCGACCGCTGCCGAAAGCTTCTTGGCAAAGGCGTCATAGACCCCGGCCTGCACATAGATCCGGTTGGCACAGACGCAGGTCTGGCCGTTGTTGCGGAACTTGGAAATCATCGCGCCTTCGACCGCCGCATCCAGATCGGCGTCGTCGAAGACGATGAAGGGGGCGTTGCCGCCCAGCTCCATCGAGCATTTCAGCACCTGATCCGCCGCCTGCTTCAACAGGATGCGGCCCACTTCGGTCGACCCGGTGAAGGTCAGCTTGCGGATCAGCGGATTCTCGCAGAACTCTTTCCCGATGTCCGACGACCGCTTCGAGGTGATGACCGAGAAAAGGCCAGCCGGCACGCCCGCCCGTTCCGCCAGCACTGCCAGCGCCAGTGCCGACAGCGGAGTCTCGGCCGCCGGGCGCGCGACAAAGCCGCAACCTGCGGCCAGGGCAGGGGCCACTTTCCGCGCGATCATCGCGTTGGGGAAGTTCCACGGCGTGATCGAGGCCGCGACGCCGATCGGCTGCTTCAGCACCTGAATGCGTTTGTCGCGCTGGTGGCCCGGGATGATGTCGCCATAGGTGCGCTTGGCTTCTTCCCCGTAGAACTCGATGTAGCTGGAGCCATAGGCGATCTCGCCCTTGGCCTCGGCCAACGGCTTGCCCATTTCGGCGGTCAGGATCGTTGCCAGGTCATCCTGGTTCGCCATGCAAAGGTCGAACCACTTGCGCATAACCTGCGCGCGTTCCTTGGCGGTACGGCCCGCCCATTCGCGGTGCGCGGTGTGGGCGGCCTTGATCGCGCGGTCGGTCTCGGCCCGGCCGAGGTTCGGCAGCTGGCAGATCACATCGCCGCGCGCGGGGTTCGTGACCGGAAAGGTCGACCCGTCGTCGGCCATGATCCATTCCCCGGCGACGTAGGATTTGAAAACCAGAAGCGAGGGGTCTTTCAGAAGCGACGCGAGGTCGGTCACGGAATCGAGCATGGGGGCCTCCAATTGTTCGCCAAAGGCCTGCCATGCGAGGGACCGGATGTCCAGTTTTCCGGGTCGGATCAGGCCAGAGTTTGATCAAATCCGCTGAAGGCTGGACTTGTGGCCCCGGAGTTTTCGAAAACTCCGGAGCGGAGCCTTCAAAGGCTCCGGTGCAAATTCTTCGAAGAATTCGCCCGCCTCAGCTGTTCGCGTGCATCCGTTCGATATAGGTGCGCATCTCCTCGGCCTCGTGCCGGGCATCGCGCAGCCCCTCCATCGCGGCCTTCAGTTCCGCCTCGGTCTGGCTGATGTGGTTCATCAGCTCGGCCTCGCGCTGTTCCAGATAGGCCAGCGCCTGATCGCGCAACTCCTCGGCTTCGTGCAGCGATTGCGCCAGCTTGTCCATCTCGGCCATGTCGCCGCCCTGAACCCGGGTAAAGCGGTGCAGAAGCCAATGCGCGAACCAGCCCATCGCGAATGAGACCATAAGGATGATGGCTGTGGCGACGACGAATTCGGTGCGGTTCATTGGTTTTCCTCGGCCGTCAGGCCTTCGGGGCGGGGCTTTGGTGCAAGGGTCTTTTCGGTCGGTGCGACTGATGGGCTGGTATCGCCCGAGAAATCGGGACCGGCAACCGGGCTTTGCGGTGGCGTCTCGGGCGCGGCAGCTGCATTGCTCGGTTCCGGGGCAGTCTCGGCTGCGATTTCAGGGGCCGGGGCCGCGCCCGGCGCGCCCTTCAGCACGAATTCGATCCGCCGGTTGGCCTCACGCCCCGCTTCCGAGCCGTTGTCGGCAATCGGCTGCGCTTCGCCAAAGCCCGTTGCGGTCATGCCTGACACGTCGACCCGGCGGCCCTGCAGCGCCATAAGCACGGCCTCGGCCCTTGCCTGTGACAGGGACTGGTTGCCGCCTTCCGACCCTTGGCTGTCAGTATGGCCGCCGATCTCCATCTGCATCGCCGGGCAGTTCGACAGGATTGCCGCCAACTCGTCCAGCACCGGCCGCGCGGTCGTCGCGATCTCGGCCGATGCCGGGGTGAAGGTGATCTTGGTCCGCGCGATGACGGCGTTCACATCCGCCGCACATTCTTCGGGGGTCGGCAGCGCCGCAAGCGGGTCCAGCGCCTCGTCGTAGCGGACATTGACCTTGAAGGTCTGGCCCTGACCCAGTTCCTCGGACAGGATCTGGGTGATCCGTCCCCGCGCCGACGTCGACCCAGTAACCCCGGTCACTTCCACAAGGTCCGGGCGGACCAGAAGCCGACCCTCGTCAACTTCGGCAAGAGCCTTCAGACCGGCCAGCACCCGCAGCGCCCAGCCATCGGGCAAGCTCGCATCGACGCGCGTGGCCGTCAGCACATCGGTGCCCGCGAAGGCTGACCGCGCAAAGGCATCGACGGCGCTGCGCTGCATCTCGTCGGTCAGCCGCCCGCGCAGTTCCACCCGGCCCTCGGCACTCAGGCTGGCGGTGAACTCTGCCGGGCCCTGTGTCGCGGTCTCCACCTTCTCCAGCGTCGAGGTCAGCGAGAAGACGTCCGGCAGCCCGGTCTCCAGATCGCCCACCACCTTGTCAAAGGTCGCCTGCGCCACGTCGCTGCCCGCCAGAAGGGTCACATCCGCATCCGAAAAGGTGATCGATCCGGATCCCAGTTCCGTCACCGCCTTGATCGCAAGGCTTGCCGCGTCCGCCCAGCGGGGGGTCGGCGTGCCAAGCCCGACCTGACAGACCGGCGCGCCCACGACGCCTGCTGCCGTCGCTGCCCGCAGGATCTGGGTCTTCGCCCGCTCGGTGTCCGCCGAACAGCTGTCGAACCGCGCGCCCTCGGCATCGACGACAAAGCGCATCGTGAAGGGCGTGATCACCGGGCGCGGGGCCGAGATGTCCAGCACCAGTTGCACGCCCTCTGGCGCCGCCGCCCGCAGTTCATTCTCAAGCCGCCGCTTTTCGTCGTCGCTGTTCGAAATCGCCGTGACTTCCACGACATCCGCCGCCACCGAGATCTTCGACCGCTCCAGCCGCCGCAGCGCCTCCAGCCCGAAAGCCAGCGCCGCGTTCCAGGTCTCGGGGGCCGGATAGTCCGCGGTCTCCAGCATGTCGGGCAGCTCGGTCCCCGGGGCCAGTGCGGCGGCCTCCTCGGTCAGTTGCACTTCGCCCAGTCCGCCTTCGGCGGGGGTCTCGGGTATCAGGCCGATCAGCTGGATGCCGTCTTCCGTCCGCAGCATCTGGACCGAGAACTTCGGCGCCTCGATCCCCGTGGTCGGGGCCACGTCCAGCCCGTCCCGGATGCGCGACGCATCGATCAGCGAGCCGACCATGTTTACGGCGCGGAACCGGTCGGCTTCGCGCGGGGCGGTGCCGGTCAGCCGGACCTGCAACCCGTCCGTGGTGACGGCGATCCAGTCGATTCCCGCCTCGGCCAGTCGCGCAGTCACCACCTTCAGGGTCCGCGATTCGATCACCTTTGCGGCCCCGTAGGCGACCGAAAACATCAGTCCCGCTGCCAGGATGAAGGCCAAAAGCGCCAGTGTCGTCGAGGACAGCTTGCGAAGAACGGGCAACAGAAGCTTGGCTTTGGGTAGGCTGAGGCGGGTCATGACGCCCTGTCCTTAGGGGTTTGGGCGCGCGGGTTCAACCAAGCCATGCGGCAACGGCAAGAAACGGCACGGGGATCAGCCCGGCATCCCGATTGGCGCGGAAGATTTTCAGGCAGGAGCCTGCGTCGTCCAGGTCCAGATGCCGCATCTGCCAGCCGAGATGCAGCCCCATCGCCCAGACCCCCGCCAGCGCCACCAGAAACCCCAGCGGCCTACCTGCGCCGGCATGGGCCAGCACCACGGCCGCCGCGAACAGGACCAGCGTTGCCGCGAAGAACCCCCACAGCCAGGCCCGGCTGTTGTCGCCGAAAAGCCGTGCCGTCGACATCACCCCGATCAGCGCATCGTCCTCGCGGTCCTGATGGGCATAGATCGTGTCGTAGTACAGCGTCCAGGCGATCCCCGCCGCGTACAGCGCCACCGCCGCCGGGGGCACCGTTCCCGCGTGCGCCGCCCAGGCCAGCAGCGCGCCCCAGTTGAACGCAAGTCCCAGAAACACCTGCGGCCACCAGGTGAACCGCTTGGCAAAGGGGTAGATCGCCACCAGCGCGAGGCTCGCCACCCCCAGCCCCACCGCCAGCCAGTTGTAGGTGAACAGGATGCAGGCCGCCGCCAGCGCCTGTGCGACCATCCAGACCAGCGCGCCGCGCACCGTGACTTGGCCCGAGGGCAAGGGCCGCGACCGCGTCCGCGTGACCGCTGCGTCGATGTCGCGGTCGGTGATGTCGTTCCAGGTGCAGCCCGCGCCCCGCATTAGGAAGGCCCCCACCCCGCAAGAGACCGCCAGCCACAGATCCCACGGCTTGAACCCGCCCGCGCCTCCCACCAGCGCCAGCGCCCAAAGGCAGGGCACCAGCAGCAGCCACGTCCCGATGGGTCGGTCCGCCCGGCTCAGCCGCAGATAGGGCCGCGCCGGGGCAGGGGCATACCGGTCCACCCAGTTTGCCTTGGGTGCATCCGCCACCCGTCCGGCGACAGCCTCGACCTCTGGCATTTGCGGCGCTTGGGACATAGGTTCTGGCTCATGGATGCGAAGATCAGGCTCTATGTAGATCAGCCGCTTGCCTCGGGGCAAGCCGTGCGCATGTCGCAGGATCAGGCGCATTACCTGACCGGCGTCATGCGGCTGGCTGCGGGCGCCGCGATTCTTCTCTTCAACGGCCGCGACGGCGAATGGCGCGCGACGCTGACCGATGCCTCGAAACGCGGCGCCATCGCCACCTGCCATGCCCTGACCAAACCGCTGCGTCTTCCCCCCGACCTCTGGCTTCTCTTCGCGCCGATCAAGAAGGCCCGCACCGATTTCATCGTGGAAAAGGCGGTTGAACTGGGTGCCGCCCGCATCCTGCCGGTCCAGACCCGCCACACCAATTCCGAGCGTATCCGGCAGGATCGCCTGCAGGCCCACGCCGTCGAGGCTGCCGAGCAATGCGGCGCGACCTATGTGCCCGAGGTTGCAGACCTCCAGCACCTCGACAGGCTACTCGCCAAATGGCCCGAGGATCGCCGCCTCTACTGGTGCGACGAAACCGCCCTCGGCCAGCCCGCCACGATCACCCCCGCCACCGGCCCCGCCGCGATCCTGATCGGCCCCGAGGGCGGCTTTTCTGCCGACGAGGCCGCCAAGCTCGGCGGGAAGCCCAACGTCACGCCGCTGTCCCTCGGCCCCCGCATCCTGCGCGCCGACACTGCCGCCGTCGCCGCCCTCACCCTGTGGCAGGCCGCCTGCGGGGACTGGCGATGATCCGCGAACAGGGGCCGGACGACCGCGCCGCCGTCGAAGGCCTGTTGACCGCCCGCATCGATCAGGCGATGTTTCCGCTGACGAACCTGCGCGAACACGGGCTGGGGCAGTGCGACTTCCCAAGTCCGCACGACCACGCCACCCGCATCTGGCGCACCGGCAACAGCCTTATTGCCCTGACCCGCACCGGGATGATCCTGCCGCTTCTCGACGGCAGCCCCAGCCTCTCCGAACTCCCCGCCACCCTGAACGGGTTGACCGTCATTGGCGCCGTTGGCCCCTCCACTTCCGTCCGCCCGGTCCTCAAGGCCCTCCGGCTTGACCGCCTTCCCACCTTCACCGACCGCGACGAGCCCGGCTTCGCCCTTGACCTCACCAGCCTGGCCGTCCCCGGTGTCCCCGGCGCCACCTTCCGCCCGATCACCCCTGCAGACCTGCCCCTCGTGACTGGCTGGCGTCAGACCTATATCGGCGAGGTCATGGGCAGCACCGGCCCCGACGCCCGCGCCAAGGCCGAAGCAGATATCGCCAGCTACCTCGCCCGCGACAGTCACCGCCTGCTGATCCACCACGACAAGCCCGTCGCAATGACCGGCTTCAACGCCATCCTGCCCGAGATCGTTCAGGTCGGCGGCGTCTACACCCCGCCCGACCTGCGCAATCGCGGCTATGCCCGAACTGCCGTCGCCCTGCATCTGGCCGAAGCCCGCGCGCAAGGGTGCACCCGTGCGGTCCTCTTCGCCGCCACGCCTGCGGCGGCCCGCGCCTACATCGCCATCGGCTTCCAACCCGCTGCCGACTTCGCCCTTGTCCTTTTCCGCCAACCGGTCACCCTTCCGACATGAACTTCATCCGACCCGAGCTTCTTGCCGCCGCCCACCGCTGGCGCGAAGTCATCGCCGCCGCGGCTGTGGCGGCCCTCGGCCTCTGGACAGCCACACGCGGCGGCTATTTTCTCACCCCCCTTGGCCTTGCCCTCCTCGCCCTCGGCGCGGCCTGGGCGCTGACGTCCTGGCGCCGCCTCCGCTTCCAGCAGGAGGGCGAGGCCCCCGGCATCGTCCGCGTCACCGAAGCGCAGATCGCCTATTACGGTCCCCGCGTCGGCGGCTTTGTCGGACTGCCCGAGTTGTCCGAGATTCGCCTGCTCACCCTGCGCGGTCGACGGATCTGGAAGCTGAAACAGGGCGACGGCCAGCTTTTGCACATCCCGGTGGAATCCGATGGGGCCGAGACCCTGTTCGACGCCTTCGCCACCCTGCCTGGCATCGACATGGCCGCGCTGGTGGCTGCGCTTGGCACCGATGCCCCAGCTTCAGACAGCCGGATCATCGCCCTGAATGAGGTCGACCGCCTGCTCTGGACCCGCAAGGGCGCAGGCATCGTTGCCGTCTAAAATTTCTCGCCGAAAAATTTTGGACCCGCACCCGGCGTGCTGCTTGTGGCACTTCGCACAATTCCTCTGTGCAAATCCTAACAGAACTATAATGTCCGCGCACAACCCCTTGATTTCATGCGGCCTTGATTTTTGTCCACCGTGGACACTGCGTCACCAGCCCTCTGACCCCCCCTTGACTTGCCCCCCGCGCCAAGACACCTCTTGGCGTCCCGACGCCCCTGTCGGGATTGCCGAAGCAGTCAAGCCACCGGAGCCCGTCCCCATGTCCATTCCCCAGTCCGGCGGTGGCCCGATCGAAAGCTTCGGCCAGCTCGCCGCCTATATGGAGTCCGGCTGCAAGCCCAAGGCCGACTGGCGCATCGGGGCCGAGCACGAGAAATTCGGCTGGCTGACAGACACCCGCCAGCCGCTGCCCTACGCAGGTCCCCGCTCGATCTCTGCCATCTTCGCGGCCCTTGAGGCCCGCTTCGGCTGGACCCCGGTCCGCGAGGGCGACAACGTGATCGGCCTCACCCGAAACGGGGCCAACGTCAGCCTCGAACCCGGCGGCCAGTTCGAGCTGTCCGGCGCTCCGCTGGCTTCGACGCTGGAGGTTGGGGCCGAGCTTCAGAACCACCTCGACGAGGTCCGCGCCATCGCCGACCCGATGGGGGTCCGGTTCATGGGGATCGGCGCTGCCCCCGAGTGGACCCACGACCAGATGCCGGTGATGCCCAAGGGCCGCTACCGGCTGATGACCGATTACATGGGCCGCGTCGGCACGCATGGCACGCAGATGATGTACCGGACCTGCACCGTGCAGGTGAACCTCGACTATTCGTCCGAAGCCGATTTCGTGAAGAAGATGCGCGTGGCGCTGGCCCTGCAGCCGGTCGCCACCGCACTTTTCGCCTCATCGCCCTTCTTCGACGGCAAACCCAACGGCCACCGCAGTTGGCGGAGCCGCATCTGGCGGGGCCTCGACGACAGCCGAACGGGCATGCTGCCCTTCGCCTTCGACGGGGACATGGGCTTCCAAGCCTACGTCGATTGGGTGCTCGATGCGCCAATGTATTTCGTCTACCGCGACGGGAAATACATCAACGCGCTTGGCCAATCCTTCCGCGATTTCCTTGCCGGCAAGCTGCCCGCACTGCCCGGCGAAAAGCCCACCCTGTCGGACTGGGCCGACCATATGACCACCGTCTTCCCCGAAGCCCGGGCGAAGAAGTTCATCGAGATGCGCGGGGCCGATTGCGGCGACCAGGCCCATATCGCTGCCCTCCCGGCTTTCTGGGTCGGCCTGATGTACGACCAGACCGCCCTTGATGCCGCCTGGGATCTGGTCAAGGGCGTTGATGCCGAAACCCGGCAGGGACTGCGCGTCGCCGCTTCGGTCTCGGCCCTGCAGGGCGAAGCGGGGGGCGTGAAGCTGCTCGATCTGGCCCGCGCCGCCGTGGGCCTGTCGCATGCCGGTCTCGTCGCCCGTGGTCTGGGCGAGGAAGTCCAGCTTCTCCCCCTCGTCGAAAGCCTGAAGTCGGGCCGGGTGCAGGCCGACAAGTGGCTTGACCTCTACAACGGCGCTTGGGGCCACAGCCTGACCCCACTTTACGAGGCCGCCTCGCTTTAAGGAACACCCATGCGCACCGACTTTGACCGCGAGCTGGAAGAGCGCCTCATCCGCTACTGTGTCATCGACAGCCAGAGCGATGAGGACAGCAAGACCCAGCCCAGCACGGCGCGGCAGTTCGACATGCTGAACCTTCTGGTCGAGGAACTGCGCGGGATCGGCGCGCAGGACGTGACGCTGACCGACTACGGGACGGTCCTCGCCACGGTCCCGGCCACCGCCAAAGGCCCGACCATCGGCTTTCTCGCCCATGTCGACACTGCCCCCGCCTTCAACGCCACCGGCGTCAAGCCGCGGGTGATCCGGGGCTACAACGGCGGGTCGATCCGGTTTCCCGATGCCCCCGAGTTGGACCTTTCGCCCGAGGTTTCGCCCTATCTCGGCACCCGGCTTGGCCATGACATCGTGACTGCCTCGGGCACCACGCTTCTGGGGGCCGACGACAAGTCCGGCGTCGCTGTCATCATGACCGCCGCGCGCCACCTGATCGCCAACTCCGACATCCCGCACGGGCCAATCCGCATCGCGTTCACGCCGGACGAGGAAATCGGACGCGGCGTCGATCCGCGTCTTGCCAAGGACATCGCCGCCGATTTTGCCTACACGCTCGACGGCGGTGCGACGGGCGAGATCGAGTATGAAAGCTTCTCCGCCGATGCGGCAGCGGTGAAGATCGAGGGCGTCTCGGTTCACCCCGGCACCGCCAAGGACAAGCTGGTGAACGCACTGCACCTGGGCGCGAAGATCATCGCCACCCTGCCGCAGGTCCGCATGACGCCAGAGACAACGTCGGATCGTGACGGCTTCCTCATGGTCTACGAGATGCGCGGCTCGGCGGCGGAGTGCGAGCTGCGCTTCATCCTGCGCGACTTTGAACGTGACGGGCTGGAGGCGAAGGGCGCGCTGTTGCGGCAGGTCTGCGAGACCGTGGCCGCGACCGAACCCCGCGCCAAGATCACCTGCGAGATCAGGCCCCAGTACCGCAACATGCGTTACTGGCTGGAAAAGGACATGGCGCCCGTGGAACTGGCGCAAGCCGCCTGCCGCGATCTGGGGGTCGAGCCGAAGTCGGTCCCGATCCGCGGCGGCACCGACGGCTCGCGCCTGACCGAGATGGGCGTGCCCTGTCCGAACCTGTTTACTGGCATGCAGGAACTGCACGGCCCGCGTGAGTGGATTTCCGTGCAGGACATGGGACTGGCGACCCGGCTTGTCCTGCGGCTGGTCGAGAGGGCCGCGCAGAAGGACTAGCCTTCGCGGCCGCCATGGTTGCGGAACGGTAAACGCCCACAAGCAAGTCCTTGATTTTATTGGTCTGGAAAACCTGTCCGGCGTGGACAGTCAGGTCTTCTTCTGCCCGATCCTCGGCTCGGTCCCGGCCTTGATCCGCTTCAGATTTTCCGAGTGGCGGACATAGATCAGGATCGTCAGGATCAGTGACAGGATCAGCAGGCTCCCATCGGTCAGAGCGATAATCCAGAGCCCCGAGCTTGCCGCCGCGACCAGGGCCGCGATCGAGGAGGTCCGGGTCAGAACCGCGGCCAAAAGCCAGGTTGCGCAGGCCGCAATGCCGACCATCCAGTTCAGTGCTAGCAGAACCCCAAGAAAGGTCGCGACTCCCTTGCCGCCCCGGAAGCCCAGCCAGACCGGGTAGAGGTGCCCCAGGAACGCTGCCAGCCCCGCGACCTGTGCAGCATCCTCGGCCACCAGCCAGCGGGCCAGAAGCACCGCCACCGCGCCCTTGCCGCCGTCCAGCAGCAGGGTCGCCAGCGCCGCCCCCTTGTTCCCGGTCCGCAGGACGTTCGTCGCCCCGATGTTCCCCGACCCGATCTGCCGCAGATCGCCCAAGCCCATGGCCTTGGTGACCAGCACGCCGAAAGGGATCGAACCCAGAAGATAGGCAAGAAGGGCAGTCAGCAGAAGCAGCCCCTGCGACGTCACGAATTCAGGCATGGCTCATTCTTCCGCCGAAAAGACCCGGGTCCCGCCGATCCAGGTTCCCAGCACCTTACCCTCCATCCGCGCCCCGTCAAACGGGGTGTTCTTGGATTTGGAGAGAAGCTTGAAACGGTCCATCAGGAAAGGCGCATCCGGGTCGAACAGGACCAGATCGGCAGGCGCACCCGGGGTCAGCCGACCTTGCGGCAAGCCAAGCCGGGTGGCGGGATTCAGCGCCATCGCGCGGAAGAGGTCCGCCAAGCCCATGTGGCCCGCGTGGACCAGACGCATCGCGGCGGGAAGGAAGGTCTGCAGGGCGACGGCCCCCGGGGCGGCTTCCTCGAACGGAAGGCGCTTCGATTCCTCGTCCGCCGGCGTGTGCATCGAAGAGATGATGTCGATGGTCCCGTCCGCAACCGCCGCGACGATCGCAAGCCGGTCCTGTTCCGAGCGCAGCGGAGGTGTCACCTTGAAGAAGGTCCGGTAGTCGCCGACGTCAAATTCGTTCAGCGTCAGGTGGTGGATCGAGGTCCCCGCCGTCACGTCCAGCCCTGCGGCCTTGGCGCGCGCCAGCGCTGGCAGGGCCAGTGACGTGGTGATCTGATCTGCGTGATAGGCGACCCGGGTCATCTCGACCAGCGCGAGGTCGCGCTCCAGCCCCATGCGTTCCGCCATCGGCGAGACCGCCGGAATTCCGCGCAAGCTGGCGAACTTTCCGCTCGTCGCCGAAGCCCCCGCCGACAGGCCGGGGTCCTGCGGGTGGCCCACGACCAAGGCGCCCAGCGACCGGGCATAGGCCATCGCCCGGGTGATCGCCTTGGCCTCTGTCGAGACGCGGAACACGTCGGTGAAGGCAAT
>JBKDYO010000045.1:0-75504 GCA_046305855.1 Paracoccaceae bacterium
ATCGCGGTCAAACGGAAACGGGAACCGCAGGGGATTGCTGTTGCGATAGGTGAAATCGCCCCGGAACGTCTCGTCCCGGAAAAATCCGCCGAAATCGTCGGGAGCGAACTTGAAGTCAAGGCTCATGGTCGTCTCCTATCGGTCGATGACAAGGGTCTTCCCCTCGAAGCGGCTGACACAGGGCATGATCTTCCGGTTCGATGCGTGCTCGTCCGGAGTCAGCCAGTGGTCACGATGCAGAATCGTGCCATCGCATTTGTGAACGTTCGTTTCACATTGGCCGCAAGCGCCTCCTCGGCACAGGTAAGGCGCGTCCACCCCCGCGGCCTCCATCGCCTCCAACAACGATTGCGTGGTGCCGACGGTGATCGTCTTCCCGCTAGCCGCAAGCTCGACCGTGAAAGGCAAGCCGGTCCCGGGTGCCAGGAATTCCTCGTGGTGCAGCGCCTGCTTCGGCCAGCCCATGCCTTCCGCTGTCGTCAGCACCCAGTTGATCATGCCCTTGGGCCCGCACACATAAAGGTGCGTGCCAATCGGTTGATTTTCCAGCACCTTCTGGAGGTCTATCATCTGCTTCCGGTCGTCGAAATAGCAGTGCACCCGATCCGGATGTGCCGCTGTCAGCCGATCCATATAGGCACCCAGAGGCTGCGACCGGGCCGAATAGTGCAGCTCGAACTTGCCACCGAAATGCGAAAGCTGGGAGATCTGCGCCAGGAACGGGGTGATCCCGATCCCGCCCGCGATCATCAGGTGCTTCCGCGCCCGGTTGTCCAGCGGGAACAGATTGACGGGGTGCGAGATCACCATCTCCATCCCCGGGACGACATGCCGATGCATGTACAGCGACCCACCACGACCCGCATCGTCACGCCGGACCGAGATCTCATATCCCGACCGATCCTCGGGGTCGGACATAAGTGAATAAGGATTCAGCCTGCGAAGCCCGTGGTCATCCATCTCGACCACGGTATGTGCACCGCCGGAAAACGCCGGCAGCTCGGACCCATCCCGAGCTACAAAGCGGAAGCGCTTGATCAGTTCGTTGACCTCAACGACCTCGGCCACGCGGACCTGAAGTTTGGCCCCGCCGCTCATTTGAACCTCACCACGCTTTCGGGCACGAGGCCGGGGTCTTCCGCGTCGATGTTGACCCCCTGGAAGGCCGCCATGCGCCGGGAATAATGGTCGCGCACGAAGAGGCTCAAGCCGCAATGGCTGCACTTGAACGGATCGGTCGCCACGTTTTCAGTGATCCCCTTGCAGTGCACACATTGCACGCGACGCAGTGTCGAACCGCGCTGTTCCTTCTGGATCGAAGCATAGGGGAAGCCCGTCGCCATGATCTCGCGTTCCGCTTGGCCGATCAGGCTTTCGGTGCCCGCCAGGTAGAACTGCGTCCCCATATGCGCGTCCGAAAGCACCCGCACCAGACGGGGCAGCAGCGCCGGAATGGTCGGCGCGCGGAAGAACTGCGCCGCGCCCAATGCCTCCAGACTTGCCGAAAGGTCGTTTCCTGTGGGACCGGGGCAGTACATCACGTGCGCGGCCGCAAGCATATCCGAACGATTGTTCGCCTTGGCCAGCATATCGGCAACAGCCAGCGCACCCGCATCATCGGCGACGATGACATGCAGCTTTCCCGGACGCGGCTCAAGGGCCGCATAGACCGGGCGCGAGCGCATGGACGGGGCATCAACAGGGGTAAGGTCAGTCTTCACGTGGTCCGGTTCCTTGAAGTGGGGACCCGCCGCGACAGCGGGTCCCGAACGCGGGTCAGTCCTTGGCGGTACGGCGCTTCTTCTCCACGTCGTAGAAGGGCAGCGCAGCTGACACCGCCTTGAGCGGGCCATGAGTCCCGCAGCGCACTTCCACCTCGGTGCCGTTGTTCGCGCAATCGACCGGCATACGGGCAATCGCCACGACCCAATCGTTCAGCGGCGAATACATCGGCTGGGTGACCACGCCGATCTTCTTGCCATCCTTGTAGATCGGCGCATTGCCCGGCACGTTCTTGCCCTCGAACTTCAGGCCCGAGATCTTGAAGCGTTCCTTGCCCTGCAGCCGGTAATGCTCCTCAGCGCCACGGAAGCCGGTTTTGCCCTTGGTCACGGTCCAGTCGAGGCCGAGCTCCCACAGGGTATCCCCCGGGCCTTCGTTCTCGAACGGATACATCTCCGAGTTGTCGAAGGGGAAGAACAGGAGGTACGATTCCGCCCGCAGCATATCCAGCGTGGTAAAGCGGCAGGGGATGATCCCCATGCTGGCGCCTTCTTCCAGGATGCGGTCCCAGATTTCACCCGCGTCCTGACCCCGGCAGAAGATTTCATAACCGCGCTCGCCGGTATAGCCGGTGCGCGACAGGGTGATCGGCTTGCCGAACAGCATCGCCGGCATGTGGCCCATATAGGGCAGCGCGCGCACGCCGGGGATATGCTTTTCCAGATAGGTGACGGCCAGCGGCCCCTGCAGCGACAGGTCATGCAGGTTGTCGTCGAACCGGATCGAGACATCGCGACCCGTTGCGGCCATCGTCAACTGCTCATGCCCCTGGCCCGAGCCATGGACGACGGTATAGCTGTTCGGCCCCATGCGGTAGATGATGCAGTCGTCGACGAACTTGCCCGCGTCATTCAGCATGCAGGCATACAGCGACTTGCCGGGGGCGATCTTTTCGGGGTCGCGGGTGGTGGCGCGGTCAATGACATGCGACGCCCCATGGCCGGTGATGTGAACCTTCTTCAGGCCCGACACGTCCATCAGACCCGCCTTGGTGCGGATCGCCATGTATTCGGCATTCGGGTCACCCTTGGCATAGGACCAGGCCGTGCCCATCCCGCTCCAATCTTCAAGGTTCGACCCCAGGGCCTTGTGCCGGTCCATCAGTGCCGAGAAACGCCAGGAATTCGTCATGCGCAGTCCCTCCCAGTGGGCTTTGATTTTCGCCGAGTGTCAGGTGATTCCCGACAGAAAGCAATAATCAAGTGCAACAATATTTCTTGCCAGAAAACATTCGCCCAAGAAAAAGGCCGCCCCGCAGGACGGCCTTTTCCAAAGCGATTTACGGCTCTTACCCTGGCAGGACGAAGAACCAGTTCGACCACAGGACCACGCCTGCGCCAAGGATCAGCGCGAGGTAGGGCAGCATCCCGGCCTTCTTCTCGCCAAGCTCTCCGTAGGGCAGCCCAAGGTCATCATAGGCCTCCTTCGGGAACTTGCCGCCGTCCACGATGTAGTGGCGGTACCAGAACACCGGGAAGATGAAGGCCGCGAAGATCAGGCCCGACCACAGCGCGTTCTCATAGCCCCAGACCTTGGCGCCCGCGCCCAGGAACAGGGCGTTGACGAAGGCAAGGATCGTGTTCAGCCCGATCAGCCAGGTCGGCGCCTTCCACGGGCGTTCCATGTGGGCGCTGTCGATGCGGTGGATCCAGCCGGCATTCAGGTTCAGGAAGTTGAACAGGATGTAGCCGACGTTCGAGATCGCGAGGACGTAGAAGTAGCCCCCGATGTCCGAGGCCAGTGCCAGCAGGAACACGTTGAAGGCAAAGTCCGTCCACATCGCGTTGCGCGGTGCGCCGTGGCTGTTGACCGAGCCGAGGTACTTCGGCAGCCAACCATCGCGCGAGCCCTGGTAGAGCGTGCGCGACGACCCCGCCATCGCCGTCATGATCGCCAGGAACAGCGCCATGATCATCAGGATGACGAAGACATGCGTCACCAGCGGGTTGGTGCTGACCATATTGCCCAGCGCCGCCGCGATGCCCGTGCCATCGACGATCCCTCCAGCCAGCATCCCCTCTTGCCCCAGAACCCCCTGGAACGAGAACGGGATCAGGAAGAAGAACACGATGCAGAGAAGGCCCGAGTAGAAGATCGCCCGGAAGGTATCGGTCTTCGGGTCCTTCAGCTCGCGGGTATAGCAGACCGCGGTTTCAAAGCCGTAGGTCGACCAGGCCGCGATGTAGAGACCGCCAAGGAACAGCGTCCAGCCGCCAATGCTCCAGTCGCCATCGACGCCCGAATAGGCGGCGGTCGGCGGGACCAGATTGGTGACGTTCATCCAGTTGATCGCTCCGGTCAGGATCGGCACCAGACCGACCAGCAGCAAGGGCACCAGCACGATGATCGCCAGCCACTTCTGCGCGCTGGCGGTCGAGGCGATCCCGCGTTCCTGGATCAAGAGGATCACCAGCATCAGGATCACGCCGATCACGAAGGTCGAGTTGAAGTGCAGTGTCCCAAGGCCTGGGATGGTGATTGCAAAGGCTTCCCAGACCCGGAAGGCCGGGGTCAGGGCTGCAACACCGTCCGTCGCAGCGACGGCCTTGATCGCGTCCTCGACCGCCGTGCCCGCATTCGCGGCCATGTAATCGATCACGCTTTGCGTTTCGGCCGTGTAGCTGGCCAGGTTCGCCGTCACCCAGTCGATGACCGGCTGGCTGTCGGCCAGCGGAATCGGGAACAGCGCGTTCAGGATATAGCCCGCCGCAATCGCGCAGCCCAGGGACAGCACCGGCGACCAGGCGAACCAGTTGCACCAGACCGACAGGGGCGCGATCAGCTTGCCATAGCGCAGCCAGGCCGTCGCACCGTAGACCGAGGTACCGCCCGACTTGTTGCCGAACATCCCTGCCATCTCGGCATAGGTAAAGCTTTGCAGAAAGCCCATGACCATCGAGATCATCCAGACCACGAAGGCCAGTTTCCCGGTCGTCCCCGCGATCCCGCCGATCGAGAACAGCACCAGGGGCGGCACCCCTGCCGCAACCCAGAAGGCGCCCTTCCAGCTCAGCGCTCGGACCATTTGGCCCGATCCAGTTTCAGTCGTCATTCCCTCACTCCTGTTGGACAGGCGTTCGGGGTCGGGCTATTTCTTGCCCTTCCCCCCGATGGCCCGGTTGCTTTTCCCGACGAAGGGTCGGTTGCCAAGTGTCGCTGCCCTCTTCTTCGTCCGGCACAGAATCGTGTCACGCAGGCCAGCCCTGCGACATGATGGCGCGAAGAAAGCATGGTCTTGCACGCAAGGCGAGAAGAATTTTATCTACGCGAATATTTGTTTCCCACCGCCGCAGCAAGCTTCGCGCGGTGCCTAAATACCGCGCGGACCCAGGGGCTTGCCCCCGGATCCGCACTCGACCCGATGCGGGCCGACCCGTCAAGTCAGTCGACGTTCAACCAACCTTCTTGTAGGCCGCCTTTTCGTGCCGGGCCCCAGCAACCAGCGCCACGATGCAAAGCAGGATCGACAGGCCAAGCCAGACGGCCTCGGTCCCCTGTCCAGCGTAGTAAGCGCCGTCCACGGTGCTCCAGTCGGTGATGTTCGTTCCGATCAGCATTCCGATTCTCCTTTCATTCGGCAGGGGTTGCAGGTGCGGGTCGTCCGCCCAGGAATTCGGGATAGGCCTCGACCGGAACCTTGACCTTGTCCAGGCCCAGGATTTCCGACGCTTCCGGCACCCGCAGAAGGCCCAGCTTCTTCAGGGCCAGCGAGACGAAATACCCCGGGATGAAGCCCAGCGCCGCCATCACCAGCGCTCCGATCACCTGGCCATACAGTGTAATGACCGGCGCACCTTCAGCCGTCAGGGCCGGATAACCGCTGGCAAAGATGCCCACGGCGATCACGCCCCACAGGCCCACCACGCCGTGCAGCGCCACCGCGCCCACCGCGTCGTCGATCCGCAGCTTTTCGACATATCCCGCGACCAGCGGCATGATCGCCCCGCCAATCATCGCGATGACGAAGGCCATCGGCGGCCAGTAAAGGTCCAGCCCCCCTGCGACCGAGATGATCCCGCCCAGCGCGCCCGACATCATCCAGAACGGGTCATGCGTCATCACCCAAGCGGCAATTGCGCCCCCCGCAAAACCCATCAGGATGTTGAAGGTCATCGCAGACAAAGTGACCGGCGTGCCGTAGATCGTGTGGAAGATTCCGGCGCCCCAGCTCCACGGCTCGCCCGGGAAGATCACGCAGCCCATCAGGAACCCCCAGAAGCCCGCGATGATCAGCATCAGGCCGACCAGAGCCGCCGGCATCGAATGGCCCGCGATGGCGTTTGCCGTGCCGTCCGGATTGAACTTGCCGATCCGCGCGCCAAGGTTGATCAGCACGCCCAGCGTGAAGAAGCCCGCGATGGCATGAACGACACCCGAGGCGCCGAAGTCATGATAGCCGAAGGTGGTGACCAGCCAGCCATCCGCATGCCAGCCCCAGGCCGCGCCCAGGATCCAGACAAAGCTTCCAAGCACGATCGCCAGGATGGTGAAGCCGACGATCTGGATGCGCTCGATCAGGCTGCCGGACATGATGCTGGCCGTTGTCGCCGCAAACATGGCGAAGGCTCCGAAGAAGACCCCCGTGGCACTGTCGCCCGCGTTCGGCCCCATGACCGATCCCGCCGGGTTCGCCGCACCGATGGCGTAGTCCAGTCCCGAGGTACCGAGCGGCCCCGGCGACATGCTGAATCCGGTCGGAAAGGCCCAGTAGATGAACCAGCCCGCATAGTAGAAGATCGGAATGATGAAGGCGAAGGCCAGGATGTTCTTGATCCCGGAGGCCAGAGCGTTCTTTGCACGTGAGGCCCCCATCTCATAGGACAGGAACCCCGCGTGGATCAGGACCATCAGAGGGATGGTCAGCCAGTAGAAAGTCTCGGCGGTCGTCCGGTTCAGCCCGGCCAGGCTGTCCTTCACGGCCGCAAGCTCCGCGGTCAGGGCCGCGATTTGTTCTTCCATGATCGTCTCCCCGGTTGCTGCTGCCGCGCCGATGCGTGCCGGACGGCTTGCCGAAAGACTTAATCACAGCTCTTGTCGCCGCCGCGTCTTGTCGGGCAACACCGTTTCCAGGGATGTGCCGCAGTTTGCAGGATTGCGCCCCCAGCAGGCGACCACTTGGCGAAATGCACAAATCTCCGGCAGATTTGAATCGTTCAAAGCAAAAGGCCCCGGACACTGCCGGGGCCTTTGCACGTCGTCCTGAGCTTCAGTTCTTCAGATAGCTTTCCATCGAATCCTCCAGCGCGTCCTTCCAGGGCGTGTGGTGGATCGGGGCCATCGTGCCGGTGATCACCGACTTGTAGGCATTGTTGCGGAAGGCCATGATGTCGTCCTTCTTGTGGTCCTTCCACTCGAAGAAAGCCTCGCAGGCGCCGTCCACGTCGAAGGACGGATAGTCCGTTTCGGCGATCAGCTCCTTCACGTAGTCGCCCTGATAATGGATCGCGTCATGGGCATCCTGGCCTGCATCCTCGTGCGCTACACGGTCCACGACGTCCTTCATCAGAACCGCCTTGTCGGTCGGGATCTTGATCTTGCCCATGATCGCGTCGCGGACCCACCAGGCCTGCGCGTCGAACATGTTGAAGGTGAACCACTGGTCCTGCATGCCGATGTAGAACAGCTTGGGGTTATGCACCCAGGCCACGCCCTTATACAGGTCCGCCGTCGCCAGCCGGTTCGCCGTCTTCAGCCGCAGGTCATCGGGCAGGAACGGGAAGTGGTGCTTGTAGCCGGTGCACAGGATGATCGCGTCGATCTTCTTCGAGGTCCCGTCCGCAAAGTAGGCGGTCGTCTCGTCCACATGGCTTAGCTTCGGCACTTCCTTCCAGTTCGACGGCCAGTTGTAGCCCATCGGCGCATTGCGATAGGCGACCGTCACCGACTTGGCCCCGTATTTCCAGCACTGCGACCCGATGTCTTCGGCCGAATAGGACGACCCCAGCAGAAGGAGGTCCTTCCCCGAAAACTCACGCGCGTCGCGGAAGTCATGCGCGTGCAGAACACGCCCGTTGAACTTGTCGAAGCCCGGATACTCCGGCACGTTCGGCACCGAGAAGTGGCCCGAAGCGACGATCACGTTGTCGAAGTCCTCGGAATACATCTTGTCGGCCTTCAGGTCATGCACCGTGACGGTGAAGTTGCCCTTGTCCTCGTTGTATTTGACCATGCGGACGGTGGTCGAGAAGCGGATCCAGTCGCGAACCCCTGCCTTCTTCACCCGGCCCTCGATATAATCGAACAGCACCGCGCGCGGCGGGTAGCTGGCGATCTGCTTGCCGAAATGTTCCTCGAAGGAATAGTCGGCGAATTCCAGGCCTTCCTTCGGCCCGTTGGACCACAGATAGCGGTACATGCTGCAATGCACCGGCTCGCCGTATTCATCCAGCCCAGTGCGCCAGGTATAGTTCCAAAGGCCCCCCCAGTTCGACTGCTTTTCAAAGCAGACGACCTCGGGAATGTCCTCGCCCTTTGCCTTGGCCGACTGGAACGCGCGCAGCTGCGCAAGGCCCGACGGACCCGCTCCAATGACGGCTACTCTCTTCTTCATGGTCAACCTCCGGATATTGGCTTTTCGTGTCGCTTTGGGCGCTTATTTTTCGGCTAGCGTAGAGACAAAGTTGCGCCTGTGTCAAATATTCTCACTCACGGTAAACATGAGGAACCCCGGAAGCAGGGTGCTCCGGGGTCCAGGGTCACAACCCTTGCACGAATTCTAGGCGCAACCCGGGTCAACGGGCAATGGTCACCGTGCAATGGGCGCGCGTGGCCACTTCGCTGGCAACCGATCCCAGCACCAGCCGCTGCAAGCCCCGCTTGTCGCCGGTGCCCATGACGATGTGGGTATAGCCGTTCTGTTCGGCATAGGCGATGATCGCCGGGGCGGCCTCACGGGCGACCACCTCGATGGTCCCCACATCCTTGGCGCCTTCGCTCTTGGCCAGCGCCTCGGACTCGGCCAGAAGCTTCGCTACCTCTTCGGCCTTCCAGTGGCTGATGGTCGGGCCGCGCACGCCGCCATGCGCGATGTTCACAGCGCAGATGGTCAGATGGCCGCCCGTTGCCTTGGCGACTTCCGCCGCCAGAATCACCCCGATTGTCGAGTGGTCGCTCCCATCAGTGGGGCAGAGAATCTTGGCTGTCATGATCTTGTCCTCGGCTTGATTGACCTTGGACCCCTTCAACCATCAAATGCGGCAATCCGCCTTGACCTGCGTCAAGAAGCTTTACCCACCAGTTAAATTTTCGGAGCCCGCAATGCAGCCGATCAACCCCAAGGACCGCCGGATCGCCAACATCCACCAGGCCCCCTTCGTACCCTTCGTCTACCCGGACGGCGTGGCCCTCGGCGACACGGTGCTGCAACTGGACGACGGCCACCCGCTTGGCGTCGGCTTCCACGTCTACCGCATGCCCCCCGGCATGACGACGCGCGGACATCGCCACAACGGGGACGAACAGTTCCTGATCCTTGAAGGCGAGCTGCACGAAAGCGACGGCACTATCCTGCGCGCCGGAGACATGGTGTTTTACCGTGACGGGACCGAGCACAATTCCTTCACTCCGACTGGCTGCCTGCTTGCCGTTCACATCGCCGGGCCGGAAATCCCGGTAGAGTAAGCGAACCATCGGTCGGCTCAGGATACGATGGCATGGGTGCGACAGATAGGACAGCCGCTTCAACAGGGTGCAACACCAGCTATGCTCTGGACGCACCGATCAGGACGCCCGAGAATTTCGCTGTCCAAGCCCCTCATACATCGAAGCAACGACGGTTTGCGCGTGATCTGCCAGATCACGCAGGTCGTTTTCCTGCATCCCTGATGTCGGGATCGGTGCGCCGAAACGGACATGAATCGTGCCGGGCCGCGCACGGATCGACTTGAACGGCATCAGGCGTTGTCCACCGCAGAATGCCACGGGAATGATCGGTGCCTGCGATCTGATGGCAATCAGGCTTGCGCCGATCTTGAATCTGGCCACGCCATCCTTGCCTGAGATCCGGCCCTCACCTCCCCAGGCCAGTCGTTCACCGGCCTTTACCGCCACGACCATCTGTTCAAGCAGCCGCTCCGTTGCCAGGCGTTTGCCCCGGGGGACAAGCTCTATGGACGCCTTGCGCGCCGATGTCCTGCCATAGGGAAAATATGCGTACAGATCAGCCGCCGCCGCACGATCGACATGGGGCCACATGACCTTACCAAACGCGGCAACGTCGGCGAACGAGGATTCGTTATAGCAAACGACACACCCCTTGCCCGGTTCCGGGGGCGTGCCTTCGACCTCGACGCTGATCCGGCAGTCAGCAAGAAATCGGCCGAAATGTGCTTCGATCATACGCCGCGCATCCTCCTTGGTCTGCGCGGTCCTTGCGATGCGAAAATTCACGAACGGGACGCCGCACAGCCATCTCGCGGATGCGCCGCCCCCTCGAAACATCTCGCCCAGCGGTCCCAAGGCTTTCCCCTAGCTCGATCGCATGCACGGATCATGGCCTGTCTGAGAATAGTAGAGGAGAAGGCACTGAGCAAAACAATGTTCGTGCAAGGCCAAAGGGTTAAAGATGTCCTGACGGATCAGCAGCCCAGGCCCAAGAGGTCGGCCTCCGTCACACTAAATGATGCTGTCACGACCTCCCTCATCCCGTTCTCCCGCTGTTCAGGTCGGTCCTTTGTCCGCCACAAGTGTCTTGTAGATTGCTATGGCTTCCTCCTGACCCAGTCCCATGCCGACCGCCCGCTGGAAGAACCCGGCGATGAAGTCCGGAACGGCAGACGAGATACCCGCATCGCGCGCCTGTTCCTGGATATGGCCCAAAGCCTCACCCCAGACCTTCAGCGTAGCGCCCGGGCGATTGTAATCGGCCTCCTTGATCTGCCGGGCCAGTTCGGGGGGATAGGAGTCCGGGGCGACCGGGGCGGGGTCGAACGGATAAAGATCCCTGAACTCTTGCAGATCAATGCCCTCCGCCCGGCAGATATTCGCTGCATGGGCAACACCGATGAACTGCGTGTATGACATCGTCAGCCAGGCGAAGTCCAAGCCCGAGGCAGCGCCGACCCGCTGACCTACGTGCCGCACCTTTCCGGCAAGGCAGCTCAGAAGCGGACCAGTGGCCTGCCATGCCTGCACGTCGCCCGAAAGCAGAACCTCACCACTTCTGGTGACGATTTCATTCGGGCTACAAAGGATCGCGCCATCAAGGTATTGGGCACCCTGCACTTCGACCCAGACCGAAAGCTCCTCCGCCTCGCGCGGGGTCCCCGTGGTCAGGCTTACAACCGTTCGCCCGGCAAGATGCCCGGCCTTGGCTTCCGGCTCCAGCAGCGCGCGGATGGAGCGGTAGTTGTCGATGCAGATCAGCATGACGGGGCTGGCGGCCACAGCCTCGGCAAAGCTCAGCGCCTCTCTTGCCCCCAACTGCACCAAAGCCGCCGCCTTTCCGGGTGAGCGGTTCCAGACAGTGACGCCATGCCCGGCCGTAAACAGCGCTCTGGCAATCGCCGATCCCATCAACCCCAAGCCGATGCAGGTAATTTCGGTCAACGGCCCGCTCCTCGATGGCATGCAGGGAAAGGCTGGCGCGCAGCCGATCCGACATGGAATTCATAACGTGGTTCGTGGAATGCCGTCCAACGACTTCTCGCCGGACCTCAGGCCCTACGGCTACAGGTCGGACATCGGTCCGTAACGAGACCTCCCTTCAGAGGAGGAGGCAAGGGAAAGGGGGCGTCAACGCAAAAGTTAACACCACCCTAACGCCAGAAATCAAATATTTGAAATCGCTTGAATTTCTGAATTTGTCCACCGTGGACAGAACTCAGATATCCAGCGTCGTCTGGGTCTCCCAGGCCGAGAAATGCGAACAGTAGTCGTTCCATTCCTTGTGTTTCAGCTTCAGGAATGCAGTCGAGAACTCGTCCCCCATCATCGATTTGAGGGTCTTGTCCTTGTCATACTCCCGCAGCGCGTCCAGCAGGTTCAGCGGCAGCTTCGGCGCGTTCTTTACCGTGTGCCCCATCTGATACATGTCGATGTCATGCCGCTTGCCCGGGTCCGCCTTGGTCCGCACCCCGTCGATGCCAGCGGCCAGAATGACCGCCTGCATGAGGTACGGGTTCGCCGCCCCATCGGGCAGCCGCAGCTCGAACCGCCCCGGCCCCGGCACGCGGACCATGTGGGTCCGGTTGTTCCCCGTCCAGGTCACCGTGTTCGGCGCCCATGTCGCCCCCGACGAGGTCCGCGGAGCATTGATCCGCTTGTAGCTGTTTACCGTCGGGTTGCAGATCGCCGCCAGCGCCGAGGCGTGCTTCATGATCCCGCCCAGAAAATTGCGGCCCTGATCCGACAGCCCGAGTTCCTTCTTCGGGTCGGCAAAGGCGTTCTTCTTGCCGTCCAGCGACCAGACCGAGATGTGGGCGTGGCACCCCGACCCGGTCAGCCCCTTGAACGGCTTCGGCATGAAGGTCGCCCGGAAGCCGTGCTTTTCGGCGATCGACTTGACCATGAACTTGAAGAACGAATGCTTGTCGGCGGTCTGGAGGACGTCGTCATACTTCCAGTTCATCTCGAACTGGCCGATCGCGTCTTCGTGGTCGTTCTGGTAGGCCTCCCAGCCAAGCTCCAGCATGTAGTCGCAGATTTCACTGATGACGTCATAGCGCCGCATCACGGCCTGCTGGTCGTAGCAGGGCTTTTCGGCGGTGTCGTAGACATCCGAAGGACCCGAGCCATCGGCATTAAGGATGAAGAACTCGGGTTCAACGCCCGTCTTGACCCGCAAGCCTTCCTTCGCCGCCTCGCCGATCAGCTTCTCAAGCACGTTGCGCGGAGCCTGATCGACGAGTTTTTCCTCCATCGTCGCCCGCGCCGCGACCCAGGCGACCTCTTTCTTCCACGGCAACTGGATCACGCTGTCCGGGTCCGGCACCGCCATCAGGTCGGGGTGCGCAGGCGTCAGGTCCAGCCAGGTCGCGAACCCCGCGAAGCCCGCCCCGTCCACCGCCATGTCGTTGATCGCTTGCGTCGGCACCAGTTTCGCCCGCTGACCCCCGAAGAGATCGGTGTAGGAGATCATGAAATACTTGACGCCCTTGTCCTTGGCCCATTTCGCCAGGTCTTTCGCCATTGTCGTAACTCCCCGTTCGTTTTTATCAGAACCCGCCGTTGCGGCCGGGTATCCAGTTTGTCCCCGCAATCGGCACGCCCGCCATTGCCGCTGCCTCGATCGTCAGCGCGCAAAGGTCCTCGGGTTCCAGATTGTGCAGGTGGTTCTTGCCGCAAGCCCGCGCGATGGTCTGCGCTTCCAGCGTCATCACTTTGAGGTAGTTCTTCAGCCGCCGCCCGCCCAGCACTGGGTCGAAGCGCTTGAAAAGCTCGGGGTCCTGCGTGGTGATCCCGGCCGGGTCGCGGCCTTCGTGCCAGTCGTCATAGGCGTCCGCCGTGGTGCCAAGCTTCTGGTATTCCTCTTCCCATTTCGGATCGTTGTCACCCAGAGCGATAAGCGCCGCCGTCCCGATAGCCACTGCATCCGCGCCCAGTGCCATCGCCTTGGCCACGTCAGCGCCAGAGCGAATGCCGCCCGAGACGATCAGCTGCACCTTGCGGTGCATGCCAAGGTCCTGCAGCGCCTTCACGGCTTGCGGGATGCAGGCCAGGATCGGCATGCCGACATGTTCGATGAACACGTCCTGCGTCGCCGCCGTGCCACCCTGCATGCCATCCAGCACCACCACATCCGCGCCCGCCTTCACCGCAAGCGCCGTGTCGTAATAGGGCCGCGCGCCGCCGACCTTCACGTAGATCGGCTTTTCCCAATCGGTGATCTCGCGCAGTTCCATGATCTTGATTTCAAGGTCATCCGGCCCCGTCCAATCCGGATGCCGACAAGCCGAGCGCTGGTCGATCCCCTTGGGCAAATTGCGCATGTTCGCCACGCGGTCGCTGATCTTTTGCCCCAGCAGCATTCCGCCGCCACCGGGCTTTGCCCCCTGACCCACCACGATTTCAATCGCGTCGGCGCGGCGGAGGTCATCGGGGTTCATGCCATAACGGCTGGGAAGGTACTGGTAGACCAGCGTCTTGGAATGCCCGCGCTCTTCCTCGGTCATCCCGCCGTCGCCCGTCGTGGTCGACGTCCCGGCAGCAGTTGCGCCACGCCCCAAGGCCTCCTTGGCAGGACCGGACAGGGCACCAAAGCTCATCCCCGCGATGGTCACCGGGATATCCAGGTGGATCGGCTTTTTCGCGTGCCGGGTCCCCAACCAGACGTCGGTCGCACATTTTTCGCGGTAGCCTTCCAGCGGGTAGCGGCTGATCGAAGCGCCGAGGAACAGCAGGTCATCGAAGTGCGGCAAGTGCCGTTTCGTGCCGCCGCCGCGGATGTCGTAGATGCCGGAAGCGGCCGCGCGGCGGATTTCGGCGTTCACCGCGGGGGTGAAGGTCGCCGAGAAACGGGGCGGGGTACGGGGAAGATCAGTCATTCCATTGCCTCAATAGGCCGACGCATTGTCGATGTTGAAGTTGTACAGCTTCCGGGCCGAACCATAGCGGCGGAACTCTTCCGGCTTGGCTTTCCCGTCGGCCTCGCCCCTGCGGAGAAGCTCTTCCAGGATCGCATAGTGCTCGTCCCGCATCTCCTTTTCGATGCAGTCCGCACCCAGCGATTTCACAGTGCCACGCACGAAAAGCCGCGCCTCATAAAGGCTGTCCCCCAGCGCGTCGCCAGCGTCCCCCAGTACGACCAGGTTCCCAGACTGTGCCATGAAAGCGGACATGTGGCCGATGGAGCCGTGGACGACGATGTCGATCCCCTTCATCGACACACCACAGCGGCTGGAGGCATTGCCCTTGATCACCAGAAGCCCACCACGACCCGTGGCCCCGGCATACTGGCTGGCATTGCCGTCGATGATCACGGTTCCCGACATCATGTTCTCGGCAACGCCCGGCCCGGCCGATCCCTTGATCCGGATGGTCGCCTGCTTGTTCATGCCCGCGCAGTAATAGCCCGTGGAGCCGCGCACAGTGATGTCGACCGGCGCATCCACCCCGGCGGCGATGGCATGCGCGCCCTTTGGATTGATGACCTCCCAGGCGGTCATATTGGTCTGCCCCTTAAGGGCATGCAGCGAGGAATTCAGCGCCCGCAGGCCTTCCTTCCCCAGATCAAAGCTCTGCATTCTCTTAACGCTCCCAGAAGTAGACAGTGGCAGGCTCGGGCTCCCAGACGCGGGCGTCCTCGATCCCCGGCAGGTTCACCAGCGCCCGGTATTCCGACCCGAAAGCGACGTACTGATCGGTTTCGGCCATGACGGCGGGCTTGCAGGCGATGGGGTCGCGGACGACGCCGAAACCGTTCTTGGTGCCGACAACGAAAGTGAAGAAGCCGTCCAGATCGGTCAGCGTCGCTTCAAGGGCGTTGCCCAGCGTTTCACCCGTCTGCAGCTTGTGGCTGATGAAGGCAGCACCAACCTCGGTGTCGTTCTCGGTCTCGAAGGTCATGCCAAGGCGTTTCAGTTCCCGACGCACGCCGTTGTGGTTCGAAAGGCTGCCGTTGTGGACAAGGCACTGGTCAGTGCCGGTCGAAAACGGATGTGCGCCCATCGTCGTTACGGCGGATTCGGTTGCCATCCGGGTGTGACCGATGCCGTGGGTGCCCTTCATCTTGGCCACTTCGAAACGCGCAGCCACGTCCTTCGGCAAGCCCACTTCCTTGAAGATCTCGATGCAGTCGCCAGCGCTCATCACCTTCACGTTCGGGCGCAAGTGCGACAGGGCCGACCGCGCAGCGTCCATCTGCGCCAGAGGCACCTCGATCACCGCATGGGTCGATTTCACCAGCATGGTCACCGGCTGGCCGATGGCGTCATGCAACTCGCCATCCAGGTCCTTGAAATCCTTCGTAGGATCAGCGGACTGGATGGTCAGCTTGCCCAAGCCATCCTTCGCCCCGCCATAGATCGCGATCCCGGCACTGTCGGGACCCCGGTCGGTCATGGTGATCAGCATGTCCGTCAACATGGCGCCCAGTTTCGGCTCCAGCTTCGGGTCCTTCAGAAACAGCCCAACGATGCCGCACATGGATTCGTCTCCTTCGTGTCGTTCCCGTGACGCTAGCACCGTCCCTTCGGCTCATCAACTGTCGAGAAACAAATTTCACCTGTCGGGAAAAACACTGCCTAAGGTTAAGGCAGATGCGGTTTTTCTTGACAGATTGTCGCAGGTGGCTTTCCCTGAGGAAAAAATATTGCCGCGCAGGGAAATGACGGTCGGGCCACGTCGCGCGGACGAAAACAAGCGCCCAAGGGAGGGAAACGTGGTTGACCTTAATCAGCGGATTGAGGCGATGCATCGACGCGACGTGCTGGTGGCATGGGCGTTCGTCATCGGTCTCTGGTGTGCAATGATCTTCGTGGCCTGGGCGACCTGGGGGCTTGCGCCGACCAGCGGCGCGCGAACCCTGCTTCTGATCGGGGGCGCAGTCGTCCTGATCTTCAACACCGCCGCGATCCTGGCGATGCTTCGGCATTACCGCGAAGACCGCGACTTCATGTACGGCCTCGACATCAAGTTCCTCGACGAAGCCAAGGGGAGGAAGTGATGGCACATTATGAACCCCCGAAGCAGGGCAAGGCCAGCCAGCTGATCGACGTGATCGTGCTGGTCGTCCTGACGGTCGGCGCGCTGTTCGTCCCGCTCTGGCTGGGCCTGGCCGGCGCGGCGAAGTCGGTCGCCACACCGGTCGCCGACCCGACCTGGGAGACGCTGGGCCAGACCCCGGCCCAGGCCGCGAAATACGAGGCGCTGGGTTACACGCCCGAAAGCGCCCATGACCTGATCCTTGCGCGCTTCGACTACAGCTTCTCGATTGGCGCGCTGCTGACGATGATCGTGGTCATCGTCCTCTACTACGTCCTGGTCCTGCGGTTTTCCGAAGTGGAATACCGCGAGGTCATTTCTGAAAAATTCGGGGAGTGACGCGCGATGGATCTGTGGAACTGGCTTGAATACGCGGCCTGGGCGCTGTCTGCCGCCTTTGGTCTGCACATGTTGCTGGATTGGCTGAAGACCGACAGCACCTATTCCGAAGATGTTCTGACCTCATCGCGCGAAGGCGAACTTGAGGCCATGGCCGAAGAGCACAAGGTGAAATCATGACCGACGTGGATATCACCTCGAAGACGATGGATGGCATGGGGCCGCATGGCACCAAAGTCGGCCTCTTGCGTGTCCTTGGCCCGGCGCATGTCTGGGCCCTAGGTGTCGGCATCGTTCTTGTCGGCGAATACATGGGTTGGAACTTCGCCGTCGGCAAAGGCGGCGCCTATGCCGCGCTGATCGCCTGCTGGTTTGCGGGCATCCTTTACACCTGCGTCGCCATGATCGACTCCGAGGTCACGTCGACCGTTGCTTCGGCGGGTGGGCAGTACACCCAGGCCAAACACATCGTTGGCCCCTTGATGGCCTTCAACGTCGGCCTCTACCTTGTCTTCGCCTATACAATGCTTGAGGCCGCCAACGCGATCACCGCAGGCTACCTCTTCTCGGTCGTCGCCACGATGAGCGGGCACGAGGCGGCGCTGGACCAGCGGCCCTTCATCATCCTGGTCATCATGTTCCTGGCCTGGCTGAACTACCGCGGCGTGCTGGCGACCCTGACCTTCAACCTCGTCATCACCGCCATCGCTTTCGTTGCCATCCTGGTCCTTTTCCTCTCGACGTCCGGCGTCCTTGGCGGCGGGATCATGGAGCACGCGGCGCTTTTCGAAGGCCACGAGCTGCCCTATGGCTGGATTGGCGTCCTCGCCGCCATGCACTTCGGTCTGTGGTACTACCTTGGCATCGAAGGCACCACGCAGGCCGCCGAAGAGGTTCGCTCCCCCGCCCGCGCGCTGCCCTTTGGCACGCTGGCCGGGATCATGACGCTCCTCATCGCCGCGACGCTCACCTGGTACGTCTGCTCCGGCGTCCTGCCGTGGGAATTCCTCGGCGACGGCGTCAACGGATCGGTGGCGCCCTTGTTCGACACTGCGCGCCTTGCAGGGTCCAACGGGCTGGTCTGGCTTCTGGGCATCGGCACCCTCTTCGCCACGCTCGCCTCGGCCAATGGCTGCATCAACGACGCATCCCGTGCCTGGTTCGCCATGGGCCGCGACAAGTACCTGCCGGGCTGGTTCGGCGCGGTCCATCCGAAATACCGCACCCCCTACCGGTCGATCGTCTTCCTGGTCCCCATCGCGCTGATCTTTGCCCTTGGCGCGCCCTTGGACCAGGTGATCACCTTCTCGATCCTCTCGGGTCTCCTGGGCTATACCTTCATGCCGCTGAACATCATCCTGTTCCGCCGCAAGTGGCCCCTGAACTCGATCAAGCGGGGCTACGAGCATCCGTTCCACCCGCTGCCCGCGATCACGCTGCTGACCCTCTGCGCGGTCACGTTCTTCGCGGTCTTCCTCGGCTATGGCACCCAGCTTGTCGCGATGATCGGCTTCTACATAGTCGTGTCACTCTGGTTCCACTTCCGGCGCTACCGCTTTGTGAACCGGGGCGCGCAGTTCACCATGCCCTGGCCAAAACCGCTGGGGTACTGAAAGAGCGGCCCGCCCCGGAAGGGGCGGGCCTTTTCCCATGAATCCCCTGTTTCTGTCCGTCCTCGCGCTTCTGATCCTCGGCCTTTGGCTGGCGGTCCAGCTGGTTCAGGCCAGCCGCGCGCGCACCCTGGCCCGCTCCAGCTACTTCGACGCCGTGAAACCGCTTCTCTCGGGCGTGAAAGCACGGACCGAACCCACCGGCTTTCCCCGCGTCTCTGGCCTGTACGATGGCCTCAGCATCGATCTGCAGGCGATCCCCGATACGCTGACGTTCCGCAAGCTTCCGGCACTTTGGGTCATGCTGACCCTGACCGAGCCCTTGCCCCTGCAAGCCACCATCGACTTGCTGGCCCGACCCTCCGGCAACGAGCCGTTCACCCGCTTTGCTACCCTTCTGGTCTCGCTGCCCGCGATCCCGGATTTGCCCAAGGACGTGGCCATCCGCTGCGACGAGGCTGGCCATTTGCCGCAAGCCGCGCTCCTTGCCCGCCATGCCGACCTTTTCGCCGACCCGCGGGTGAAGGAACTGGTGCTTTCGCCCAAGGGCCTGCGCATCGTGATTCTGGCGGAAGAGGCCGACCGCGGCCGCTATCTGATCTTCCGCGAGGCTGAGATGGGCATGTCGCCGCTGCGTCCCGACCGCATCGCGCCCCTGCTGGACCGCTTGCTCGCCTTGCGCGAGGATGTGCTGGCACTTACGAAAGACCCCGCATGAAAGCGCCCCCGAACCCCTACCTTGTGCTTGGTGTCGCACTGGCCCTGCCCGGCATGGGCCAGGTCCTGAACCGTCAGCCAGTGCGCGGGCTGATCTTTGTCTGCTTTGCGATCCTGCTGGGCGCCTTCACCCTGAAGACCGCTGCCCCCGAGGTGTCCTTCGTCGGCAAGCTGGCAGGAGGCCTTTTTGTCTGGGCGATGGCCGCCTTCGATGCCTACAAGGTCGCCCGCATCCGCCATGCCGTCTGGAGTCACACCCAACAGAAGTCCTAGGTCGAACCAAATCCCTTTGACGACCTTTGGCCCCTAATCCTGCCAGACCGCCGCAAGCATCGTCTTCAGCGCGGCCAGCGCTTCGGCCCCGTCTTCGCAGCCCGGCCCGACACGCACCGCCACGGTCGCCGCAAAGCCGCAAGCCGCGCGTTTTTCGGGCCGGATCATCACTTCGAACCCCTTCGGACTGGCCAGGACAGCCTGCACGGCATCCTCTGCGCCAAAGCTTTCGTCATTCGCTTCGAACCAGACCGGACCACCCTTGACGGCCTGCCGGAACAGGACATAGCCGTCCTCTTCGTCTTCGCCCTCGGCAAAGCCGATGAACAGCTGGCCCTCGTCCTCCACGACCGAGCCATAGGCCGCTTTCACCGTGATGTCGGCCATACTGTCCTCAGGTCCACTTCGCGACGGGAGGCAGGCTCATCAGCACCGCGTTCGCGTCGTGGCCGGTTTCAAGCCCGAACTTCGTGCCCCGGTCATAGACCAAGTTGTATTCCGCGTAGAGCCCACGGTGGATCAGCTGCACCTCCCGGTCCGCTTCCGTCCAGGCATGGCCAAGCCGCCGCTCGGTCAGTGGCTGGAAGGCCGGCAGAAACGCCGCTCCAACATCGCGGGTAAAGGCAAAGTCGCGGTCCCAGTCCCCGGTGTTGAGGTCATCATAGAAGATGCCTCCGACGCCCCGCGCCCGTCCACGGTGGGGCACAAAGAAGTACTCGTCCGCCCAGGCCTTGAACTTCCGGTAGTAGTCCGGGGAATGCGCATCGCAGGCCTTTTGCATTTCTCCGTGGAAATGCGCCGTGTCCTCGGCATATTCGATGCAGGGGTTCAGGTCCGACCCGCCGCCGAACCACCAGGCGCCGGGGGTCCAGAACATCCGGGTATTCATGTGGACGGCAGGTGCATGCGGGTTCTGCATATGCGCGACAAGGCTGATGCCCGAGGCCCAGAACCGCGGATCCTCCGCCATCCCCGGCACGCCCCGCGCGGCCATGGCCCGCTGCGCCTTTTCGCCCAGCACCCCGTGAACCTCGGACCAGTTGACGCCGACTTTCTCGAACACCCCGCCGCCGCGCATCACGCTCATGATGCCGCCACCACCGTCAGCGCGGTTGGTCGGCGTAACCTCGAACCGCCCGGGAGTGCCCTTGGCATATTGGTCCTCCAACCCCTCGAAGGCCGCCACGATCCTGTCGCGCAAGGTGTGGAACCACTGTGCGGCCTCGGTCTTGCGGCGGTCGAAGGGATCGGTCATCGTCAGGTCTCCGGCTAGGGTCTTCCCCCATGCCTAGCACCCCGCCGCGCCGCTTTCCACCTTTGAAGGAGCGCCCGATGAAACGCCTGATTCTTCTGTCGCTTGGCCTGCTTGCCGGCTGCGGAACCCCGCAGGAACAGTGCATCAACCGCAACACCCGCGACCTGCGCACCGTGGACCGGCTGATCGCGGAAACGCAGGGCAACCTCGACCGGGGCTATGCGTTCGAGACAATCACTGTCTACGAGGACTACTGGACCACTTGTCCGCAGCAGCCGGTGCCCGAAGGCGAAACGCCACCACCGCCACGTCTGTGCCTGGACGAGCGCCCGGTCACGGCCCAACGCGCCAAGGCCATCGATCTGAACGACGAGGCGCGCAAGCTTGACAGCCTGAAGGTCAAGCGGCGTCAGTTGGCCAAGGCGGCCGAGGCCGTCATGGCGCAGTGCAAGGCCGAGTATCCCGAATGATCAGTGCGCCGGTGCGCTGACCACGTCCAGAAGCCCGCGCCCGCCATCGACCGTCAGTACCTGCCCGGTGACAAAGCCCGCCGCGTCCGAGGCCAGGAACTGCACGGCCTCGACCAGTTCTGCCGGTGCCGCAATGCGACCCAGCGGCGTGCCCTCGGTGATCGCGTCACGAAAATCCGGGTTGTCCTTCAGCGACGCCTGCAGACTTGCGCTCATCACCGACCCGAAGGCCACGGCATTCACCCGGATGCCCTTCGGCGCCAGCGCTACGGCCATCGACCGGGTCATCTGGTCCATCGCGGCTGCCGCCATCGAATAGGCCAGCAGCTCGGGCCGCGTGGCATGGGCCGCGATCGAGGATAGGTTGATGATCGAGCCCAGCATGGTCCCTGCCTCGACTTCGGCACGTTGGCCATGCTGGATCATCCGCTTGGCGGTCATCTGGGAAATCCGCAGCGCGGACAGGACGTTGTGTCGCCACAACTCTTCCACCCCGTCGGCTTCGGGGTTCAGGATTTCCGACACAAAGGTCCGCCGGTTCGCATTGACCAGGATATCCACCCGGTCAAAGGCGTCGATGGTCGCGGACAGAAGATTGGCAATGGTCAGCTTCTCGGTCAGGTCGCCCGCGAACATGCGGATCGGCCCCTCGGCCCGCGCCTCTTCGCCGACCTCGTTCTCCAGGCGCTCTTCGTCGACATCCGCGAACATCACGTTCGCGCCCTTGTCGACCAGATGCCGCGCGATGGCCAAACCGATGCCCGAGGCCGAACCGGTCACGATGGCAGTCTTGCCGGAAACAGAGAAGGACATCAGCGACCTCTTCGTCGGTCAGGGTTTGGCCCGCGACGCATCGCGTCTGGGCTTCAGGGCATGGATCACGCGAAAGCCACCCGCTGTGGCCACAACCTTGACCTCAAGGAAGCATTCCGCCAGCACCGCATCATAAGGCAGGTGGCGGTTTGCCACCAACCAGAGGCTGCCATCAGGGGCAAGCATCCGCCGAGCCGCCCGGATGAACCCGGCACCCAAGCCGGGATCGGCCTCACGTGAGGTGTGGAACGGCGGGTTCATCACCACGGCGTCAAGCAGCGTCTCGGGCCGGAACGCTGTCGCGTCCGCCCAGTGAAACCGGGCCCGTGGGTCGGGGATGTTGATTTTCGCGCAATCCAGCGCATCGGCCTCGGCTTCCACCAGATCCAGCCGTTTCACGCCCGGTCGCTGCAGGATCTGTGCCGCGAGGAACCCCCAGCCTGCCCCCAGGTCAGCGATCTTACTGCCCAGTTTCTCGGGCAGGTTTTCCGCCAGCAGCACCGAGCCCGGGTCCGGCCCGTCCGCAGAAAAGATGCCGGGCAAGGTCTGAAACCCGGCGACCATTGTCGGCCGCGCAGCCCAGTCCGAAAGGTCGGGTCCAACAGTAAACGACGCCAGCTTGCCATGCGCCTTCGACAGGCTCTCTGACAGATCGACCCGACCGCGCAGGTCCTTCAGCGCCGTGTCGATTCCGTCGGTCTTCTGGCCGTCGACCGCGACCCACCCGCCCGGCGCGACCTCGGCGGCCGCCTGCGCGATCAGCGCCCGGGCAGCTTCGCGTGACCGGGGCAGGCAGACGATCGCTGCAGCATAGGGCGGTTCGGGCGTGACCATGTAGCTGGCGGCAAAATGGTCCCGATCCGGCTTGAACCCGGTCACCACCACGACCCGGTCCCGGGGAAGCGCGCCAAGATCATCGCCGACACGCGGACGATACACGGCAATCCGCCCCTCGGCGGGAAGCTCAATCGCGCCGGTCTCCAGCGCCAGGGACAATCTTGCGGATCGCATGGGCGAGGGCCTCAGGCCCCCGATCCCCCTCTGATGACATGCACGATCATTCCTTTTCCATCGTGCATTGCAGCGGGTGCTGGTGGCGACGCGCGAAATCCATCACCTGCGCCACCTTGGTCTCGGCCACTTCAAAGCTGAACACCCCAACGACCGCGAGGCCCTTCTTGTGGACCGTCAGCATGATCTCGAACGCCTGGGCATGGTTCAAGCCAAAGAACCGTTCCAGCACATGCACGACGAACTCCATCGGCGTGTAGTCGTCGTTCAAGAGCAGCACCTTGTACAGCGGTGGCCGCTGGGTCTTGGTCTTGGTTTTCGTCAGGATCGAGGTGTCATTCCCCGGGCCATCCGTCTTGTCCGACATGGTCAAAGGGCGGCTCGGCACGGGATGCGGACTCCGTTTCCCGGGATTCGGGGTTGCAACTGACTTTCGAAATATAGCCTCTTTTGGCGCAGGGAAAAGGGGCGGCCATGCTGACGACGATTGGCTTCGATGCGGACGACACACTTTGGCAGAACGAGACCTTCTTTCGGCTGACGCAAGACCGCTTTCTGCAGGTGCTCGCAGACCATGCCGATCCCGATCATCTGCGCGAAAGGCTGGAGGCGGCCGAGCGGCGGAACCTGTCCTATTACGGCTTCGGGGTGAAGGGCTTTACCCTCTCGATGATCGAGACCGCCGTCGAGGTCACCGAAGGCCGTGTGCCCGCCACCGTGATCGGCGACCTGATCGCGATGGGGCGCGAGCTGCTGGAACACCCTATGGAACTTCTGCCCCATGCCCGCGCCACGGTCGGTGCCCTGTCGGCAGATTTCCGGCTGGTGCTGATCACCAAGGGCGACCTTCTGCATCAGGAACGCAAGCTGGCGCAATCCGGTCTCGGCGATCTGTTTCACGGCGTCGAGATCGTGTCGGACAAGACTGCGGACACCTATCGCTCGGCCTTTGCCCGTCATGGCACCGGGGCCGACCAGGCGATGATGGTCGGCAATTCGTTGAAATCCGACGTGATCCCTGCATTGGAAGCCGGTTCTTGGGGCGTGCATGTCCCGCAGGATCTGGAATGGGCGTTCGAGGCCGCCAGTGCCCCGACGGACCATCGCCGGTTCCACGCCATCAAGGATCTCGGTGCCCTGCCAGCTTTGGTTAGGAAACTGCAAGCCTGACCCCACAGATAGAAAGGCCAGCGCAGACCAGCGCAAGATATGGATGCCCGGTCAGAAAACTGCAGCTTCCCGGCAACTACATGAACTGCGCCCTGAAACCCCTTGGAATTTTTGGGTTTTCGGATCGTGGAACCTGTGCTAGCGTTTCCCCTGAGGCAGAATAAGGCACCGGAAAATCCGGGCCAACAGGCAAAGGGTGGGCGACGTGGCATCGCTTCTCGGGCGGGTATTTCACGCTATTTTAATGGCATTTGTCGTCAGCACCATTGTGGTGACGTCTCCTCTGCAATCCGCACCGTTTGCGGCCATCGTGATGGACGGGCGCACGGGCGAGGTTCTTTACGAAAAGAACTCCGGCGCACGGCTGCATCCGGCGTCCCTGACCAAGATGATGACCCTCTACATCGCCTTTCAGGAGATCGAGGCAGGTCGTCTTTCGCTGGATACCAAGGTGACAGTGACGAAATACGCGGCCTCGCAACCGCCCTCGCGCCTCGGTCTGAAGCCCGGCCAGAGAATTGCGGTGCGCTATCTGATCCGCGCCGCGGCGATCAAGTCGGCCAATGATGCGGCTTCGGCGATCGGCGATCACATTAGTGGAGACGCCGCAAGCTTTGCCAAGCGGATGACGCGGACGGCGCGGCAGCTGGGCATGCACGACACCACGTTCAAGAACGCGAACGGCCTGACAGCCGACGGTCACCTGTCGACCGCGCGCGACATGAACATCCTGGGTCGGCACCTGTTCTACGACTTTCCGCAGTACTATCACATCTTCTCGCGCCGGACGGCGGATGCGGGAATTGCGACGGTGACGAACACCAACTCGCGCTTCCTTGACGCCTATGAGGGCGCGGACGGCATTAAGACGGGCTACACCTCGCCTGCGGGCTTCAACCTCACCGCTTCTGCGCATCGCGGAAAGAAGCACATCATCGCAACGGTCTTTGGCGGCACGTCGTCGGCGAACCGCAATGCGAAAATGGCCGAGCTGATGGACATCGGCTTCGGCAAGGCCCGGAACAACGTCACCGAACAGCCACCGGTCGCGGCAGCTGTCGAGGACGCGCTGGTGGCCTCGCTTGAAACCGGGATCGACGAGATCGACGCCGTCGGGGGCGCTGGCAAGATCGTGCGGGTGTCGGGCGAAGTGAAGACCTCGCCGCGCCCGAAGGCACGGCCCGATGTCACCGCTGTCCCGGACGACGTGGCGATCGCGATGGCGGAAGGGATCGAGGGCGCTCTGGCCGAAGCGACGGCCGAACCCGCACCGCAAGGCACGCTCGAGTTCCAGGCCGACGCCATGGCTATGGCCGAGTTGCCGGCAGAAACGGCGCCCCCCGAGGAAGCCGTGGCAGTTGCAGCTGCACTGGCCGAGGTGGAACTTCCCGAAGCAGCTTCGGAAATGGCAGTTGAAGTAGCTGATGCAGCCCCAGAGGCCGGTCAGGAAGCTCTGGTCGAGCTGGCCGCGAACGATGCTGCCGTAGTGGCCGTTCCGGAACCCGGCACGCTGGAGGCTCAGGCCGCCGCTCTGACCGATCCGTTGCCGGAAACGTTGGTCGCCGAGGCAACCCCAGCCGAAGCGCCCGTCGATCCATCCTTGGCTGCGTTGAAACCCAAGGCCCGGCCAGAGACGCTGATCGCGCCCCAGGTCGCCGAAGTCGAAGCTCCGGCCGAACCGCCCGTTGCCCCGGTCGCCGAAGAAATCGTCGTGGCCGAAGCCGCGCCCGAGCTTGTGGTGACCGATCCCGGTATCGAATCCGCCGAAACGGCTCCGCTGACGCTGCTGACCGAGGTCACCGAGGTCGAGACTGTCGCCGGTGCCACTGCCTTTATGCCGCCAGCGGCTGACATCGCACTGGATACCGCCCCGCTCGCGATGCCCAAACGGCAGGCGCCGATCTTCGACGCGGTGGAAACCGCCGAGGTGGCGGCGGACGCAGAAGAAGTCGTGGTGGTGATGTCCACCTCGGGCGGGCGGCACTTCGGGGTGAACGTGGGCGAGTATCCCTCGCGCTACGAGGCCGAGAAGGCGCTTCTGAAGACCGCGCTGGCCGAAAGCGCCACGCTGAACGAGGGGCTGCGGAAGACGACCCAGTCGGGCGGGGCTTGGCGCGCGAGCTTCATGGGGCTGACCGAAGACCAGGCGGAACTGGCCTGCCGCCGCCTTTCGGCCCGCGCCGTTCCCTGTGAAACTGTAGGAGGCTGAACGATGGTTGCCCTGGTATTCCCGGCCCTGCCGACCGTAACACTGGCCGTCACCGGCCGCCCGGAACGCTTTCCGATCCGCCGTATCTTCTGCGTCGGCCGGAACTATGCCGAGCATGCGACCGAAATGGGGAACGACCCGGCAGAGGCGCCGTTCTTCTTCACCAAGCCTGCCGACGCGGTGGTGGAATCCGGCAGCCGCATTCCCTACCCGCCTGCGACCTCGAACCTTCACCATGAGGGCGAGCTGGTGGTCGCCATCGGCAAGTCGGGCGCGATGGTGTCGGAGGAAGACGCTCCGAACCTGATCTGGGGGCACGCCGCAGGAAACGACCTGACCCGGCGCGATCTGCAGGCCGAGGCGAAGGCGAGCCGCCGTCCCTGGGACATGGCAAAGGGGTTCGACAAGTCCGCCGTGGTGGGCGCGGTCCGGCCCGGGCCGCTGCCCGAGGCGACGCTGCGCTGTTCGGTCAACGGGGCGATGCGGCAGCAGGCGAAGCTGTCGGACATGATCTGGACCCCGGCTGCGATCATCGCGGCGCTGTCGAGGATGGTCAGCCTGTCGCCCGGCGACCTGATCTTCACGGGGACCCCCGCAGGGGTGGGTCCGCTGAACCGCGGCGACACCTGCAAGGTCGAGATCGAGGGATTGCAGTCGGCGAGCGTGACGATCGCCTGATCTGTCCACGGTAGACGAATCTGGATTATCCCGCAAGTTCATGGACTTGCGGGTTTCCATTTACCTGGTCTTAACTTCTGGATTCAGGGCTTCGGCTTGTCGTCCCATTCCTTTGTCAGGATGCGGCTTGCGTCGCCCTCGGGGTCGTCGAACTGCTTGGTGCGCATGGCCCAGAAGAAGGCCGCAAGACCGATCCCGCCCAAAAGCAGCGAAACCGGGATGAGGATCGCGAGAATCTCCATTATTTCAGCCGCATCGCGTTCAGGGACACGGTGATCGAGGACAGCGACATCGCAAGCGCGGCGGCCAAGGGCGTGGCGTGGCCGATGAGCGCAAGCGGCACGGCCACTACGTTATAGCCGCCGGAGATCAGGAAGTTCTCGACCATCCGCCGCGCTGATTGCCGCCCGATCCGCACGGCGTCGCCGATGGGGGCGATGTCCTGACCGAGAAGCACGATGTCCGAAGCGACCCTTGCCGCGTCCAGCGCCGAGGCGGGGGAAATCGAGACATGGGCGGCAGCAAGGGCCGCAGTGTCATTGAGTCCATCGCCGACCATCAGGACCTTGCGGCCCTGCGCCGAAAGTTCGGCCACGCGAGCGGCCTTTTCAGCGGGAAGGACACCGGCCTTCCAGTTCGGGATGCCCAGCCGGTCGGCCAGATCCTGCACGGGGGCGGGCGCGTCGCCGGACAAGAGTTCAACCTTAAGACCTGCGGCCTTCAGCGCCGCGACGGCCTTCTCCGCACCGGGGCGGAGGCGGTCAGTAAAGGCGAAGGCATGCGTCTGCACGCCCAGCGACAGGTAGGTCGCCGTTGCGGTCAACGGCGCGGCGCCGCACCAGTCGGCCCGGCCAAGCCGGGCGCGGGAGCCTTGATACTGGCCCTCGATACCGTAGCCCGGGACTTCGCGAATGTCGGTCACATGTGCCGGGGTGATGCCAGCGGCCTTTGCGCCGTCGGCCAGCGCGCGGGCCAGCGGGTGGGAGGAGCCCGAAGCGAGGGCCGCCGCGACCGCGAGGGCGTCTTGCGGGTGGTCGGCCAAAGCGACGGGTTCGGGCATGCCAAGGGTCAAGGTGCCGGTCTTGTCGAAAACGACAGTGTCGACCTCGGCCAGACGCTCCAAAGCGGTGCCGTGCTTGATCAGGAGGCCCTTACGGAAGAGGCGGCCAGAGGCAGAGGTGATGACGGCGGGAACCGCAAGGCCAAGGGCGCAGGGGCAAGTGATGATCAGGACGGCGGCAGAGATGTTGATCGCATAGCGCACGTCGCCGCCAGTGGCCCACATCCAATACCCGAAGGCGCTGAACGACAGGATGTGGACGAGGGGCGAGTAGAGCTTGGCCGCACGGTCGGCGAGGCTGGTGTAGCGGGTCTTTGCCCCTTCCGCGACGGCGACGAGATCGGCCATGCGGTGGAGGCTGGAATCCTTGCCCGCCGCAGTAACTTGAACGGTGAGGGGGCCGGTCAGGTTGACCTCGCCCGCGCTGACGACGGTGCCCTGCCCCGCCTGCACGGGCAGGCTTTCGCCGGTCAGAAGGCTGCGGTCAAGCTCCGAGGAGCCGTGAAGGACGATCCCGTCGACCGGCATCCGCGCGCCGGGACGGACGAGGACGGTGTCGCCGGGGTGGATCTCGGCGATGGGGGTTTCGATCTCGGCCCCGTCAAGGAGGAGGATCGCGCGGGGCACTTCCAGCGCCGCGAGTTCCTCCGCCGCCGAGCGGGCGATGGCGCGGGTGCGATGGTCGAGGTAGCGACCAAGGAGGAGGAAGAAGGCCAGCATCACGGCGGCGTCGAAATAGGCGTGGTGGCCGGACATCGCAGTTTCATAGACCGAGATCGAGGAGGCGAGGATCAGGGCGAGGGAGATCGGCACGTCCATGCCAAGCTTGCCCTGCCAGAGCGAGGCCCAGGCGGATTTGAAGAAGGGTTGGCCCGCGAAGATGACGGTGGGGAGTGCAATGGCACCGGAAATCCAGTGGAAGAGGTCGCGGGTTGCATCCGCGGCCCCCGACCAGACGGCGACGGAAAGAAGCATCACGTTCATCATCGAAAAGAACGCGACGCCGAGACGCATCAGAAGGTCGCGGCCCTGCCGGTCCGTTTCGGTGCTGGAAAGGAGGCCGGGGTCAAGCTCGTGGGCTTCCTGGCCCTGGGCGTCGAGGAGGTCGATCAGCTGGGCGGCAGTGACGGAGGGCATCGCCTCGACGCTGACGCGCTTCTGGGTGAGGTTGACCCGGGCAGAAATCACGCCGGGCACGGCCTGAATGGCGGCCTCGACCGTGGAAATGGACTGTGCGCCGCCCGCGTTCGGGAGCGACAGGATGATGCGCCCGGCCCGATCGGCCCGCAAGGCGGCGATGCGCTCGGCGGCGGGCACGACCACGCAAGCCGGGCAAGCCGAGACCGACGCGCGGGTGGTCCCGAAGTCTTCGGCAAGCGCCATCGGTCAGCCCCGCACGAAAAGCTCGGAGCGCCGTTCGAAGAGCGTTCCGTCAGTCGCGGTTGCGGTCACCTTGACCATCCATTTGCCCGGGTGAAGGCTAAGCGCCGATGTGTAGACATCGCCAGCCTGGACAAAGCCTGGCATGACGTCGTCGGCGGTCGAGGTCGTGCGCCCGATCAACACCTGCAAATCGCGCACTGCGACCGGTTGCCCGGCCCGGTCGGTAAAGGCGAGGTCGACGCGGCCGTCGGCATAGCTGGGCGCGACTTGCCAGCCCAAAGCCTCTTGCGCGGCTTTCCGATCATTGAAGCCCTGGCTGGCGACGTAGGAGTTCTTGACCTCAAGGCCCGGGAAGGTACTGACCGCCTTGAAGGCCAAAAGCGCATTGACCCCGATGATCACCGCAAATGCGCTGGCAGTGATGGCGAAGACATGTTTGCCGGTGAGCTCAGTCATCGTCGTCTTCCTCTTCCTTGCCGTTGAAGATCGTATCATGGTGGACGCGGTTCGTCGTCCCAAGTTCCTCGACCCAGATCCGCACGTCGGTCCGGTCCTCGACGGCGGCCCGCGTACCCGGGGCGGCGGTCAGGTAGACGCGCTGGGACATGGTCTCGTTCGCGGGGACAGTGACGGTCAGTCCTTCCGCCCCTTCCAGCGCCAGGGTCACGAAGGCGTCGGACGTCGCGGCGATGGTGAACTGGGCGTCATCGCCCTGCATGTTGCGCAGGCGGATGTCATAGGCGTTGCGGATGGACCCGTCGGAGAGGGTGACGAAGGTCGGGTTGCGGACCGGGGTCACGTTCATGTCGATGGGCGAGCGCAGGAACAGCGCCACGACAAGGCCGATGCCAACAGCGGACCAGAGCACGGTGTAAAGCATGGTGCGGACGCGGAAGACATGGGCCCAGACCGACTTCGGGGTCTGGCCCGCGCGTTCGCGGGTCTCATCCGTCAGTGCGAGGTAGCCGATCAGGTCGCGGGGCTTGCCGATCCGGTCCATCGTGTCGTTGCAGGCGTCGATACAAAGCCCGCAGGTGATGCAGGCCAGCTGCTGGCCGTTCCTGATGTCGATGCCCATCGGGCAGACATTGACGCAGGCCATGCAGTCGATGCAGTCGCCGTTGCCTTCAACTGTCTGCTTGCCGCGCGGTTCTCCGCGCCAGTCGCGGTAGCCGATGGTCAGCGTGTCCTCGTCCATCATCGCGGCCTGGATGCGGGGCCAGGGGCAGGCGTAGATGCAGATCTGTTCGCGGGCGAAACCGCCGAAGAAGAAGGTGGTGAAGGTCAGGATCAGGATGGTGATGTAGGCGATCGGGTGGGCCTGGAAGGTCACGAGATCGCGCAGGAGGGTCGGCGCGTCGGTGAAGTAGAACACCCAGGCACCGCCAGTGGCGAGGCCGATGAAAAGCCAGATCCACCACTTGATGCCGTTCTTGACCAGTTTTTCCCAGTTCCAGGGCTGGCGATGGAGCCGGATGCGGGCGTTGCGGTCGCCTTCGACCCATCGCTCGACGAGGATGAAAAGGTCGGTCCAGACGGTCTGGGGGCAGGCATAGCCGCACCACACGCGGCCAGCCGCCGAGGTGAAGAGGAAGAGGCCGAGGCCAGCCATGATGAGGAGGCCCGCGATGAAGTAGAATTCGTGCGGCCAGATTTCGATCATGAAGAAGAAGAACCGGCGGTTGGCCATGTCGATCAGCACCGCCTGATCGGGGAGCGACGGCCCCCGGTCCCAGCGCAGCCAGGGGGTGATGTAGTAGATGCCTAGGGTGATCCCCATGATCCACCACTTGAGCGTCCGGAAGGTGCCCTTCACCCGGCGCGGAAACACCGGCTCGCGGGCGGCATAGAGGCTGGGTTCGGTTTCGGGGGTGGTCACGGGCGCTCTTTCATTGGTACGGGCACTGGCGCGGGGCCAAACTGTCATCCTGTCTGCAATCGGTCATTCCGGGCGGCATGGCCTTGACCTGCATCAATACCGGCCAGCGGCGGACGGAATGAATGCGGCAATGCAGCGCAAATTCCTGTGATCGTCTCGGCCGTGCCTGTCGCCCAGCATTCCCGCGCGGCAGCGCAAGTCCGGACACCGAAGCACCCGCGTGCCTTCAGAAAAAAGGGCGGGGGCCCGAAGGCCCCCGTTCAGTTGGAGGGAACTCAGGTGAAGGGAACAGGGATCACTCGCCGCCGCCGCGACCGTGGACATAGAAGGCCACGGCGCGGATTTCGTCTTCGCTCAGGCGGGTGTTCCAGTTCGGCATGACGCCGAAGCGGGCCTTGGTGACCGTCTGGACGATTGCCTCGCGCGAGCCGCCGTAGAGCCAGATCGCATCGGTCAGCTTTGGCGCACCTTGCGCCCGGTCGCCGGAGCCGTCTTCCATATGGCAGGCCGCGCAGTTGTCGGTGAAGAGCACGGCCCCTTCTGCTGCAAGTGCCGCGTCATGCTCTTGACCCGAGATGGCCAGCACATGTTCTGAAACCTGGGCAATCTGGGTTTCGTCCAGAATACCGTCGGTGCCGAACTTCGGCATCTCGGAGTAGCGGGCATCGGCGTCAGTCGTGTTGCGGATGCCGTGGGTGATCGTCAGATGGATATCCTCCATCGTGCCGCCCCAGAGCCAGTCGTCGTCCAGAAGGTTCGGGTAGCCCTTGCCCTCGAACCCGGCAGCGCCCGAGCCGTGGCAAGTGGCGCAGTTGGTGCGAAAGACGGCGGCACCCGCGTTCTCGGCAAAGGTCGCAAGCTCGGGGTCCGCCCCGATGGCGTTCAGGTCGGCAGCCACCAGCTTGGCCTTGATGGCCGCGTTGTCCTTATCAACGGCAGCGATCTCGACCGCGACATCCGCCCTTGTACTGGCCCCGAGGAGACCGGGCGTCGCCCCGGTGATCAGTGGCCAGGCGGGATAGGCGATGGTGTAGCCGATGCCCCAGACAATGGTGGCGTAGAACACCCAGACCCACCAGCGCGGCAGCGGGTTGTTGTATTCTTCGATCCCGTCCCACTGGTGGCCGGTCGTTTCCACCTGCCGGGGTTCTTTCTTCAATGGCTTGGCCATGGCCTTAGCCCTCCTTCTTGGCAGGGGTTGGGTCCGCAGGACGGTCGTCGTTGCGGAAGATCGAATTGGCGACGTCCTGATGCGCCGCCCGCGATCCGGGCCGGAAGGCCCAGAGGCAAAGCCCGAGGAAGCCCAGGGTCATCGCCAGCAGGAACCAGCTGTCGGCGAGGTGACGCAGGAAGGAATAGGTTTCCATCTTTGCCCCCTTACCGGTTCGCCACGGGCGTGAAGGTCGAGAAGTCGACCATCGTGCCAAGGACCTGGATATAGGCGATCAGCGCGTCCATCTCGGTCAGTTCGGGCTGGCCGTCAAAGTTGCGGACGTTGACCGGTGTGCCGAAGGCATCCGCGCCGTAGCGTTCCTCCAGCCCCAAGGAATCCCCCAGCGGGTCGGCCTGGGCAGTAAAGTCGGCCAGCGCGGCTTCCACCATCTCGTCGGAGTAGGGCACGCCCGCCATCCGGTTCGTCGCGACGACATCCTGGATGTATTCGCCATCGATGATCCGGTTGGAAAGGAAGCCGTAGGGCGGCATCACCGATTCCGGCACGACCGATTTCGCGTTCTGGAAGTGGTCCTGGTGCCATTCGTCGGAATAGCGGCCACCCACCCGGGCCAGGTCTGGCCCAGTGCGTTTGGACCCCCACTGGAACGGCCGGTCGTACATCGATTCAGCTGCCAGCGAATAGTGGCCGTAGCGTTCGACCTCGTCCCGCATCGGACGGATCATCTGGCTGTGGCAGCCATAGCAGCCCTCGCGGATGTAGATCCCCTTGCCCGCCAGTTCGAGAGGGGTGTAGGGCCGCATGCCTTCCACCTTCTCGATGGTGTTTTCCAGGTAGAAGAGCGGCACGATCTGCACGATCCCCCCGATGGTCACGACCAGAAGGCTGAGGATCATCAGCAGGGTCGCGTTGGTCTCGATGACCTTGTGCTTGTCAAGAAAAGCCATTGTCTCGTTTCCTTATTCTGCCGGAACGGCGGAGTTCTGGGTGGCGCGTGCGGGTTGGGCACGAACAGTCATCCAGAGGTTCCAGCACATGATGAGCGCTCCCGTCAGGAACAGCCCGCCACCGGCAGCCCGCACCACGTACATCGGGAACTTCGCGGCCACGGTGTCGGCGAAGGCGTTCACGAGGAAGCCGTTCGCGTCGACTTCACGCCACATCAGGCCTTCCATGATGCCCGTGACCCACATGGCCGAGGCGTAGAGGACGATCCCGATGGTCGCGAGCCAGAAGTGCCAGCTGACCAGTTTCAGAGAGTAGAGCCCTTCCCGGTTCCACAGGCGCGGAACGAGGTAGTAAAGCACGCCGAAGGTGATCATGCCGTTCCAGCCCAAGGCGCCGGAGTGGACGTGACCGATGGTCCAGTCGGTGTAGTGGCTGAGGGAGTTGACGGCCTTGATCGACATCATCGGGCCTTCGAAGGTCGACATGCCATAGAAGCCGATGGAGACGACCATCATCCGGATGATCGGGTCGGTGCGGAGCTTGTCCCAGGCGCCCGACAGCGTCATCAGGCCGTTGATCATGCCGCCCCAGGAGGGCATCCACAGGATCACCGAGAAGACCATGCCGAGGGTCGAGGCCCAGTCCGGCAGTGCCGTGTAGTGCAGGTGGTGCGGACCGGCCCAGATATAAAGGAAGATCAGCGCCCAGAAGTGGATGATCGACAGCTTGTAGCTGAAGACGGGACGTTCGGCCTGTTTCGGGACGAAGTAGTACATCATCCCCAGGAAGCCCGCGGTCAGGAAGAAGCCCACGGCGTTGTGGCCGTACCACCACTGCACCATCGCGTCCTGTACGCCTGCGTAAAGCTGGACCTGCGCCGAGCCGAAGATCGACACCGGGATCGCGGCGTTGTTCACGAGGTGAAGCATCGCCACGGTCAGGATCATCGACAGAAGGAACCAGTTCGCCACGTAGATGTGAGGTTCCTTCCGCTTGAAGAGGGTGCCCATGAAGGCGATCAGGAAGGCGACCCAGACCACGGTGATCAGGATGTCGACGTACCAGACCGGCTCGGCATATTCCTTGCCCTGGGTGGCCCCGAGGACGTAGCCGGTGGCGGCAAGCACAATGACCAGCTGCCAGCCCCAGAAGACGAACCAGCCCAGCGACCCGCCAAATAGACGCGCCGCGCTGGTGCGCTGGACGATATAGAAGGACGACATGATCAGCGCGTTGCCGCCAAAGGCGAAGATCACCGCGCTGGTGTGCAGGGGCCTCAGGCGCCCGAAGTTGCCGAAACCCTGCAGGAACTCGAAGTTCAGCTGCGGGAAGGCCAGTTGCAGCGCGATGACCACGCCGACCAGAAAGCCGACGGCACCCCAGAAGGCGGTGGCGATGGCCCCCGCGCGGACCACGCCGTCGAAATATTCGTGCTGCAGGTTCGGCCTGGGGTCGCCTGCCGTCCGCAGCACCCACAGGAAGGCGATGCCTGCTGCCAGCATCACCGTGATCGCATTGACCTGATACGCGAGGTCGTGGGCGTAATTGGCCGCAATCGCGGCAAGGACCGCGAGGAGGCCAAGTCCGGCCAGTTTCAAGTAGTCCCACATGGTTAGTGTCCCTTCGTCCTGTCTGTCCGGTCGGTCCTGACGCAAGGGTCAGGGCCAAACCGGCCGCTCCGACTGGACGACTTCTGCAGTGCAGCAGCCGCTCCCGCCTTGATCTGCGTCAACCACGGCGACGAAGCGAATTGACCTCGGTCAAGGCGGAGGCCCCGATCCGGCCCCATGCTTGCGGCTCATCAGTCATAGGAGATGACCATGGCCTACAAATCCCTTCTGACAGTTGCCACGTCGCCCGAGGGGGTGCTTGGCACCGTCACCGCCGCCGCGCAGATCGCGCAGAAGCTGGACGCACATCTCGATTGCCTGGCTCTGGGGGTGGACCGCACCCAGATCGGTTACTCCTATGTCGGGTCGGGGGCCGTGGTGATCGCCGCGGCGATGGACCGGGCCGAGGCGGAAGCGCGAGAGGCGGAGGCGGCGCTGAACGCGGCCATCGGGGCGCAGGGGCTGCCCTTGCGGTCATCGGTGGAATCGGTGGTGACCCAACTTGGCGCACTGACCGATGTCGTGGCCACCCGCGCACGCTATGCCGACCTTGTGGTGCTGCCGTTGCCCTACGGGAGCGCCCGCGGTGTCGAAGATGAAGCGGTGACCGAAGCGGCACTTTTCGAGGGCATGGCACCGGTGCTGATCGTGCCACCCTCCGGCATGAAAGCGGTGGAGCCGAAGCGGATCATCGTCGCCTGGAACCAGAGCCGCGAGTCACTTGTCGCGGCGCGGCGCGCAATGCCCTTCCTGCGGCGGGCCGACATGGTGCAGATCGTGGTCATCGACCCCTCAGCGCATGGGTCGGAACGGTCAGACCCCGGTGGTCTTCTGTGCCAGCTCTTGGTCCGGCATGGGGTGCACGCCGAAGTATCCGTGCTGGCGAAGACGCTGCCGCGCGTGTCAGAGGTGCTGGCCCGGCAGGTGCTGGATGTGGATGCCGACCTTCTGGTCATGGGCGCGTACGGCCATTCGCGGTTCCGCGAGGCGATCCTGGGCGGTGCGACCCGCGACATGCTGGAGCATGCCAACATTCCGGTTTTCCTGGCGCATTGACGCCCGGACGGGGGCAGGCGGACGGGTCCCGTCCGCAGCCCTTTCCAGCTACTGAACGAAGCGCGGCTGTTTGACCGAACGATCCGGAGGGCCGACGACAATCGCCTCGCCCATCGTGCCGACCGAGGCCATCATGTCCCGACGCGCAAGCAGCAGCCGCGCGATCCGTTTCGCGGCAGTACCGTCGCCAAAGGGATTTGCCTTGCCGCGCAGTTCGGCCTTGCCACCCCGCGCGAGAATCTCGCGGCCGGCCTTGATGATCCGGTCGGGGTCGGTTCCGGTCAGTTGGGCGAAACCGGCGGAAATCGCCTCGGCCCGTTCGGATTCGTTGCGCACGACAAGGATCGGCACCCCGAACGTCGGGGCCTCTTCCTGCACACCACCCGAGTCGGTGATGATCAGGGACGCCATGCTCATGAGATAGACGAAGTCCTCATATCCCAAGGGGTCGAGAAGGCGCACATTGGGCTGGTCGGCCAGCACCGCCCGGATGCTGCCCGACACCGCAGGATTCGGATGGACCGGCAGCACGAAGGCGTGATCGCGAAACTCCTCCGCCAAGTCGCGCAGGGCCATCGCGACCCCGGTCATGACCGAGCCATGGCTTTCGCGGCGATGGAGCGTGACCAGCACGATCGGCTTGCCACCCGAAAGCCCCTGCTGCCAGGCATCCAGCCGCAACGAGGTAACGGCAGACTTCGAGATCGCGGCCCGGATTTCGATCAGCGCATCGACGACCGTGTTGCCCGTCAGATGAACCCGTTCCGGCGCGATGCCTTCGGCGAGCAGATTCTGCCGCGCCCATTCGGTCGGGGCAAAATGCAGGTCGGCAATCGGCGCGATCATGCGGCGATAGCCTTCTTCGGGCCAAGGTCCGGCAAGGTTGCCAGTGCGCAGCCCGGCTTCAACATGGGCGACGGGCACACCGGCATGGAACCCGGCCATCGCCCCGGCGAGGGCTGTCGACGTATCGCCCTGCACGATGATCCGGTCTTGCGGCCGCTGGTCAAGCAAGGCCGAAATCGCCCGGTGCAGATCGGTAAAGCGGCCAGCCGCAGAGGTTGCACCTGCGTCAAGCTTGAGGATCACATCCGGCCTGATCCCGAAGGTCAGAAGCGCGTCGCGCGCCATTTCGGGGTGCTGACCTGACAGGCAGGTGGTCAGCTTCACCGTCGGTTCGCGTCGCAGCGCCTGCACCACAGGCGCAAGCTTGATCGCTTCGGGCCGGGTGCCGATCATCACCAGGATCCGGTGCATGCGACTGGTACGTTCCATTAACACGTTCATCACCTGTTCTCAGAGTTCCAACGTCTTACACATCGGCAGATATTTGTTTCGGAACCCCTAATCTCATCACCATTCGGCCTGAGACTCGCGGCTCTTGTTGCAGGATTGCCCGGCCCCCGATTCACGTTCGACGTGATCGGAGACCGGGCACGCATCCCGTTAGACCAGCAAGAGATCCGACAGCGTCAGCGTGCTGCCTTCGGTCAAACTGAACAGCGCCGTGGCGTTGGCAGTCGACCCGCCATCAAGATCAAGGAAGAGCGCGCGGAAGTTGGTGTCGAAGAACAGGACCGCCGCCGTTCCGGCAAAGCTGCCGGGAAGCCCGGCCCCGGTCTGCCACATGCCGGCGAGGGTCGCCCCCGCCGCGATGCCCAGCGCCGCGCGGTCCAGAACCACCCGGTCCACCCCGGAGGTGAAGTCAAGGAACAGATCCTCGGCATCCGAGGTGATGATCTCGAAGTGATCGACCCCGGCCCCGCCATGGTAGACGTCACGGCCCGCGCCGCCTATCAGCCGGTCTGCGCCGTCGCCGCCGTCGAGGTGATCGCCACCTGCTCCGCCAATCAGCGTGTCGGCGTCAGCGCCACCCCAGAGGACGTCGTCGTTTTCGCCGCCATTCAGCGTGTCCTGGCCCTCCTGGCCGTAAAGCCAGTCGTTTCCAGCCCCGCCCAACAGGCTGTCGTCACCGATGCCGCCATCGAGGTTGTCGCCACCGTCGCCGCCATCCAGAAGATCGTTGCCCTCTTGTCCGAAGAGAGCGTCGGTCTCGGTTCCGCCGAACAGCGAGTCGTTGTCGAACGACCCATAAAGCCAGTCGACCCCCTGCCCACCATAGAGCGCGTCCGCGCCATAGCCGCCGTCAAGGTTGTCATCGCCCGCGTCGCCGTAAAGCAGGTCCGCACCGAACTCGCCGAACAGCGCATCGGTGTCAGCGCCACCTTCAAGACGGTCGCCGTCGTCCCCGCCATAGAGCCAGTCGACGCCGTTGCCGCCGTAAAGCGAGTCGCTCCCCGTTTCACCCTGCAGACCGTCGCCGCCGTCGCCGCCGACCAGGATATCATTCCCGGTTCCGCCCCAGAGCGCGTCGGTCTCGGTCCCACCATCCAGGCTGTCGTTGCCCGCGTCGCCATAAAGCCAGTCAACCCCGCCAAGTCCCGACAGCGTGTCATTCCCCGCCCCGGCCGCCAGCGTGTTGTTCAGCCCGTTGCCGGTGCCGTTCGAGGAGAAGGCGGACTTCATCAGCAGGATTTCGAGGTTCGCGCCCAGCGTATAGGTGGTGGCGAAGCTCTCGACCGTGTCGGTGCCGGCGCCTGCTGCCTCGACTGGCGCCTCAAGGTTGCTGGAGATCACATAGGTGTCGTTGCCGACGCCGCCTTCCATGACGTCCGTCCCGTCCCCGCCGTCCAAAAGGTCATCGCCTTCGCCGCCGTAAATGGTGTCGACGCCGGAACCGCCCTCAAGCGTGTCGTTGCCCTGATTGCCCGTCAGCAGGTCGGTGCCCGCATTGCCGCGCATGAAGTTGGCAACCTCGTTCCCGGTCAGGGTATCGTTGCCAGCCCCGGCATAGGCATTCTCGACCACCACGCCGCGGGCGATGGTCATGTTGTCGATAAGCCCGCCGATGTTGGAATAGGTCAGCGCGATCAGCGAGATTTCCTGGTTCTGGCTGAAGTTCGAGAAGTCGATCGTGTCGATGCCGTTTGAATCGTAGATCGTGAAGGCAATCGGCTGGCCGACATAGACATTGGTCGTTGACGCGATCGTGCCGGTCCACTGGTTCAACAGGGTCTGAAGGTAACCACCGATGTTCGAGTTGACACCGTAGGTCGAGTTGCCGCCGTTGGTCGCACCGCTAAAGCCGTAGAGATTCTGGATGGCGATGATGTCGGCGGGCATCAGGGTGGCGATCCAGGCAAAGCTGCCGGGGACCAGCGTGTTGTCGGTCTGGCTGAAATACGACATGACCGTCGTCAGCCAGCTGTCGTTGTCATACAGGTTGTCGACGCCAAAGGTCGCGGAACCGTTGTAGTTGCCGGCATGGCCCAGACCCAGCGCATGCCCGATCTCGTGCATGTAGGTCTGCAGCATATAGCTGTTGAGGTTCAGCGGTGCCCAGTCGGCCGGGATGTTGATGTTCGACTGGGTGATCCAGCCATTCGTGGTGCTGAAGCCCGCATAGGCCCCGTTCGGGTCGTTGTTGTCGAAGACGAGATGTGCCCCAGCCGAGATCGAGGCGACGAAGGTGATCCCGGTGACTTCGCTCCAGGCTTCCAGAGCTGCCACCGCAATGGCCTGCTCGGCTGCCGAAAGGCCGGTGACGTTGTAAGTCAAAGTGCGCGTGGTACCGAGCTGGAAGCGATACGACTCCCCACCCCAATAGCCGTTGGTCAGCTGGTTCGCGATCTGGTCCAGCGTCCAGGGCGCCGAGAGGACTGCACCATCCGTGTCTATATGCTGGTCAAGGGCGGCAAGGGGATCTTTGGGGTCACGGATCGCGCACAGTATGCACATAGACAATCTTCCTTTGGCAAAAGGGTCAAGCGGGTGGGTTGGCAAGAACCTGCAGGAACAGGTCGCGACGCATGGTCTTGGTCATCGAGGTGTCCATGATGACAAAGCCGGTGGACGGTAAGGTTTGGCGCTGTCCGTTTTCGCTGATCCAGCTCGGGACAATCTCAAGCTGGTTATCGCTGGCACGTGTCACGCTGATTTCGAGGCCCGGCGCCGCAGCAGAGCCAGGGTCGGACGGTTCGATCAGCTGGATGCCCGGCTGGGCCTTCAGAATCTCGACAAACTCGGCGCAGATGTCGGCGACGCGGTCCGGGTCGACCCCTGCCGGGGCGCTGCAGGCAAAGTGCAGCGCACCGTCCCCGAGCTGCTCACTGCCAGCTGATGTTGCAGACACTGCCACTACCCCCAGAACCGCCAGCACACGGACAATATCTACTTGAGCGTGCATGCCGACGATTCTCCTGCTCACGCCAATCCTCAACATGTGAGGGGAAACCTTTTCATCGGTTCGGCATATTTGTGGCAAATTAGCGGCAAATCACTTGGAGCGGTCAATGTCCGCAGCGACGTTGCGCCACGAGAACCGCGGTAATCCGCCGTTGCAGCAAGATTCAGCCGATCCAAGCAACCGACTGACGGCCCTTCGCACCGTTGGCGTTCAATAGCTTCTGGCGGTCCGCTGGAGCCCAACCGGATTCCCGCCACTGGGCTGCGCAGATTATTGACACGCCCTTGGGAGTTGCCGTCAATTCGTCACGAATTCGACTGTACCGTACTGCCGCGGCCAATTCCCCCAAGTCATCTTTTGCGACAAGGAAGACTTCAATGTGCGTGATTTGTGCTATGCGCGACCCGAACGACCTGCTGGCCAACCTGGACCAGCACCTTGACACTCCAGACCCCACCCGCCTTTCCGCGCCCGGCACATGGGACCAATTGGCACTTTACCTTACCGAAGGCCATCACGGCGGACCGGGAGAGGGCTACAAGTGGAACCTCGACGCGTCGCGCACGATTACCTACAACATGACCGGCCTGTCTTCGGCCGAGCAGGCCATCGCGGTCGCTGCCTTTGAGGCTTACGCCGAGGTCACGGGAATCAACTTCGTCGCCACGACCGGGACGGCGCAAATCACCTTAGACAACGAGAGCGCGGGTGCCTCCGCCTCGATGAACATTTCGGGCGGGTTTCTCCGCAGGGTGACGATCGACATAAGTGACACCTGGCAGCCAGGGCATCACCTGAACAACTACAATCTGCAGACCTACATCCACGAAATCGGGCATGCCCTGGGTCTGGGTCACCTCGGGAGTTACAATGGCGGTCGTCCGGTCTACGGCGGCGCGTCGACCATTTTCGACAACGACAGCTGGCTGGCGTCGGTCATGTCGTATTTCAGCCAGGACCAGAACACTGTCAGCTCCACCGACAGCTTCGCCTGGATCTCGACCCTGATGCCTGCAGACATCATCGCGATTCAGAACCTGTACGGCCACACGGGTGTAACGAACGGCGGCAACTCGACCTACGGCGTCAACTCGAACATCGGCGGCTATCTGCAGACCTTGCTCAACCAGTATACCGGGACGATCCCGGCCACGGCCAACGTCTATGTCGGGGAAAACTTCGCCTTCACGATCTACGATTCGAACGGCATCGATACGATCGACTTCTCGAACTTCAGCCAAATCCAGGAAATCTCGCTGGTCGAGCTGACCTATTCCGACATTGGCGGGCTTGTCGACAACATGGCCATCGCGCGTGGCGTGGTGATCGAGAACGCGACCAGCGGAAGCGGCAACGACACCCTTACCGGGAATGACGCCAACAACGTCCTGCGCGGCAACGGTGGCAACGACACGTTGTCAGGCAACCTTGGAGCCGACACGCTGGAGGGTGGTTCGGGCAACGACTCGCTCTCCGGGGGTAGCGGCGATGATTCGCTGGACGGCGGTGCCGGAAACGACACGATGGTCGGGGGGATAGGAAACGATACCTACATCCTGTCCAGTGCGTTGGACGTTATTACCGAAGCCTCTGGTCAGGGCACCGACACGGTCCGCACCTCGCTGACCAGTCACACGCTGGGTGCCAACCTTGAGATCCTGATCCTGTCTTCGGGGCTGAGTTCGACCGGCAACGGCAACGGGCTGGACAACACCCTCGCAGCGGGGGCCGGCAACGACACACTTTCGGGCCTCGGCGGGGTCGACTGGCTTTATGGCGATGGCGGCAACGACAGCCTGGATGGCGGGACCGAGACGGATGCGCTCTGGGGCGGGACCGGGGCCGACATCCTGATCGGCGGCGACGGCGGCGACGGCTTGCAGGGCGAGACGGGGAACGACTCGCTCTATGGCGGCAACGGGGTCGACTGGCTCTATGGCGGCGACAACGACGACCGGCTGGAAGGTGGGGCGGAAACCGACGGGCTTTTCGGCGAGTTCGGCAATGACGTTCTGTATGGCGATGCCGGCAACGACAACCTGGATGGCGGCTTTGGCGCGGACGCGCTCTATGGCGGGCAGGGGGTCGACTGGCTTTATGGGTCGTTCGACAACGACTCGCTGTTTGGCGGGACTGAGACCGACGCGCTCTTCGGGCAGGAGGGCAACGATTTTCTGGACGGCGGCGATGGTGGCGACAACCTTGATGGCGGCACAGGCGACGACAACCTCTTGGGCGGCACCGGCAATGACTGGCTGTACGGACAGGCGGGCAACGACACGCTGAACGGCGGCGACAACGACGACGTGCTGTGGGGTGGCGCAAACAACGACACCCTGACCGGGGGCTCGGGTGCCGACCATCTTGACGGTGGCGACGGCAATGACCGGCTGACCGGAGGAACCGGGCGCGACGTCTATCACGGCGGGGCGGGGGTCGATCACTTCGAGATCATCAGCCGCGATGCCGAGGATCTGTTCCTGGACTTTACCTCGGGCACCGACCGCTTGGTTCTGGATCGCGCAGCTCTGGGCATCGCGGCCGGGGCGACATTGGCGGGGATGTGGCAGACGGGGGCCGGGCTGCCGGGCAGTTTTACCGGAACTGCGGCGGTCCTGTTCTACGACACCAGCTTCCGTGCCTTGTTCCTTGACCTTGACGGCGGGTCGAGCACCAACGCCACTGCGCTGTTCAGTCTGACCGCGGGCAGCACGCTGGCGCTTGGCGACCTGCTCTTGGTCTAAGGGCAAACACACTTGCCTCCACGTCGGAGCCTCGATCTTCCCTCATGGGAACGATGGCTCTGGCAAGTATAGAACCGGCACCACATGCCTGCGATCACATGCGATCGTGGTCAGGCTTTCCGCTACAATCACATGCGACTCCATGCATGCGTAGACTTCGGAGGTCAGGCGAAGAAAGAATTCCTAAAGTCGGTCCATCTCTTGCACGGCAGTTTCCCGCAGGGCCTGCAAGTCGGCGATCGCGCTGTCCATCTCGGCGCGCTGCTTTTCCAGCGCATCAAGCTGTCGGTCGGCAAGTCGCAGCCACGCTTCAAGCTGCGGACGCTCGCCCTTCTTGCCGTAGATCAGAAGCCACTGGCGGATCTCTTCCAGAGAGAATCCGAACCGCCGCCCGCGCAGGATCAGCTTCATCCGGGCAACTTCGCGCGGGCCGTAAAAGCGGGCCCGGCCCTCTTTCTCGGGGGCCAGAAGCTCGATGTATTCGTAATAGCGCAGAGTGCGCGGCGTAACATCGAACCGGGCGCACATCTCCTTGAAGCTTAGGCGGGTGTCGGTCATCCGCAGTCCTCCCGGGCCGCAGCGTAAGGTGCCAGTGGGTTTGGCGCAACGGTTTCGGGGGGTTGCCTTCCGCCGGTCCCGGCAGTTTGATGCCGACGGAGACAGCGCCCATGCCAGATACCACCGCCATCGCCCGTCAGTTCATCGCAGCCCTGCCGCACAGCAACGCGCTGGGAATGCGGCTGGAAAAGATCGACGAGGGCACCGCCACCATCGCGATGCCCTATGACCCGGCGCTGATCGGCGACCCGGAGTCCGGGGTTATTCATGGAGGCGCGGTGTCGGCCCTGATGGACACGGCCTGCGGGGCAGCGGTCATGAGCCATCCGCAGGCGGGCTTTTCCACGGCGACGCTGGACCTGCGCATCGACTACATGCGCCCGGCGACCCCGGGCCAGACCATCCGCACCCGGGCCGAGTGCCATCATGTCACCCGCAGTGTGGCTTTCGTGCGGGCCGTCGCGACCGATGACGACGAAAGCCGACCGGTGGCGATGGCGACCGGGGCCTTCACGGTGGAGCGCAAGGCATGAAGCCGACCGAACCGCTTCACCTGATCAAGCAGCGCCGCGAGGGCCTGTTGCGGACGCTGGTCGACGGAGTGCCCTACATCCACTTTCTGGGGGTCAAGTTCGACCGCCGCGGCGACGAGTTGACTGCCGTCCTGCCCTTCAAGGACAGCCTGATCGGCAACCCGGGCCTGCCCGCCCTGCATGGCGGGGCCACAGCGGCCTTTCTGGAAATCGCCGCGATGATCGAACTGGCCTGGAGCACATTGTGGGACGGGGTCGAAGCCGACGGCGTTCTGCCGGTCGGCCCGATGCGCCTGCCGAAGACCATCGATTTCACCGTCGACTACCTGCGGGCGGGTCTGCCGCGCGATGCCTATGCCCGGGCACGCGTGAACCGGTCGGGGCGGCGCTATGCATCCGTTCATGTCGAAGCCTGGCAGGACAACCGCGCCCGGCTTTTCGCCCAGGCCACCGGACACTTCCTGATGCCACCGTCCGAGCCGACTTCGTGACCGCCATCACGCACGGTCGGCTCTGGCGCATAGCCGGCCCCATTGTGTTGTCGAATGCCACGGTACCGCTTCTGGGGGCGGTCGATACCGGGGTTGTCGGGCAGATGGGCACTGCGGCGCCGATTGGTGCGGTCGGGCTTGGGGCGGTGATCCTTGCCACGGTCTACTGGGTCTTCGGCTTTCTGCGGATGGGAACCAGCGGCCTTGCGGCACAAGCGCATGGCGCGGGCGATGGGGCCGAGCGGACGGCCGTCCTGTTGCGGGCGACGATGGTGGGGCTGGGCGCCGGGCTGGTGCTGATCGTGGTCCAGGTGGCGCTGTTTGCCGGAGCCTTTGCGATTGCCCCCGCGAGCGCCGAGGTCGAGACGCTGGCCAGGCAGTATCTGGCGATCCGGATCTGGGGCGCTCCTGCCACCATCGCGCTGTATGCGCTGACCGGCTGGCTGATCGCGGTCGAACGGACGCGGTCGGTGTTCGTCCTGCAGCTTTGGATCAACGGGGTGAACATCGCGCTGGACCTGTGGTTCGTGCTGGGTTTGGGCTGGGGCGTGCCGGGTGTGGCGGTGGCGACGCTGATCGCCGAATGCACCGGGCTGGCCGTTGGCCTCTGGTTCTGCCGCGATGCCTTTGGCCCGGCGCTGGCGGCGGCCTGGGCGCGGATCGGCGACCGGGAGGCGCTGGTCCGGATGGTTGCGGTCAACCGCGACATCATGATCCGGTCGGTAGTGCTGCAGGCCTGCTTTACCGCCTTTGTCTTCCTTGGGGCCCGGTTCGGGGATGTGACGCTGGCGGCCAACCAGGTGCTGATGCAGTTTCTGGGCATCCTGTCCTATGCGCTGGACGGGTTCGCCTTTGCCGCCGAGACGCTGGTCGGTCAGGCCATCGGCGCGCGGGCGGTCGGGGATGTGCGGCAGGCGATCCGGCTGTCGCTGTTCTGGACGGTGGCAGGCGGGCTGGTGCTGGGCGCTGCGTTCTGGGTCGCCGGACCCTGGCTGATCGACCTGATGGCCACCAATCCCGAGGTGCGGCAGGAGGCCCGTATCTACCTGCCGTGGATCGTCGCCGCGCCGATCTTCGGGGCGCTGGCCTGGGCTTATGACGGGGTCTATATCGGGGCGCTGCTGACCACCGAGATGCGGCGGCTGATGCTGATTTCGGCCGCGGCCTATGCGCTGGCGCTGACCTTGATCCTGCCGTTCGGGAACCACGGGCTCTGGGCCGCCCTGATGGTGCTGTTCGCGGTGCGGAGCGTCCTGATGCACTGGCGCAGTCCACGGGTTGCCGCGCAGGCTTGCCTTCCGGGATGACTGCGGGAATGATCAGGCCGCAAAGGGGGGCATCATGCGGAAATTCCTTGTCGTGCTGGACGACAGTCGCGAGTGCCTGAACGCCATGCGGTTTGCAGCGCTTCGGGCGGCGCATACCGGGGGCGGGGTGACGATCCTATCGGTCGTGCCGCCGGAAGAGTTTCAGACCTGGATGGGTGTCGCAGACCTGATGCGCGCCGAGGCGCGCGAGCGGATCGAGGCGCATTTCGAGGTCTTCGCCAAATGGATGCGCGACAAGCAGGGGGTCAACCCCGACCTCGTGATCCGCGAGGGCGATCCGGTGAACGAGATCCTGAGCCTCGTCAAGGAAGACCCCGAGATCGGCGTCCTTGTTCTGGGCGCGGGGTCCGACAAGTCGGGCCCGGGGCCTTTGGTGACGGCTCTGTCGCGGAACGCAGGCAGCCTGCCGATCCCGATCACCATCGTGCCCGGGGACCTGTCCAAGGAACGGCTGGAAAGCATCACCTGACTTCGGGTCCGAACGCCGGTCATCAGCGCGCGGTACCGAAAGCGTGGGCTGAGGTGCCCCGGTTTAAGCGCCTGCTTACAGCCAAGCGCGAAGGGACCGTGTAGGGACGAGGCAACCGGGCCGTTTGGCCCCGACCCTCTCAGGACATCCCGCATGACCCGTCTTCCGCCGCGACCGGAGCTGTCGCCTTTTGCGCTGAACGCCCTTGTCGCGACCTACCTGCTTGCGCTGTGCAACACGACCTTCTGGGGTCATCTGTTCCGCATCTTCGACGGCCGCACCGTGACGGCAGTGGTCTTTGCCGGAGCGGTCTGGGCGCTGATGCTGCTGGTGATTTCGGCCCTTGCGCTGCGCCGGATGCAAAAGCCGGTCCTCGTGGCCTTGCTGATGATCGCGGCGACAACGTCGTACTACGTCGATGTGCTGGGGGTCGTCGTCGACCGCGACATGATCCAGAACGCGATGACCACGACCTTTGCGGAATCAAAGCACCTGATCACGGCGCATTTTGTCGCTCACGTCTTCCTTTACGGCGTGGTGCCCTCGGCGCTGGTGCTTTGGCTGCGTGTCCGCCGGGCCCCGGTCCTGCGGGCCGCGATTGGCGCCGGGATGGTGACGGCCGTTTCGGTCGCCTTGCTGGTCGGACTGCTGTTCACCAACCTGAAGGCCTATTCCACCGTGCTGCGCGCCGACAAGGAACTGATGGGGGCGGTCCAACCGCTTGCGCCGATCGGCGGTGCGCTGCGCTATGCCAAGATGATGTTCAAGTCGACGCAGATCGTCCTGCAGCCCACGGGCACGGATGCCGCGCGGGGGCAGCTTCTGGCCAGTGTCGAGAAGCCGGTCCTGATGGTCATCGTGGCGGGCGAGACCGCGCGTGCCGCGAACTGGTCCTTGGGGGATTACGGGCGCGAGACGAACCCGGAACTGTCCCAGCGTGACATCGTCTACTACCCGAACGCGACCAGCTGCGGCACTGCGACGGCAACCTCGCTGCCCTGCATGTTCTCGCCGCTGACCCGCGCCGACTTCAGTTATGAGGGCGGCATTGGCACCGAGAACCTGGTGGACGTGCTGTCGCATGCCGGGTTTCAGGTCGAATGGTGGGACAACAACACCGGCCACAAGGACATCGCCACCCGCATTCCGTCCCGCATCATGACGGCGGAGGACGGACCGGAGTTCTGCTTGCCCGAGTGCATTGACGGCGTCTTCCTGAAATCCCTGCAGGACAAGGCCGACACGATCACCGAGGACACCGTCATCGTGCTGCACCAGATCGGCAGCCACGGCCCGAGCTACTGGCTGCGCTATCCGGCCGACCGCGAGATCTTTGCGCCCGCCTGCAAGACGCCGGAACTGACCGACTGCACGTCCGAGGAAATCACCAATGCCTATGACAATACCATCGCCTACACGGACTATTTCCTGTCTCAGGTGATCGACCTGCTGGACGCCTCGGACCGGGTGACCCCGGCGATGTTCTATGTTTCGGACCATGGCGAAAGCCTTGGCGAGGGCGGGCTTTACCTGCACGGCACGCCCTATTTCATGGCACCCGAGGATCAGACCCACGTGCCGATGCTGATCTGGATGTCAAAGCCGTTCCGTGACAGTCTGGCACTGGATCGGGACTGCATGGCCAAGTCGGCCGCGGATCCCGTCAGCCACGACAACATGTTCTCGACGGTGCTTGGAATGCTGGATGTGACGACGACTGCGAAGGACACGACGCTTGACCTTGCCGGGGCCTGCCGAACGGTCACGGGCTAAGGCATGACCGATCAGGCCAAGCCCCCGCGCAAGTCGGGCGTTGCGCATTTCTTTGCCGCTGCCGGGTATTCGCTGGCCGGGCTAAGGCGGCTGGCGCGCGAAAGCGCCTTCCGGCAGGAAGTCGCCCTGATCCTCGGGCTGCTGGTGGTCTTTGTGGTTTTCGGGGCATCGCTGGCCGAGACCCTCGGGCTGCTGGCCCTCGGACTGCTTCTGATCGCCGTCGAGGCGTTGAACACGGCGCTGGAGGTTCTGGTCGATCACCTGTCGCCCGGCTGGTCGCAATTTGCCAAGGACGCCAAGGACCTCGGCTCGCTGGCTGTGGCCTGCACCATCGGGGCGATCGTGCTTTATGCGGGCATCGCGCTGATCCTGTAGGCAGAAAGCGGTGGATGGCGCGTTTGCATGGCCGCCATGCGGCGACAGGCCTTGGTCCCGGCGCTGCACAGGCCTATCCTTTGGTCATGGGAGGAGCCTTCGTCGAAAGGTTCAAACAATGTCTATTCATCCCTTCCCGCGCCCCAAGGCAGCGTTGCCGGTTCTGGAACCCTATTATCAGACTGACCGCAGGTCCGACCCCCCGGTCCGCCTGCGCCTGATGACCGCTCTGGACCAGATGTATGCCTACTTCGGCACCGACCTCGCCTGATCTTTAGAACGGTTCCAGACTTGACGTCAGGGACGGCAAAGCGCATATCCGAGTGGAATTGTCGGAGACTTCAGATGTTCATCCAGACCGAATCCACGCCGAACCCCGCGACGCTGAAATTCCTGCCCGGCCAGACCGTGCTGGAGCTTGGCACGGCGGATTTCCCCAGCGCCGAGGCGGCCGCGAAATCGCCGCTGGCCAAGCGCATCTTTGCGGCGGGCGGCGTGACCGGCGTTTTCTTCGGCACGGATTTCGTGACCGTCACCAAGGCCGAAAACGTGGACTGGCCGCATATCAAGCCGCAGATCCTCGGCGCGATCATGGAGCATTACCAGTCCGGCCAGCCGGTCATCGAAGGTGAAGGCACCAACGGTGGCGGCCATGCCGAACACACCGGCGAAGACGGTGACGTGGTGCGCCAGATCAAGGAACTGCTCGACACCCGCGTGCGGCCCGCCGTGGCGCAGGATGGCGGCGACATCACCTTCCACGGTTTTGATCGCGGCGTGGTCTACCTGCACATGCAGGGCGCCTGCGCGGGCTGCCCGTCCTCGACCCTGACGCTGAAGATGGGGATCGAGAACCTTCTGCGGCACTACATCCCGGAAGTGCTGGAAGTTCGGCCTGTCGCGGCCTGATTTCTCGTGCTGCTGCCGATCCTGGCCTTCGACACCTCGGCCGCGCATTGCGCGGCCGCTTTGCTTTTGCCCGACCGGCTGATCCAGCGCGTCGAGCCGATGGAGAAGGGTCAGGCGGAGCGGCTGGTGCCGATGCTGGAGGAGATGCTGGCCGAAGGCGAGATCGGGTGGTCGGACCTGAAGGCTCTGGCGGTCGGGACGGGTCCGGGCAACTTTACCGGCGTCCGGATCTCGGTGGCCGCCGCACGGGGCCTGGCCTTGGGCCTCGGCATCCCTGCGGTCGGGGTGACTCGGCTGGAGGCGCTGGCTTACGGCCTGCCGCGCCCGCTCCGGGTCATCGAAGACGCGCGTCGAGGCGAGGTCTATGTCCAGGATTTCACGGCGGATGGACCGGGGCCCGCCCGGCTTGCTGTCGCCGACACTGTTGAACCCCTGTCCAACTCCACTGGAAGTGGCGCTGGACCTCACGCCCTGCCCTCTGCTCTGCCGTTAGCCGAAGCTATCGCGCGGATCGGCGCGGAACGAGCTAAAGCCCCCCAACCCCGCCCGGCCCCCTTCTACCTGCGCGGGGCCGATGCGGCACCACCGTCCGACCCACCGCCGGTGATTCTGCCGTGACGCCCGAAGCCTTGGCCAGCCTGCACGCCCGCGCTTTCCGCACTCCGCCGCCGTGGACCGCCGACGCCTTCAAGGGCTTGCTGGAAGACCCCCTGGCGTTCCTTCTGGTCGAAGGCGACGCGGGCTGTCTTCTAGGTCGCGCCGTCGCGGGCGAGGCCGAGCTTCTGACCCTTGCCGTTGCACCCGACGCCCGCCGTCGGGGCCTTGGGCGCAAGCTTGTGGCACGGTTTCTTTATCAAGCACGGCTGCGCGGGGCCGAACGCGCCTTTCTGGAAGTTTCGGCCGAAAACGCCCCGGCCATTGCGCTTTACGAATCGGCGGGCTTTGTCCGGTCCGGGCTGCGTCGGGGCTACTACCAGACCCCCGAAGGCACCCGGATCGACGCATTGGTCATGGCGCGAACCTTGCCGTCACTGCCCAAGACTTGACCAAAGAGTCAACTTTTCGCCAGTGCAAAGAGAATCCGGCTTGACCCCCATGCGGGCTTCATCGCTAATCATGCCAGATCTCGCTCGCGACCGGCTGACACCGGCGGACAGGGCGGGCCAGCGTTTTATCAACCGGGAGAACATCCATGACCCTTATGAAATCCCTTGCCGGGGCAACCTGCGCATTCGCCCTTCTTGCGGGCGCTGCAGTTGCAGAACCGGCGATCATCTTCGACCTTGGCGGCAAATTCGACAAATCCTTCAACGAGGCTGCGTTCAACGGGGCCACGAAGTGGGCGACCGAGACCGGCGGGACGTTCAAGGAACTGGAAATGCAGGACGAAGCCCAGCGCGAGCAGGCGCTGCGTCGTCTGGCCGAAGCGGGTGCCAACCCCGTCGTCATGACCGGCTTTGCTTTCGGCGACGTGCTGAACAAGGTCGCCCCCGACTTCCCGAACACCAAGTTCGCGATCATCGACATGGTCGTCGATCAGCCGAACGTGAAGTCGGTCGTCTTCAACGAGCATGAAGGCTCGTACCTCGTCGGCATGATGGCGGGCCTTGCCACCAAGACCGGCACCGTCGGCTTCATCGGCGGCATGGACATCCCGCTGATCCGCAAGTTCGGCTGCGGCTATGCCCAGGGCGTTCTGGCTGCCAAAGCGGATGCCAAGGTCGTGCTGAACATGACCGGCACCACCCCGGCGGCCTGGAACGACCCGGTCAAGGGCGCGGAACTGGCCAAGGGCCAGAAGGCACAAGGCGCGGACGTGATCTACGCGGCTGCCGGCGGCACCGGTGTCGGCGTTCTGCAGGCGGCTGCTGACGAAGGGATCCTGTCCATCGGCGTCGACTCGAACCAGAACTACATGCACCCGGGCAAGGTCCTGACCTCGATGCTCAAGCGCGTCGACAATGCCGTCTACGAAGCTTTCAAGGAAGGCGAAGCCCTGACCCCCGGCATCAACGTCATGGGTCTGGCGAATGAAGGCGTCGGCTACGCGATGGACGAAAACAACGCGCCGCTGGTGACCCCGGAAATGCAGGCCGCTGTCGATGCGGCGGCTGAAAAGATCAAGTCGGGTGAGCTGGTCGTGCACGACTATATGTCCGACAACACCTGCCCGGCCGCCACGTTCTGATCGGCTGACAGCGTGAACTGAAAGGTGCCGCGCCAGACACCTGGCGCGGCATTTTGCAACCGGCACCCCGTCAAAGCCGCGGTCAAGCGGCAGGGGCCGTTGCCAACACGGGGGAAGATATGGCTGATGCGGCTTTTGCCATCGAACTGAAGGGCATTTCCAAGGCCTTCGGTCCGGTCCAGGCGAACAAGGACATCAACATCGCGGTGCCCAAAGGCACGATCCACGGGATCATCGGTGAGAACGGCGCGGGCAAGTCGACGCTGATGTCGATCCTCTACGGGTTCTACAAGGCCGACGCGGGCCAAATCTTCGTCAACGGCCAGCTTACCCCGATCCCCGACAGCCAGAGCGCAATCCGCGCCGGCATCGGCATGGTCTTCCAGCACTTCAAGCTGGTGCAGAATTTCAGCGTGCTGGAGAACATCATCCTGGGCGTCGAGGACGGCCCGATGCTGAACACCTCGCTGACCAAGGCGCGCAAGGAACTGGAACGCCTGGCCCGCGACTATGAACTGGATGTCGATCCCGATGCCTTGATCGAGGATCTGTCCGTGGGTCACCAGCAGCGGGTCGAGATCCTCAAGGCGCTGTACCGGCAGGCCGAGATCCTGATCCTGGACGAACCGACGGGGGTGCTGACCCCGGACGAGGCCGACCACCTGTTCCGCATCCTGAAAGGGCTGAAGGACCAGGGCAAGACGGTGATCCTGATCACCCACAAGCTGCGCGAGATCATGGAGGCGACCGACAACGTCAGCGTCATGCGGCGCGGGACGATGGTGGCGACGGTCAAGACCGAGGAGACGAGCCCCGAGCAACTGGCCGAGCTGATGGTGGGCCGCAAGGTCCTGCTGGAGGTCGACAAAGGCACGGCCAAGCCCGGCGAAGTCGTGCTGAAGGTCGAAGACCTGCGCGTCCGCGACGAACACAAGGTCGAACGCCTGAAGGGCGTCAGCTTCGACATCCGCGCAGGCGAGATCCTCGGGATCGCCGGGGTCGCGGGGAACGGGCAGTCCGAGCTTCTGGCAGCCCTGGGCGGGATGCAGGCGGCCACGGGCCAGATCACCCTGAAAGGGGCCGGTCTGCCCTTGTCCGGTGCCGGTTCGGACGGGCAAAGCCGCCGCCGCGCAGGCATCGCCCATGTGCCGGAGGACCGCCACCACTACGGCCTGATCCTGGACTTCACGGCCTGGGAGAACGTCGCCTTTGGTTATTTCAACGAGCCGGAATACCAGAAGAACGCGCTCTTCATGGACAACGACGCGATCAAGGCCGACACCGAGAAGAAGATGGCGACTTTCGACGTCCGCCCGCCGATTCCGACGCTGCCCGCGAAAAGCTTTTCGGGCGGAAACCAGCAGAAGATCGTCGTGGCCCGCGAGATCGAGCAGAATCCGGTGCTGCTTCTGATCGGCCAGCCGACCCGCGGCGTGGACATCGGCGCCATCGAGTTCATCCACAAGCAGATCATCGCGCTCCGCGATGCCGGGGCAGCCGTGCTTCTGGTCAGCGTGGAGCTTGACGAGATCATGAGCCTGTCCGACCGCATCGCGGTGATGTTCGACGGCAAGATCATGGGCTTCCGCGACCCCGAAACCACGAACGAACGCGAGCTGGGCCTGTTGATGGCCGGGGTGACGGGGAAAGGGGAGGCCGCCTGATGGACCGTTTGCCACGCTGGGCCGATGTCGCCCTTGTCCCCTTCGTCTCGCTTACCCTCGCTGCGATCATCTCGGCCATCGTGATCATCGCCATCGGGCAGGACCCGTGGGAAGCGATCACGGTGATGGTCCAGGGATCGGTGATGAACGCCTATGGCTGGGGCTATACGCTGTACTACGCCACCAGCTTCATCTTCACCGGGCTTGCGGTCACCGTGGCCTTCCATGCGGGCTTGTTCAACATCGGCGGCGAGGGACAGGCGCAGCTTGGGGGCCTTGGGGTCGCGATGGCGCTTCTGTTCATCCCTTGGCCGCACTGGACGATTGCCTTGGTGGCCGCCGCCTGCGGGGCGGCACTGTTCGGCGCGGCATGGGCGGCGATCCCGGCCTATCTGCAGGCCAAGCGCGGCAGCCACATCGTGATCACCACGATCATGTTCAACTACATCGCCGCCAGCCTGTTGATCTTCATGCTGGTCGACGTCCTCCGCCCGCCGGGCAAGATGGACCCGGCCACAGCGAACTTCCCGGAAGCCGCGCATCTGCCCAGCTTCAACGAAATTCCGGGCCTGAACCTGATCTTCACCAGCGGCGTGCCCGCCAACGTCACCTTCTTCATCGCGATCGCGATGGCGGTCGTAGTCTGGCTGCTGCTGTGGCGGACGCGGCTGGGATACCAGATCCGCGCGTTCGGCAAGTCTGAACCTGCCGCGCGCTATGCCGGGATCAACCCGACCCGGATCATCATGATCGCCATGCTGATCTCGGGGGGCCTTGCTGGCCTGATGGCGATCAACAACGTAATGGGCGAAGCGGAGCGTCTGCTGGGCAACTCGGCATCCGGCGCGGGCTTCATCGGCATCGCCGTCGCCCTGATGGGCCGCAACCACCCAGTCGGCGTCGTCCTGGCCGCGCTCCTTTTCGGCTTCCTGTTCCAGGGCGGGGCCGAGCTTGGGCTTTGGACCAAGATCCCGATTGAACTGCGGACCGTGGTGCAGGGTCTGGTGATCCTGTTCACCGGCGCGCTGGACATGATGGTGCGGATGATCCTGATCCGCATCTTCGCTGTCTTCCGTGGTCGCAAGCTGGAGGCCGCGTGATGGATTATTCAACGCTTCTGCAAATCCTCGACTCGACCCTGCGGCTGGCAACGCCCTTGCTGCTAGCCTGCCTCGCGGGGCTGTATTCGGAACGTTCGGGCGTTTTTGACATCGGGCTGGAAGGAAAGATGCTGGTCGCGGCGATGTGCGCAGGCGCAGTGGCCTTCTACACCGGCAATGCCTGGGTCGGCGCGCTGGCGGGCATTGCCGGATCGATGATCTTTGCGCTGATCCATGGCGTGACCTCGATCACCTTCCGCGGCAACCAGCTGATCGCGGGGGTGGCGCTGAACTTCCTGGCCTCGGGCCTGACGGTGCTGGTCGCGCAATACCTGTTTGGTCAAGGCGGGCGCACGCCGCCACTGACGGGTGACGCCCGGTTCAACCCGATCAACCTGCCGTTTGCCGACACTTTGCAGAACGTGCCCGTCGTCGGGACCTTCTACCATGAGGTCATTTCGGGCCATTCGATCCTGGTCTATGCCGCCTTCGCCATCGTCGCGCTGACATGGTGGGTGCTGTACCGCACCCGCTATGGCCTGCGCCTGAGGGCCGTGGGCGAAAACCCCGCCGCCGTTGATACGGCAGGCGTCAGCGTCAAGGGCCTGCGCTTCTCGGCCGTGATGATCACCGGCGTCCTCTGCGGCCTTGCCGGGGCCTATATGGCCACTGCGCTTCAAGCGGGCTTTGGCAAGGAAATGACCGCCGGGCGCGGCTACATCGCACTGGCCGCGCTGATCTTCGCCAAGTGGCGCCCAGTCGCCGCGATGTGGGCCTGCCTTCTGTTCGGCTTCTTCCAGGCGCTTGCGCTGCGGCCCGATGTCGTGGAAGCCGTCGTCCAGGTGAAGATCCCCGTCCCCTTCCTTGACGCGCTGCCCTACATCCTGACGGTCCTTGTCCTTGCAGGCTTCGTCGGCAAGGCCATCCCGCCCCGCGCGGGCGGCGAGCCCTACGTCAAGGAGCGTTGAGGCATGACCCCAGAGACGCTTGCCAGCCTGATCCGGTCGCGTGCAGGCGGCCCACCAGTGCAGCTTGGCCTGATCCTTGGGTCCGGCCTTGGGCATCTGGCCCATGCGGTGGATGGGGTGGCGATCCCCTATGCCGACCTGCCCGGCTTCCCGCATGTCGGTGTCTCGGGCCACAACCCGAACCTGCATGTGGGCACGCTGGAGGGCGTCCGCGTCGCCGTCTTCGGCGCGCGGGAGCATTACTACGAAAGCGGCAATCCCCGGGCGATGTTGCTGCCTTTGCAGCTCCTGAAGGCTTTGGGGGCCGACAGCCTGATCCTGACCAATGCAGCCGGGTCGATGCGCCCCGACGTGCCACCGGGCAACGTGATGCTTTTGTCGGATCACATCAACTACTCCGGCCTGAACCCGCTGATCGGCGAGAAGACCGACGCCCGCTTTGTCCCGATGACCGATGCGCATGACCCCGCCCTGCGTGCCGCGTTGAAGGCCGCTGCGAAGGCGGAAGGCATCGACCTGCCGGAAGGCGTCTATTGCTGGTATTCCGGCCCCTCGTTCGAGACGCCAGCGGAGATCCGGATGCTGAAGCTTCTGGGCGGTGACGCGGTCGGCATGTCCACGGTGCCCGAAGTGATCCTGGCCCGGTTCCTGGGCCTGAAGGTCGCGGCCATTTCGACCATCACCAACATGGCCGCCGGCATGTCGGACGAAAAGATCAGCCACGAGCACACCAAGGCGATGGCCCCCTTGGGTGCGGCAAAACTGGAACGGATTCTCAGGGAATTCCTGCGCGGGCGACGGTAAGCGAATCGGGATTTGACATCCCCGGCAAAGCCGCGCAACCCTTTGATGACTCCGCCGCTTTCGCCCCGATTGGGCCGCCTTCGATGCAGCTTTACCTCCCCATCGCCGAGGTTTCGGTCAACGCCTTCCTCATTCTGGGGCTGGGCGGAATCGTGGGGTTCCTGTCGGGCATGTTCGGGGTCGGCGGCGGCTTCCTGATCACGCCGCTTCTGTTCTTCATCGGCGTCCCCCCTGCCGTCGCCGTGGCGACCGGGGCGAACCAGGTTGTGGCCTCGTCGATTTCGGGCGTTCTCGCGCAACTTCGCCGCAAGGGCGTGGACTTCCACATGGGGACCGTCCTTCTGGTGGGCGGCTTCATCGGCTCGGCGATCGGGGTCTGGGTCTTCGCCTGGATGACCCGGCTTGGCCAGATCGACCTCTTCGTGCAGCTGTCCTATGTGATCTTCCTGGGCCTGATCGGCGCGATGATGTTCCAGGAAAGCCTGCGGAGCCTTATCAGATCGCGCAAGCCGGGCGGCGCCCCGATCCGCCGGAGCCATGTCCATTCCTGGGTGCACGGCCTGCCGTTCAAGATGAAGTTCCGCGCCAGCGGGCTTTACATCAGCGTCATTCCCCCGGTGCTGATCGGGGCGTCCGTGGGCTTTCTGTCGGCGATCATGGGCGTGGGCGGCGGCTTCATCCTGGTGCCCGCGATGATCTACCTTCTGGGCATGCCGACGAAGGTCGTGATCGGCACCTCGCTGTTCCAGATCATCTTCGTCACCAGCTTCACCACCGTGATGCACGCGGTGAACAGCCAGACGGTCGACATGATGCTGGCCCTGCTTTTGATCCTGGGCGGCGTCATTGGCGCGCAGATCGGCACGCGTGTCGGCGTGCGGCTGAAGGCCGAACAGCTGCGCATCCTGCTGTCGCTTCTCGTCCTGACCGTCTCGATCCGGATCGCGGTCGACCTTCTGGTCAAGCCGTCCGAGCTCTACTCGGTCGCGCCCTTGGTGTTGCCATGATCCGCGCGCTGGCCCTGCTTCTGGCTCTGTCCCTGCCCGCCGCAGCGCAAGAGGTCATCGTGTCCGGCCTCAGCCAGAATCGCGTCTCGATCACTGCCGATTTCGACGGGTCCGAGATCCTGATCTACGGCGCGGTCAAGCGTGACGCCCCCGCGCCGGACGGCGCACCGCTGGAAGTGATCGTGACTGTCGAAGGCCCTTCGGCCCCGGTCGCCGTGCGGCGCAAGGGCCGGGTCGCGGGGATCTGGGTGAACAATGCCTCGGTCACCATCGACAGTGCGCCAAGCTTCTATGCCCTGGCGACCACCGGACCGCTGAACCATATCCTGTCCGACATCGACAATCTGCGCTATGGCATCACCATCGAACGCGTCATCCGTGCGATCGGCATCGCCAGCGAGGCGGAAAGCGCGGGCGAGTTCATCCTGGCCCTTCTGCGCGTGCGCACTGACGAGGGCCGCTACAGGGTCCTGGAAGGCAAGGTCGAACTGTCCGAGGACACCTTGTTCCGCACCGACATCGTGCTGCCCGCGAACCTGACGGAAGGGGAGTACAAGGTCCGGCTGTTCCTTCTTCGTGACAAGCGCGTTGTGGCCAGCCAGGAGCGGGTGATCGGGGTGCGCAAGGAAGGGCTGGAGCGGTTCGTCTTCAACCTCGCGCAAGAGCAGCCGCTGATCTACGGCCTCTTGTCGCTGGTCCTTGCGGCCGTGGCTGGCTGGGGCGCCTCGGCGGCCTTCAGGCTGATAAGGGTCTAGTAGCCGGATTGGCGGAAGGAACGGCAGCCTGCCGCGCGCTGGAAGATATGCAAAGTCAGGCTATCTCCTGTGCGGGGGCGATGGGCCTCCAGATCAGTCATCGGCTGATCAGCGCCCCAAAGGGAGAAGAGCATGCGTGACTTGCCCGAAGTCCTGAACTGGCGGCGGCTAAACAGCAGGATCACTTTGTCAGGCCAGCCGACCGAGGCCCAGTTGTCAAAGATCAAGGATATGGGCGTTACCCAGATCATCAATCTTGGGCCCCATACGAACAAGGGCGCTCTGCCTGACGAGGCAGGGACGGTGACCGATCTTGGCATGGTCTACGTCTACATACCCGTGGACTTCGAAAATCCGACCGACGAGGATTTCGACAAGTTTTCCGAAGCGATCGAGCGTGCAGACGGCCAGACCATCCATGTGCATTGCATCTACAATGCGCGGGTCACAGCCTTCTTCTACCGCTACGCCAAGATGGGCAAGGGCGGCAGCGAAAGCGATGTCTTTGCAATGATGGACGGGATTTGGCGACCCGGCGGGGTCTGGGCGACGTTCGTAGGGAACCCTGAAGACTCGGAAAAGCCGAACCGATATGCGGGCTACGAGTACTGAGACCCTACTCCGCCTCAGCAAGAAGCGCCTGCACATCAAGCCGCTTGGTGAACATGGAAAGAGAGCCGTCAGCATTGCGCGGCCAGTCCGCTTCGGGCCGGTCGCGGTAAAGCTCGACCCCGTTGCCGTCGGGGTCGTCAAGATACAGGGCTTCGGAAACGCCATGGTCAGAGGCGCCGGTCAGGGGATGGCCGGCCTCAACCAGCCGCTTCAGGACCCGGGCCAGCGACTTGCGGTCCGGGAACAGGAAGGCGGTGTGATAAAGGCCGGTATGGCCGGGCGGGGGTGGCGAGCCGCCAAGGCTTTCCCAGGTGTTCAGCCCGATATGGTGGTGATAGCCGCCTGCGGACAGAAAGGCCGCCTGACTGCCATAGCGCATTGTCACGTCGAACCCGAGAATGCCGGAATAGAAGGCGATCGCCCGGTCGAGATCCGCGACTTTCAGGTGGACATGACCGACACGGGTTTCGGGAGAGAGGGACATCGCGGCACCGTTCTGCAAAGGATGCCGCGAAGTCTACGTGGGGAAAGGCCGCAGGACCACCGCGCCTTTCGCACAGGTCGGGTGCGCGACGGCTCAGCCCTTCTTCTTGGCGAGCGCCGCCTCAAGCGCCGCGATCCGCGCTTCCAGTGCCGCGTTTTCTTCCCGCGCTTTCTGGGCCATGGCGCGGGCAGCGTCGAATTCCTCGCGCGTCACGAAGTCGCGGTCGGCCATCCAGCGGTCGACCAAGCTTTTCATCGCGGTCTCGGCCTCGGTCTTGGCGCCCTGGGCCACGCCCATCGCATTGGTCATGAGCTGGCTCATGTCATCGAAGAACTTGTTGCGCGTCTGCATTGGCAACCTCCTGACTCTCGTCCCTATATGGCCCCGACCGGCGGGCAGGGCAAGGCGACAGGTCGCCGCCGGTTGACAAGGCTGACACCGCCCGCGACAAGCGACGAAACCTAAGAGGGCCCGCATGATCCCCTTCCCCGACATCTCGCCAAACCTCGTCTCGTTCGAGCTGTTCGGCATCGAGATCGCGCTGCGCTGGTATGCCCTGGCCTATATCGTGGGGATCCTCTTCGGCTGGTGGATCGTCCTGCGCGCCATCCGCAATCCCCGGCTCTGGGCGGGCGAACCGCCGCTGACAGCAGAACAGGTCGAGCGCCTGCTGACCTGGATCATTCTGGGCGTCATCCTTGGCGGGCGGCTGGGCTATGTCCTGTTCTACGACCTGCCGACCTATCTTGCCGACCCCCTGCAGATCGTCCGGGTCTGGGAAGGTGGCATGTCCTTCCACGGCGGCTTTGCTGGCGTGGTCGTTGCGGCGATCTGGTTTTGCCGCCGCGAGGGTATCCCGATGCTGTCGATGGGCGACCTCCTCGCCATCGCGGCACCGGTCGGCCTGATGCTTGGGCGGCTTGCCAATTTCATCAACGCCGAGCTTTGGGGCCGTCCGACCGACCTGCCCTGGGGCGTGATCTTCCCGGGAGCCGCCGCCCAGACCTGCCCGCAGCTTGTCGGACTTTGCGCCCGGCACCCCAGCCAGCTCTATCAGGCGGCGCTGGAAGGCTTGCTTCTGGCGCTGGTGCTGCTCTGGCTGGCCTTCCGGCGCGGCTGGTTCAAGCGACCCGGCGCGCTTATGGGGGTCTTCCTTGTCGGCTATGGCATCGCGCGGTTTGTGGTCGAGTTCGTCAGACAGCCCGACGCTCAGTTCGTGTCGGAAGGCAACCCGATCGGCCTTGCGCTTCAGGTTGGCGGCTACGGCCTGACGATGGGTCAGCTTCTGTCGCTGCCGATGATCGTCGTCGGCCTCTGGTTTGTCCTGCGCACCAAGGGCCGATGACCCCCCTCGCCCGCCTTCTGGCCGAGCGCATCCGCGAGACCGGGCCGATCACCGTGGCCGACTACATGGCCGAGTGCCTGCTGCATCCCGTCCACGGCTATTACACCACCCGCGATCCCTTCGGGACCAAAGGCGATTTCACCACCGCCCCCGAGATCAGCCAGATGTTCGGCGAGCTTCTGGGCCTTGCCCTGGCGCAGGCCTGGCTGGACCGAGGGTCGCCCACGCCGTTCACTCTGGCCGAGCTTGGTCCCGGGCGCGGCACGCTGATGGCCGACATCCTGCGCGCAACCAAGGGCGTCCCGGGCTTTCACGCGGCCGCGCAGGTGGTGCTGGTCGAGGCGTCGCCCGTGCTGCGGCGGAAGCAGCAAGAGACGATCAGCCGGGGACATGATCTGGGCCTGCGCTGGATCGAGGCCGCAGGCGATCTGCCCGAGCAGCCGCTGTTTCTGGTCGCGAACGAGTTCTTCGACGCCCTGCCGATCCACCAATACCAGTTCGTCAACGACGGCTGGCATGAACGGTTGATCGGCCTGCAAGATGGGGCGCTGGCCTTTGGGCTGGCAGAACGCCCGATGATTCCCGGCACCATGGCCATGCACCAGCGCGAAGACGGCCTGGTCATCGAAGAGAACCGTATCGGCCGCTTCGTGATGCTGCAGGTCGGTCACCGGCTGCACCACCACGGGGGTCTTGCTCTGGTCATCGACTACGGCGGCTGGCGGTCGCGCGGTGACACGTTGCAGGCGCTGCGCAGACATGAGTTCGACAACCCCCTCGCGCATCCCGGCGAGGCTGACCTGACCGCCCATGTAGACTTCGAGCCGCTCACGGGGCATCAGGCGCATTTCTACACCACGCAGGGCGCCTTCCTGAGCCGCCTTGGCATCGACGCCCGCGCCGAAAGGCTGGCGCAGAACCTGACCGGCGCCGCACTGGAAAGCCACCGTGCCGCGCATCGCCGCTTGACCCATCCGGAAGAAATGGGTTCGTTGTTCAAGGTGCTGGCGCTTACGTCTGCCGGTGCCCCGCCGCCGCCCGGATTTAGCTGATGCCCGCCACGCTGGAAATCATCACGTCGGACGCCTTGCCGACCCGCCACGGCTTCTTCACCCGCAAGGGCGGGGCGTCGTCGGGTATCTTTGCGGGCCTGAACTGCGGCACCGGCTCGACCGACCAGACCGAAGCAGTCGCGATCAACCGCGCCCGGGTGGCCGAGGCGATGGGCGTCGGCCCCGAAGCGCTGGTCACCGTCCATCAGGTCCATTCCGCCCGCGCGCTGCCGGTTACCGGTCCGCTGTCGATCCGCCCCGAGGCCGACGCGCTGGTGACCGCCACGCCCGGCGTCCTGCTTGCCGTGCTGACTGCCGACTGCCAGCCGGTCCTGTTCGCGGACCCCAAGGCCGGGGTCATCGGCGCGGCGCATGCCGGCTGGCGTGGCGCGGTCGATGGCGTGCTGGAAGCCACTCTCGATGCGATGGAGGCACTGGGCGCCCGCCGGTCGCAGATCTCTGCCGTGATCGGCCCGACCATCAGCCAGGCCGCCTATGAGGTCGGCCCCGAATTCTTCGACCGCTTCCGCGCCGAGGACGAGGCCAGCACCCGCTACTTCACCCAAGGATCGGGCGACCGCCTGCTGTTCGACTTGCCGGGCTACGGGCTGCACCGTCTGCGTGAAGCCGGAGTGGGCCATGCCGAATGGACCGGCCATTGCACCTACCGCGACCCATCGCGTTTCTACTCTTTCCGCCGCACGACCCATGCGGGAGAGGCGGACTACGGGCGGCTGATCGCGACAATAAGGCTATAGGGCGGCAGCAACGGGCTTGAAAATGGCCCGATTGCTGCAAGGTTCTTCCCAAACCCTGCCGCAATCCACCGTCACGGTTTCCCCATCAGGTTGGATTGCGAAGGGGATTTCGATGATCATCCAGATGAAAACAAAACGGCGTTGGATCCTTTCGATCCTTGAAACGGTGGGCGATGCCACCGACTCCCGCGTTCTTGCCCGCGCCACGGTGCGCCAGACCTCAAGCCGCACGATGGTTGCCGGTCCGAAGGGGTTCGCAATGCGTCTGAAGACCGCAACGCGCCCGATGGGCGACGCCTCGCGCTAAGCGAAAGGCTTTTCCGCCTGTCTTGCGCCAAAAACCGGTTCCCACTTTTGGCGGACAGGCTTTAGGCGTTCTTCGCCAGCCGAGCTTCAAGCACGCTGAAAGGCAGGCCGGGCTCGTCCTTGGCGCAGCGGATCACCAGGCTGGTCTTGACGTTGGCGACGTGGTCCGCCCGCAGAAGCTCTTCGGTCAGAAAGCTCTGGAAGCTCGACAGATCGGGCGAGACGCATTTCAGGATGAAGTCGATCTCGCCGTTCAGCATGTGGCACTCGCGCACCAGGGGCCAGGCCCGGCAGCGCGCCTCGAAGGCGGCAAGGTCCGCCTCGGCCTGAGAGTTCAGCCGCACCATCGCGAAGACCTGGACCTCGAAGCCCAGTTCGCGGGCGTTGATGTCGGCGTGATAGCCGCGGATATAGCCCTGTTCTTCCAGTCCGCGCACCCGGCGCAGGCACGGCGGGGCAGAGATCCCGACCCGGCTGGCAAGTTCGACGTTGGTCATCCGGCCATCGGCCTGCAGCTCGGCCAGAATCTGACGATCGATGGGATCCAGCTTGTGCGCGACCATGGTGCCTCCGTTGCTGGTCTTACTTACGCGTGAGCCACCCGTTGCGCAATAATATTTCAACGGCGCGCAAGAAAACGTATCGACTTTGCCTTTGTCCGCCGAGCATGGCCGCCATGCAGGGGCTTTCCGCTGCCGTCCCCGGTGGCTATATCGGGGGCCTGCAGTTACGGGGGCAAGCATGGGCGAGACGCGGCACACCAAGGTTCTGATCATCGGGTCTGGTCCTGCAGGCTATACTGCTGCAGTCTACTCGGCCCGCGCCATGCTGGAGCCCCTCTTGATCCAGGGCCTGCAGCCCGGGGGCCAGCTGACCATCACCACGGATGTCGAGAACTGGCCCGGCGACCACACCGTTCAAGGTCCCGACCTGATGGTCCGGATGGAGGAGCACGCCAAGGCAATGGGGGCCGAGGTGATCTCGGACTACATCACCGCGCTTGACCTGTCGAAGCAGCCATTCACGGCAAGTGCGGACAGCGGCATGACCTACACCGCCGATGCGGTGATCCTGGCGACGGGGGCGCAGGCAAAGTGGCTGGGGCTGCCGTCGGAAGAGAAGTTCAAAGGCTTTGGCGTGTCGGCCTGTGCCACCTGCGACGGGTTCTTCTATCGCGGCAAGGAAGTGGTGGTGATCGGGGGCGGGAACACCGCCGTTGAAGAGGCCCTTTTCCTGACCAACTTCGCGTCCAAGGTCACCGTGGTCCACCGCCGCGACAGCTTCCGGGCGGAAAAGATCATGCAGGACCGGCTGTTCAAGAACCCGAAGATTGAGGTGGTCTGGGATACGGCCGTGACCGAGATCCTGGGGACCGAGGCTCCGCTGGGGGTCACGGGTGTGCGGGTTCAGAACATGAAGACCGGGGCCGAAGGGGTCATCCCGTGTGACGGTTTCTTTGTCGCGATCGGACACGCCCCGGCGTCCGAACTGGTAAGGGACCAGCTTCCTGTCCATTCCGGCGGCTATGTCGTGGTCGAACCCGGCAGCACCCGCACTGCGATCCCGGGCGTCTTCGCGGCGGGCGACCTGACCGACCACATCTACCGGCAGGCAGTGACCAGCGCGGGCATGGGGTGCATGGCGGCGCTGGATGCCGAGAAGTTTCTGGCCGGGCACTAGGGCCCGCGTTAGCGGCGCACTTTCTCGACCACGAAACTGGTCAGGGCCTGCACCGCGGCTGAGGGGCGGGGCGGGCAGAGAAGGGCAATTTCCGCCTCGGCCAGGGCGGGCCAATCGTCCTGCACCTGCAGGCCTGCGGGAACCATCGCCGCGGGCATGACCATGGCGCCCAGACCGGCGCGCACGGCGGCGACCGCACCGGCAAACGAGGGCGAGGTATAGATGCCCAGCCAGTCCCATCCCGCCACCTCCAATGCGCTAGTGGCCCGCGCGCGGTAGACGCAAGGCGCCGGGCTTACCACCAGCGGCAAGGGCCGCCGGTCGGCGCGGAATGCAGGTGAGGTGACCCAGACCAACCGCTCGCGCCACAGCGTCCGCGCACCAGGATAGGGGCGGCCGGGGTCCTGCTTCACAACGATCAGATCGTGCTGACCCGCCTCAAACTCCGCGATCAGTGGTAGGGTCAGTTGGCAGGTCACATGCAGCTCGACGGCCGGGTGGGCTGCGGCGAAAACCCCAAGGATGTCGGGCAGGTAGGTGCTGGCGAAATCCTCCGGGCTGCCAAAGCGCACCAGACCGGCCACCTCCGGCGAGCGGAACCGTGCCAGCATCGCATCAGCCTGCGCCAGCATCGCGCGCGCTTCGGGCAAAAGCCGCTCACCTTCGAGGGTCAGCGCCACGTTGCGCGTGTCGCGTGCGATCAGCCGGACGCTAAGGCTGGCCTCCAGCCGCGCCAGCTGTCCCGAGACCGCCGACTGCGACCGCCCGACCCGCGCGCCAGTGCGCCCGAAACTGCAGGTTTCGGCCAAGCTCACAAAGGTGCGCAGAAGCTGGGTATCGACGTCGTGCATGGCAATCTCATTCGTTTTGCAGATCAGTCATATCTGAATTTCCCGTTTCTCTTTTCAATAGCTGCACCGCAGAAAGCCCCGCACCTGACCACGGAGGCCAAATTGGACACTGCCATTCTGATCGAGAACCTGATCTCGCCCATCACCCTCGCCTTCCTTCTGGGCATCATCGCCACGCTCATCCGCTCCGACCTGGAGATTCCCGAGCCGGTGATCCGCATCTTCGCGATCTTCCTTCTGTTCTCGATCGGCTTGCAGGGGGGCCGCGAGCTTGCCACCTCTGACCTGTCGAATATCGGCCCGGCGCTTGTGGTGACCTTTGCGATCATCCTCGGGGTTCCGGGCTTTGCCTTCCTGGTCGCCCGCTTCGCGCTGAAGCTGGACATCCGCAACGCCGCAGGGGTGGCGGCACTTTATGGCTCGGTGTCCTCGGTCACGTTCCTTGTCTCGCAAAGCTATGGCGAAAGCATGGGCACCCCGATGGAGGGGTACATCACCGGCCTTGTGGCGCTGATGGAACTGGGAATCCTCGTTGCCCTCTTTTATGGCCGTCTGGCTTTGGCCCGGTCCGAAGGTGGCACTGGCGCGCCCCTGTCTGCGATCTTGCAAGAGACGCTGCGGGGCCGGGGGCTTCTGCTGCTCGGCGGCGGCCTGGTGATCGGCGCGGCCATCGGCGAGACGAACTTTGCCAAGATCGAGCCGTTCTTCGTCGATCTTTTCCGGGGGGTCCTCGTGCTGTTCATCCTCGAAATGGGAATGACGGCAGCCCGGCAACTGCGGGTCTTCGCAACCATCGGGCCGCGGATGCTGGCCTATGGTCTGGCGATGCCGCTGATCCACGGCTTTGTCGCCACGGGCCTTGCGACCGCGGCGGGCTTGCCGGTCGGCTCGGCCTTCGTGTTGGGCGCAGTTGCGGCGTCATCGAGCTATATCGACGCGCCCGCCGCAGTCCGCGCGACCTTCCCCGAGGCAAACCCCGGGATCTATCTGACCTCGTCGCTGGGGATCACCTTCCCCTTCATGCTGATCCTGGGAATTCCGATCATCTACCAGATGGCCGTCTTCTGGGCCTAAGACGCGGTCCCTGCGCCCCGGCGGGTCGGACCCGCCGGGGGACTGGCTTACCGCAGGCGTAGCCCGTCCTTGTCGAACAGCATCGCGTCGCGCGCATCAAAGCCGACCCCGACCATCGCGCCCGGTTCCAGGCTGACCTGGTCGTGACGCTCGATCACCAGCTTTTCGCCCGAGGGCGCGGTCAGGTGGACGAAGGACACCCCGCCCAGGGCCTCGGTCAGTTCGACCCGGTGCGTGTCGCCCGGTCCGATCTTCAAATGCTGTGGACGCAGGCCGACGGTCACTTCACTCCCCGCGACGGGCAAGCCCACGCTGGTTGCAACGTGCCCCAAGCCTTTCGCCGACACGGCACCAGCCTCGGCCACCCCGGCCACGAAGTTCATCGCCGGACTGCCGATGAAGCCCGCGACGAACTTGTTGTCGGGGTTGTTGTAGAGGTCCAGCGGTTTGCCGACCTGCTCGATCCGTCCGGCGCGCAGCACGACGATCTTGTCGGCGAGCGTCATGGCCTCGACCTGGTCGTGGGTGACGTAGATCATCGTGGCCCCGATCTCGCGGTGCAGGCGGGCGATTTCGACCCGCATTTCGACCCGCAGCTCGGCGTCGAGGTTCGAAAGCGGTTCGTCGAAAAGAAACACCTCCGGCCCCCGGACGATGGCGCGACCGATGGCGACGCGCTGGCGCTGGCCGCCGGACAGGGCCTTGGGCTTGCGTTCCAGGAGGGGTTCGAGCTTCAGGATGCGGGCAGCCTCCGCGACCTTGCGGTCGATCTCGGCCTTGGGGTGGCCGGTCATCTTGAGGCCAAAGCCCATGTTCTCTGCCACAGTCATGTGCGGATACAAAGCATAGGTCTGGAACACCATCGCCACGCCGCGTTCGGACGGGTCGATGTAGGTCACGTCCCGCGCGCCGATGCGGATGGCCCCCGAGGACGTTTCCTCGAGCCCCGCGATCATCCGCAGCAGTGTCGATTTCCCGCAGCCCGACGGGCCGACGAAGACGCAGAACTCTCCATCCTCCACCGTCAGGTTGACCCCATGGATCACCTGCACATCGCCAAAGCGCTTGACGACTTTCTCCAGCGTCACTCCCGTCATGGGTTTTCCTCCCCCCGGTTAAACCTGTTCCGGAAAGCGCCAGCTTTCCGCTTCCGCAGCAATCTTCGCCGCAATATCCTTCACCATCGGCGCCTGCGCGCCCAGAGCGTCCAGCGTCGTCCGCGCTGTGGTCGATGTAACCGACAAGGCCCCCATCACCCGGCCCTGGCGCGAGAGAATCGGTACCGCGCAGCAGATGATTCCTGCCTCGTGCTCTTCCCGGTCCCAGGCGTGGCCGCGTTTGCGAATCGCCTCCAGCTCGGCCAGCAGGTCCTCGCGGCTGGCCAGCGTGTGGGGCGTGAAGCGGTGGAAGGACTGGCGGGCCAAGGCGGCCTCCAGCGCGTCGGGCGGCAGGTAGGCGAGCATCGCCTTGCCGACGCCCGTGCAGTAGGCGGGGCCGACCTTGCCAGCCTGTGCGAACATCTCGACCGGCTTCGCGGCATTGCGCTTGTCGACATACAGAACCTGCCCAAGGTCCATCTGCGCCAGATGGATCGTCTCGCCGGTTCTTGCAGCCAATTCATCAAGATAGGGCCGCGCGATCGGGGCTAGCGAGGACTGCGCCCAGGCGGCATGGGCCAGCCGAACCAGCCGGACGCCAAGCGCGTAAGTGCCAAGGTCCGGGTCCAGCGTCAGCATCCCCTGATGCGCCAGCGTCTGCAGCAGGCGGTAGAGCGTGGCCTTGGGATAGTCGGATTGCGCCAGAAGGTCGGAAAAGCGCACCGGCTGGCCATGGCTTGCGACCATGTCCAGAACGTCGAGCGCCTTGCCGACGGTGCCGTCTGCGTGTCCCTCCGCGCCCATCGTCCCTCCCGCGAACGAGCTTGTTGACAGGATAGACGATAGCCGACATAGTTTTCAATATTCAAGACTAAGTTTCAAATAGTGAAACCAAACGGGAGGAAACCATGGTTCACAAACTGACGGGCGCGCTGGCGCTCGGGGCAGCCTTGATGCTGTCCACTTCGGCTTTCGCGCAGGACAAGCGCGTCGTCACCTGGAACGCGGACTACGACCCGATTCCGCTGGCGGCTGCCGAAGCCATGATCGCCGATTTCGAGGCCGCGAACCCCGAGATCGATGTGGTCCTGACGAACTTCGACCACGAAGGCTACAAGACCTCGATCCGGAACTTCCTGACCGCGGACGCGCCGGACCTGGCGAACTGGTATGCCGCAAACCGCATGAAGCCGTTCGTTGAAGCAGGCCTCTTCGCCGATATCACCGACGTCTGGGATGCCAATGGCCTGAACGAGTCGCTGGCTTCGTCGATCCTGTCGTCGACCATTGATGGCAAGAAATACGCGATCCCCTACACCTACTACCAGTGGGGCATCTACTATAACCGCGACGCCTACAAGGCAGCCGGTATCGAAGCTCCAGGCGCCGAGGGCGTGACCTGGGACCAGTTCCTGGCCAACTGCGAAGCATTCAAGGCTGCTGGCATTGACTGCGTGACCACCGGTTCTTCGGCGCTGTGGCCCGCTGCAGGCATCTTCGACTACGTGTCGATGCGTACCAATGGCTACCAGTTCCACAGCGATCTGGCCGCGGGCAAGATCTCGTGGACCTCGCCGGAAACCCGCGCTGTGTTCGAAAACCTCGGCAAGCTGCAGCCCTACCTGACCGCAAACCATGCCGCCATCGACTGGCAGGATGCAGCGGCGATCTTCGTGCAGAACAAGGCCGCGCATTACGTCATGGGTAACTTCGCTGTCGGCGTCTTCAAGGAAGGCGGGATGACGAACGACAACCTGGGCTTCATGGTGTTCCCGGAAATCACCGCTGGTATTCCCCGCGCTGAAGAAGCTCCGACCGACACGATCCACCTGACTTCGGGTGCGAAGAACCCTGAAGATGCGAAGAAGTTCCTGGCATTCGTCGCCAGCGCTGAGGCGCAGACCAAGTGGAACGCGGCCGTTGGCCAGCTGCCCACCAACAGCGGGGCGTCCGTTGATGCGGCTGATCCGTTCCTGACGGCCGGCTTTGCATCGCTTTCCACCGCAACGGGCGGTATCGCCCAGTTCTGGGACCGCGACGCCGAAGCTGAATATGCCAAGGCCGGCATGGAAGGCTTCCAGCGGTTCCTGGTTCAGCCCGAAGCTCTGGAAGAGATTCTGGCCAACCTCGAAGCAACCCGCCTGCGCCTTTATCCGCAGTGATCTGACTTTTCGGGCGCCCCTTGGCAAAGGGGGCGCCCGTTTTCTGTTCCGGGGGGCCCAAGCATGACACAGACGATAAACCCAGTCGCAAGGTCAAAGGGACGGTTCAACCAGCGCGCGGTAGCACCCTGGCTGTTTCTGGCCCCCGGTCTTTTCATGTTCGTGGTCTATGTGCTGTGGCCCATCGTGCAAAGCATCAGCCTGTCGTTCTATGACTGGGACGGGCTTTACAACAAGGACGGCGCTTTCACCGGCACCTTCGTAGGCGTGGGCAACTATGCCGAGCTGATGACCGACCCGGCCTTCAAGGTGTCACTGTGGAACAACCTCAAATGGTTGGTTCTGTACCTTCTGGCCCTGCCCATCGGCCTTTTCATCGCGATTTTCCTGAACCAGACGGTCCGGGGCATCCGGCTTTACAAGTCGCTGTTCTTCTTTCCGTTCGTCATCAGCCAGGTCGTCGTCGGCCTGATGTTTGCATGGTTTTACGCCCCGAATTTCGGCCTGTTCTATCTCTTGACCGAATGGATCACCGGCACCGGCACGGCCATCCTCGCCGACCCGGACCTTGTGACCTATGGCATCATCGCCGCCGGCCTTTGGCCACAGATCGCCTATGTAATGATCCTCTATCTGACGGGTCTGAACAACGTCGCCCCGGATCAGATCGAGGCGGCGCGGCTGGACGGCGCCAAGGGCTGGAAGATGTTGTGGTACGTTGTGCTGCCACAACTGCGCCCGGCGACCTTCATCGCGGTGATCGTGACGGTCATCGGCGCGCTTCGGTCGTTTGACCTGGTGTCGATCATGACCAGCGGCGGGCCTTTCGGCTCATCCCGCATCCTTTCCTATTACATGTACGAAAAGGCGCTCAGCGAGTACGGGTTCCGCATGGGCTATGGTGCGGCCATCGCCGTCGTCCTGTTCCTGATCATGATGGTCTTCATTTCGGGCTTCATCTGGAAGATGTGGCGCGACGAGAAGGAGCGCTGAGATGTTTCCGCGTCCGATCCAGAAATCCTCGACCGCCGCGCAGTGGATCTACACCTTCGCCTTGCCCGTAGCGCTGCTGATCTGGCTGTTCCCGCTTCTCGGCGTGGCGTTGACCTCACTGCGGCCCGCCTCGGACCTCGCCCAAGGGAACTACTTCGGCATGCCTTCGGGCATCGCGTGGGAGAATTACGTCTACATCTTCACCGAAACCCCCATCGGCCAGTACATGGTGAACTCGCTTTGGGTGACGATCCCTACGGTGATCGGCGCGGTGGGACTGTCGCTGATGACGGGGTTCGCGCTGGCGGTCTACGGGTTTAGGGCGAACATCCTTGTGTTCTTCATGTTCGTGGCGGGGAACTTCGTCCCGTTCCAGATCCTGATGGTCCCGGTCCGCGACATGACGCTGCAACTGGGGATGTACGACACCTGGTACGGCTTGGCGCTGTTCCACATCGCGTTCCAGACCGGGTTCTGCACGCTGTTCATGCGGAACTTCATCAAGGCTTTGCCGTTCGAACTGATCGAGGCGGCCCGGGTGGAAGGCGTCAGCGAATGGCGGATCTTCTGGTACATCGTCCTGCCCCTGATGCGGCCTGCGATTGCGGCGCTGTCGGTGCTGGTCTTCACCTTCATCTGGAACGACTTCTTCTGGGCCACCGTGCTGACCCAAGGCGTGGACAGCCAGCCGATCACAGCCGGTCTCTCCAGTCTAAACGGTCAGTGGATCGCGCAGTGGCATCTGGTGTCGGCGGGGTCGATCCTGGCCGCGCTGCCGCCGGTGGCGATGTTCTTCCTGATGCAGAAGCACTTTATCGCCGGTCTCACGCTTGGGGCGGTGAAATGACTGATCCTGCCTTTCCGTCAGCCTGCTCTGGCGACCGGAAAGGCAGCCGGGTAAGAACACGCACGTCAGCGTGAAAGGCGAAAGGCATGGGCGTGGTATTTGACGATCTCAAGGGTCAGTCCGTCTTTGTCACCGGCGGCGGTTCGGGCATTGGTGCTGCTCTGACCGAGGCGTTCCTGCGCCAAGGCGCGAAGGTCGCCTTTTGCCAGAGGTCGGATGCAACGGCCTTCTGCGACGAGATGGAACAAGCGACGGGCAACCGGCCTTTGTTCCTGCCCTGCGACATCGCGGTCACCGACCAGTTGCAGCTGACCCTGTCGACGGCGGCCAAGGTGCATGGGCCGATCACCGTGCTGGTGAACAACGCCGCCAACGACAAGCGGCATGAGACGCTGCAGACCGACGAAACCTTCTGGGACTGGTCGATGGCGGTGAACTTGCGGTCGTATTTCTTTGCCTGCCAGTCGGTCATTCCGGGGATGAAGGCCGCAGGCGGCGGGTCGATCATCAACTTCTCGTCGATCAGCTTCATGATGGCCGACAAGGGCTATGCGGCCTACATCACCGCCAATGCCGGGATCGTCGGGATGACGCGGACGCTCGCGCGCGAGTTCGGCCCTGACCGTATCCGGGTCAACGCGGTGGCCCCCGGCTGGGTGCTGACCGCGAAGCAGAAGGAAATGTGGGTCACGCCGGAAGGGCTGGCAGCGCATCTGGCGCGCCAGTGCATTCCGGACGAGATCCAGCCCGAAGACATGGCCGGGACGGTCCTGTTCCTGGCCTCGACTGCCTCGCGGATGATGACGTCGCAGACACTGGTTCTGGATGGAGGCTACATCTCGTCATGACCGACGCCGTGAAACCCGCCTGGATCGCCGTCGACTGGGGCACGTCCAACCTGCGTGCCTGGGCGATGGGGGCGGATGGCCGCGTGCTGGCCGACGCCTCCAGCGAAGAGGGGATGGGCAAGCTGACCCGCGACGGGTTCGAGCCTGCGCTGGTGCGGCTGGTCGGACCCTGGCTGGCGGACAATCCCCCGGTGGTTGCTTGCGGCATGGTCGGCAGCCGGCAGGGCTGGTGCGAGGCGCCCTATCGCACGGTGCCCTGCACGCCCCTCGACATGGCAGCACAGGTCCAGGCCCCGACCACCGACCCCCGCCTTCGCGTCAGCATTGCCCCCGGCCTGAAGCAGAACCAGCCCGCCGACGTGATGCGCGGCGAGGAAACCCAGATCGCAGGCGCACTTCGGCTGATGCCCGGCTATGACGGCGTCCTCTGCCTGCCGGGGACGCATTCGAAATGGGTCCACATCTCGGCGGGCGAGGTTGTCAGCTTCCAGACCTTCATGACCGGCGAGATGTTCGCGCTTCTGTCCGAAGCCTCGGTCCTGCGCCACGGAATGCAGGGCGGCGGCTGGGACAACGCGGCCTTCGACACTGCTGTCGCCGACGCCCTCTCGCGCCCTGAACGGCTTGGCGCGCGGCTCTTCTCGCTTCGGGCCGAAGGGCTGATCGCGGGCCTTTCGCCGCAGGCCGCCCGCTCACGGCTGTCCGGCCTGCTGATCGGCACCGAACTTGCCGCCGCAAAGCCCTATTGGCTGGGCCAGCGCGTCACCCTGATCGGGGCCGAAAAGCTGTCGGCGGCCTATGCCCGCGCCCTTGCGGCCCAAGGCATCGAGGCACAGCGCCTGTCGGCCAGCGACTGCACTCTGGCGGGCCTGGCCTCGCTTTCCCCCCAGACCGAGGCCGCAAGATGAGCCACCGCAACCTGATCGCCATCCTGCGCGGGATCACTCCGCCCGAGGCAGCCGAGGTTGCCCGGGCGCTGGTCGCGGCCGGGATCACCCGGATCGAGGTCCCCCTGAACTCGCCGGACCCCTTCACGTCCATCGCCGCGATGGTTGCGGCAGTGCCGGGGGCCGAGATCGGCGCGGGCACCGTTCTGACGGTCGAAGATGTGGCGAAAGTGAAGGCGGCGGGGGGCACGCTGATCGTCTCGCCCAACGCCGACCCCGAGGTGATCCGCGCGACCCGCGCCGCGGGCATGGCCTCGTGGCCCGGCGTGATGACCCCGACCGAGTGCTTTGCGGCTCTCAAGGCCGGGGCGACGGGGCTGAAGCTGTTTCCCGGCAGCCTGATCGGGCCGGATGGGCTGAAGGCGATCCGCGCGGTCCTGCCAAAGGATCTGCCCGTCTATGCCGTGGGCGGCGCAGGACCGGCGAACTTTGCCGACTGGGTCCGCGCGGGTGCGAACGGCTTTGGCATCGGCACGGCGCTGTACACGCCCGGGCTGTCGACAGCCGAGATATCCAAGAAGGCCGTCGCCATCGTCGCGGCCTATGACGCGGTCATGCCATGATCTTCGACACGCGCGCGTGCGAACTGGGGGAAGGGGTCCTGTGGCATCCGCTGCGGAATGAGCTTTTCTGGTTCGATATCCTGAACCGGACCCTGCATTCCAAGGCCCGGTCCTGGAGCTTTCCCGAATATGTCTCGGCCGCCGGATGGATCAGCGCGGACGAGCTGTTGGTTGCCTGTGAGACCGGCCTTTTCCGGCTTAACCTGACCAGCGGAGAGCGCACCCCTGTCGCTGCTGCGGGCACGACGCTGACCCGGTCGAACGACGGCCGCGCCGACCGGCAAGGCGGGTTCTGGTTCGGCACGATGGGGAAAAAGGCGGAAAAGGGTGCTGGCGCGATCTGGCGCTGGTACAGAGGCGAGTTGCGCCAGCTGTTTCCCGGCATCTCGATCCCGAACGCGATCTGTTTCACCCCGGACGGCACGGCGGCGCATTTCACCGATACGGCACGCGCGCAGGTGATGAAGGTCGCGCTGGACAGCGCGGGTTGGCCACAGGGCGAACCCGAGGTCTGGCTGGACCTCGCGCGGGCAGGCCTGAACCCTGACGGCGCTGTGACCGACGCCGAGGGCCGGTTCTGGAACGCGCAATGGGGTGCGGGGCGGGTGGCTTCTTATGGGCCGGACGGGGTGTTCCTGTCGGCCGTCGAAACGCCCGGCGCGACGCAGTCCTCCTGCCCGGCCTTTGGCGGGCCGGACCTGACGACCCTTTTCGTCACTACGGCGCTTGAACACATGGACGCCGAAGCCCGGGCGCGGCACCCGGCCTCTGGCCAAGTTTTCGCCTTCCCCGGCGCGGGGAAAGGTCTTCCCGAACCACAGGTGATCCCATGAAACGCACGCTTGGTGTCTGCTATTACCCCGAACACTGGCCCGAGGCGCAATGGGCCGAGGATGCCGCGCGCATGGCGAAGCTGGGCCTGACATGGGTCCGGATCGGTGAATTCGCCTGGAGCCGGATGGAACCGGAGCCGGGGCGGTATGACTGGGGCTGGCTGGACCGGGCGATTGCGACGCTGGGCGCGGGGGGGCTGAAGGTGGTGCTGGGCACGCCCACGGCCACCCCGCCGCGCTGGATGGTGGACAGGCACCCGGACATGTTCGCGGTGGATGCCGCGGGGAAGGTGCGCGGGTTTGGCTCGCGGCGGCACTATGATTTTTCGCACCGGGGCTATCGGGTTGAGTGTGCGAAGATCGTCACGGCGATGGCCGAGAGGTATGGGAAGAACCCGCACGTGGCGGCCTGGCAGACCGACAACGAATACGCCTGCAACGAGACGACGCTTTCTTACTCCGAGGCCGCGAAGGCGGCGTTCCAGGATTGGCTGGCGCAGAAGTACCAGTCGCCAGACGCGCTGAACCGGGCCTGGGGCAATGTGTTCTGGTCGATGGAATACCGGGATTTCCGCGAGATCGGCCTGCCGAACCTGACCGTCTGTGAACCGAACCCGTCCCACGTCATGGATTTCCGCCGGTTCGCCAGCGACGAGGTGCAAAGCTTCAACAAGCTGCAGGTCGACATCATCCGCAAGCATTCGGCGGCACCGGTGGCGCACAACTTCATGGGCGCGATCACCGAGTTCGATCACTGGGAGGTGGGCGCGGACCTCGATATCGCGTCATGGGACAGCTATCCGCTGGGGTTCCTGTCGGACCGAATTCCGGCCGACGCCGAGCACAAGCGGCGCTTCGTGCGGCAGGGCGACCCGGACTTCCAGGCCTTCCACCACGATCTCTATCGGGAGGTCGGCAAGGGCCGCTGGTGGATCATGGAACAGCAGCCGGGCCCGGTGAATTGGGCGCCCTTCAACCCCGATCCCTTGCCTGGCATGGCCCGGCTTTGGGCCTGGGAAGCCTTTGCCCATGGTGCCGAGGCGGTGTGCTATTTCCGCTGGCG
>JBKDYO010000046.1:0-5839 GCA_046305855.1 Paracoccaceae bacterium
GCGGGAGAGCAGCCGCCTCCGGGTCCGCCGTGGAACACGATGACCGGGATGCCCGTTGGATTGCCGCATTGTTCGACATAGACCCGATGCCCGTCGCCCATATCTATCACGCGCTGATCGAACGGGTCGATCGGCGGGTAAAGGTACTCGACTGCGCGCTTTTGACCTGATCTCTGATCCATATTCACCCTATATAGCGTCGGGAAAGCCCGGTGTCGAAGGGCAAAGGAGACGGCAATGGCGGTGGATACGGTTGATCCGCAGGAAGTGGCCAAGTTCGAGGCGATGGCCGCGGAATGGTGGAACCCGGAGGGCAAGTTCAAGCCCCTGCACATGCTGAACCCTTGTCGGCTTGACTACATCACCAGCCAGATCGCTGCGGAATTCGGCCGGGACCTTGCCAACGCGCTGCCGTTCAAGGGCCTGCGGATTCTGGACATCGGCTGCGGTGGGGGCCTTCTGTCCGAGCCGATGGCACGGCTGGGGGCCGATGTCGTGGGGGCGGATGCGGCACCCCGGAACATCCCCGTCGCGCGGGTGCATGCCGAGCAGTCGGGTCTGGCAATCGACTATCGACACACGACAGCCGAGGCGTTGGCCGAAGCGGGTGAGCAGTTCGACGTCGTCCTGAACATGGAAGTCGTGGAGCATGTCGCCGATCCGCAGGCCTATCTGACCGCCTGTCAGGAGTTGCTGAAGCCGGGTGGTCTTATGATCTGCTCGACCCTGAACCGGAACCCGAAGTCGTTCCTGATGGCGATCATCGGGGCGGAATGGGTGATGCGCTGGCTACCGAAGGGCACGCATGACTGGGCGAAGTTCATCACCCCGGACGAGCTTTTCGCGCTGATCGAAAAGGCGGGTCTGACCCCGGTGGACCGCAAGGGCATGGTCTTCAACCCGGTGACCTGGCGCTGGAGCCTGTCGGACCGGGATCTCAGCTGCAACTATGTCACCGCCTCGGTGAAGCGCTAGACGGCCACAGGCAGGCGCGCGGGCGTCCGGTCGAAGGCGCGGCTGACGTCCCGGATCAGTTCGGCAAGGTCGTCGATATCGGCTGGACCATGCAGCGCGGTCAGCTGAATCCGCCAGCGCGGCGCGTGAAGCGGCACCACCGGCGCTTGCAGAAGGGTCACACGCGGCCCGGCGCTTTCCAGAAGGGCCGTTCGGGGCAGCGCGGTCTTCAAAGGCAAGAGAATCGGGACCAGGGGTGAGGCCTTGCCGATGACGCGGACCCCGTCCGCCATCAGGTGGTTGCGCAGCCTGAGAGAGATCCCACGCAAGTTGCGGCGGAGCAGGCGGCCCTCGTCGCCGAAGGCGATTTCAGCTGCGGCAAGGATGACGCTGGCGTTCATCGGTGGCAGGGGCGCTGCGCCAGTCTGGATCCGGGACCCGAGACCTGGGTCGCGGAACGCGGCAAAGCCCCCGTCAGCGCCGAAGCATTTCGCCAGACTGCCAACAATGATGTCGATGCGCCCAAGGCAGCCCTGAATTTCCATCAGACCGCCTCCGTCCTGGCCCATGGCCCCAAGGTCGTGCGACACGTCAACGATCAGACATGCGTTGTGCAGCCGGGCAAGCATGGCCAGTTCCGCAAGATCGGCGAGTTTCGAGCCATGCGCCGAGACGGCCGGAACCGCGATCACCAAGCGCCCACGCCGCTGTTGTTGGGCAAGGCGGATCAGACGCCGCTCGACCGCGTCGATCGAGCCGGACGGAAAGCGGTGCAGGGCTGCGCGACAGGCCAGAACAGTCTCGAACATGGCGGAAGGCGCGGCTGAATCGATCAGAACATCGTCCCCGGGTTCCAGGATCGCAGCCAGACTCTGGCGGATCGCATCGGTGCCGGAGGCGAAGGTTGAAACATGAGGCTGGTTCAGGATCGACGCGAGGCGGGCCTCTAGCGCCTGGATCGTGGCTGCGCCAGTCGTCTGGCCGGGCTGATCATCGCTGGGGCGCTGACCAAGGGCGGACAAGGCCGCCGCCCGGACGGCAGGATGACAGGCAAGGCCAAGGTAGTCCTGCGTGGCGAAATCCAGACCGGGCCGACTTGTGTCGGCGTCGCTGGACGGGACCTTGTCAAGCAACCCGCCCTTGAGGAGCCGGACAAGCCCGTCGGCGGGATCGCTGGCTGTCCAGTCAGCGAAGGTGCCGGTTTGGGCACGGATGGGCATGACAGGTCTGGGCATCGTGTAACCTTTCGCAGGTTTCCGGGCCGGGCCGTGAAGGGCACCGAGAGCGGCTTCGGGTTCAACCTGAGCCTAGGGGGGAGAAACGCGCGTTAATTCCCCGTGAAACTGCCAAAAGCCCTGTCCCAGCGGCCTCTGCGGCGAGACTCAGGGCCGAATCAGCCTGTGTTGGGACGGGTCGAGCGCCCGTCTTTCACGCGATTTCACGATTTTCTCTCGCTGGCGCCGGGTCGCCCTGCCCGATTGACGCAAATTTCACGCAAGCCGTCCGACTGTGTCCGAAGACGAAAACAAGCGGCGAAAAGCGGGGGGTTTCCAATGTTCATCCGGTTGGTGGGGCTGTTTCAGGTACTGGACAGCGCGGGCATGGACTACACACCGCGTGGTGCGAAAGCGCGGGCCCTGCTGGCAATGTTGGGTCGCACGCCGGACCACTGCCGCCCGCGCCGCTGGCTGGAAGGCCACTTGTGGTCGGATCGCGGGCAGGAACAGGCCTCGGGCAGCCTGCGGCAGGCGCTGTCGGAATTGCGAAAGGCGCTGGGTCCGCTGGCCGACCATCTGGAAAGCGACCGCGATTGTGTGCGGCTGGTGCGGTTCGAGACCGACCTGGATCGGGATCCCGAGGCGTCCCGGCTTGCGCTGGCCGGGGGCCGCGAGTTCCTCGAGGGCATCGACATCCTTGACCCGGCCTTCGGAGACTGGCTGACCGAAGAGCGCCAGCGGGTGGTCCTGGACCTGGACCAGGCGGCGCGGTCCATAGGGCGGCCGTTCCGGCTGCGGCTGGGGGCGCTGCCCGAGGGTACCGAGACGGGGATCGCCCGGGACCTTGCGGGGGCGATTGCACGGCTGGCGGCAGAATACCTGCTGCAGGGCGGGCCTCAAGGCTTTGGCACGACGGGCGAATCCTTGCCAGAGGGGCTGGATCTGCACGTCGAAGGTGCCTGGAGCGGTGACCGGGCGCATCTGAAACTGCGTCTGGTGGCCCAGTCCGACCAGAAGACGATCTGGAGCCAGCGGTTGATTGCCAGCCGGACAACGGACGAGGACGGCCGGGGTACAGCATCTTCGCTGGTCTTCGAGACGACCGAAGCGCCGATCATGTAGGGTCATGGGCGGCCTTGTCGGTTGCCCTGATCTCTCTGACCGCCTTGCATCGCCGGGCCTTCGCCGGTAGCACGGAACCCGGTTTTAGCCCCGGGAGACGATGGATGGACGGGATCGACACGCTGAAGGCAAAGTACCTGGCGGCGGTGGCTGGTGCTGCAGACGAATCCGGGCTGGAAGAGGTCCGCGTCGGCGCATTGGGCAAGAAGGGCGAGATCTCGGCCCTGATGGCCGGTCTTGGGAAAATGGACCCCGATCAGCGGAAGGCGGCCGGGGCGAGCCTGAACGCGCTGAAGGACGAGATCGACGCGGCCTTGCGGGCGCGGAAGGTCGCGCTGGGCGATGCAGCACTGGATGAGCGGCTGAAGTCGGAATGGCTGGACGTTACCCTTCCGGGGCGGCCGCGGCCGCGCGGGACGATCCATCCGGTCAGCCAGGTCATGGAAGAGCTGACGGCAATCTTTGCCGACATGGGGTTTTCCGTGGCCGAAGGGCCGCAGGTCGAAAGCGACTGGTATAACTTCGACGCGCTGAACATTCCGCCGGAACACCCCGCGCGGCAGGAGCATGACACGTTCTTCATGGCGCGGGCCGAGGGCGACAATCGCCCGCCGCATGTGCTGCGGACGCATACGTCTCCGGTCCAGATTCGGGCGATGACCGAACAGGGCGCGCCGATCCGGGTAATTGCGCCGGGCCGGGTCTACCGGATGGACATGGACCAGACCCACACGCCGATGTTCCACCAGGTCGAGGGGCTTGCGATTGATCGCAGCATCTCGATGGCGAACCTGAAATGGACGCTGGAGGAGTTCTGCCGGGCCTTCTTCGAGGTCGACAAGGTCGAACTGCGGTTCCGGGCCTCGCATTTCCCGTTCACCGAGCCTTCGGCGGAGGTCGACATTCGCTATTCCAACGTCGGCGGCCAGCTGAAGATCGGCGAGGGTGACAAATGGATGGAAATCCTCGGGTCGGGGATGGTGCATCCGAAGGTGCTGCAAGCCGCGGGGGTAGACCCGACGCAGTGGCAGGGTTTTGCCTTCGGCATGGGGATCGACCGGATCGCGATGCTGAAATATGGCATCCCGGACCTGCGGGCCTTCTTCGAGGCGGATCTGCGCTGGCTAAGGCACTATGGGTTCTCGGCGCTGGACGTGCCGGACCTCGCGGGCGGGCTGTCGGCCTGAATGGACGACCCGGACCTCTCTGCCCGTCAGTATCTGGCGGCGAATGACCCGGCTTTTCCGGCGCGGCGGGAGGAAGCCTGGGGACGGATCATCGCGGCGCTGGACGGAGTTCTGGTTCCGGTGGGTTACACTTTGACCAAGACGACCTGGAGCCGGGTTTCCCCAGCGGGAAAGTCGGCGGTGCATCTGCAGCGGGATCGGTACGGCTGGGATGTGCGCATCGTGCTGCGGTTTGTCACTCCCGATGGCGAGGTGCCGGACCATCCGGACTGGCCGGGCGGCGAGGATGTGACGCTGGCCGAGTTCTTTGAACAGGCTGTCGGCGACCCAGGGACTTTGGCGTTCATTGATGTGCTGGAGCAGCCGGAGCGGCTGGATCACGTGGTGGAGATCCTGCGCGAGCAGGTGCTGCCTTGGTTCGATGCACTGCATTTTCCGCAGGATTAGAGACGAATCCGGCGTGCTGCGGCCTGTCCGGCCCAGCGGCCCGTGGCCCAGGACGCGGTGAGAAGGTAACCGCCGGTCGGGGCCTCCCAGTCCAGCATTTCCCCCGCCGCGAAGGTGTTGGGGAGCGCTTTCAGCTCGAGGTCGGGAGTTAGCGCGTCCCAGGCGATGCCGCCGGCGACGGAGATTGCCTCGTCAAGGGGCCGCGGGCCTTGCAGCGGGATGGGCAGGTGCTTGAGGTGGACGAAGGGTTCGGTCCGGGCGAATTCCATCACCAGGGCAGTCTGCGTGCGGTCTAGGCCAAGCTTGCGCAAGCGGTTGGCGGTGCTTTCGCCGGGTTTCATCTTCGACAGGCGGAGGGAAATCTCGTCCTGGCTCAAGTCTGGGAGGAGGTCGAGCGCAAGTGTATATGCGTCGCGTAAATACTTGTATATACTGTATATACCGCCGCCTTCCACGCCCTTGGCCGAGATCACGAACTCTCCACGTTCACGATGCGGGCCCGCAATGAGAGCTATGCCTTTGACCGGACTGCCGAAAAATGGGATCATGTGGGTCGACCAGTTGACGCGGAAGCCCATGTTGGCGGGTTTCCAGTCTGTGACCTGCACGCCCTTTTGGCGCAGCCACGGAACCCAGGCGCCGTCTGATCCAAGGCGCTGCCAGCTGGCACCGCCGAGGGCGAGGACGGTCACCTTGGGGGTGAGAGTCTGGGGGCCATTGGGGGTGTCGAAGGTGAAAGCGGCGCCCGCGAAGCCGGTCCAGCGCCAACGAGTGCGGATCTCGACGCCTTGGGACGAAAGGCGCTGCGCCCAGGCGCGGAGGAGCGGGGAGGCCTTCATCGCCACGGGGAAGACGCGGCCGGAGGAGCCTGTATATACGTCCTGGCCCAGGGCGCGGCACCAGATGCGGACC
>JBKDYO010000047.1:0-2988 GCA_046305855.1 Paracoccaceae bacterium
GGGTGCCGGACCTGCTCTGGCAGCCCCCGTCCGACAAGAGGCCCCGATGAAGCGTTATTCGGTCTTTGCCATCGCCCGCGAGGCAATGCGGTATCACATGGGCTGGGAACGCGCCTGGGCCTCGCCCGAGCCGAAGGCCTCCTACGACGCGATCATCGTCGGGGCAGGGGGGCATGGCCTTGCCACCGCCTACTACCTTGGCAAGAATTTCGGCATCACCAATGTCGCGATCATCGAAAAGGGCTGGCTTGGTGGCGGCAACACCGGTCGGAACACCACGATCATCCGCTCGAACTACCTGCAGGACCCTTCCGCCGCGATCTACGAAAAGGCGCGCAGCCTCTACGAGACGCTGAGCCAGGACCTGAACTACAACGTCATGTTCAGCCCTCGCGGCGTGATGATGCTGGCCCAGACCCACCATGAGGTCCGCGGCTATCTCCGCACCCAGCACGCAAACGCCCTACAAGGCGTCGCGACCGAATTCATCACCCCCCAGCGGGTGAAAGAGCTGTGCCCGATCCTGAACATCGACGGCCCACGCTATCCGGTTCTCGGCGCGCTCTGGCAGGCGCGTGGCGGCACCGGGCGCCACGATGCCGTCGCATGGGGCTATGCCCGGGCCTGTTCGGCCATGGGCATGCACATCATCCAGAACTGCGAAGTCAAAGGCGTGCGGTCCGAAAACGGGCAGGTCACCGGCGTCGACACGACCAAGGGCTTCATCGGCACCAAGAAGCTCGGCATGGTCGTCGCGGGCCACTCGGGTCAACTAGCTGAAATGGCGGGCTTCCGCCTCCCGATCGAGGCTGTGGCGCTGCAGGCCCTCGTCTCGGAACCGATCAAGCCCTGCATGGACGTGGTCGTCATGGCCAACACCGTCCACGGCTACATGTCGCAGTCCGACAAGGGCGAGATGGTCATCGGCGGCGGCACCGACGGCTTCAACAACTACACCCAGCGCGGGTCGTTCCACCACATCGAGGAAACCCTCCGCGCCCTCGTGGAAACCTTCCCGATCATCAGCCGCCTGAAGATGCTGCGCCAGTGGGGCGGGATCGTCGACATGACCGGCGACCGCTCGCCGCTGATCTCCAAGACCCCGCTCGGCAACTGCTTCATCAACTGCGGCTGGGGCACAGGCGGGTTCAAGGCGATCCCCGGTTCTGGCTGGGCGATGGCAGAGCTGATGGCCAAAGGTGAACCCGGCCCCCTGGCCGAGGATTTCAACATGTGGCGCTTCAAGGACGGCCAGTTCATCGACGAATCCGTCGCGGCAGGGGTGGCGCACTGATGCCAGTCCGGCGGCAACTCTCTGCCGATGACAGCCTCGGGCGGAACCCACGCCCGGCTGCCCGCGTTTCCATGCCAGTTGAAACTAGCATGGAGACCCTCCAATGGCCTACGAAGACAAAACCAAGACGATCGTCCGTGAAACCAGTCCGAAGACCGAATCTTCCAGCAGCATGCCGCTCATCGTCGGCGGGCTTGTCGTGGCCGTCGGTTTCATCCTGTGGTTCGTCTTCGGCAATCCAGGCACTGTCGCCACGATCGAGCCTGCCTCCAACACGACCAACGTCACCATCGAGCCGCCTGCCGCACCTGCGGACAGCACGACGGGCACCGCAGTCGACCCCGCACCAGAGGCAGCTGCGCCCTCTGATGCGGCCGAGCCCGCGCCTGCCGCGCCCGCAACTCCTCCTGCCAACCCGTAACGCCGGGCTGACCGGCGCGCGGCCCCCGTCGCGAGCCGGTTCCACACAGACCACCGAGGTCCGGCCATGATCCGCGACCTGGGCCCCTATGTGCCGAAACGGGCGTACAAGCTGAACGCCCCGATTCTGGCCATGCTCTTCAACGGGCTGCATGACCGGCACAAGGGCCGCGTCTTCGTGTTGCAGGTCGGTGCGGGCACTGGCGAAGGCACGCTGCCGCTCTTGCCCCGCTTCCGCGAGGATGGCTGGTCCGGCCTCCTGATCGAGCCGCTGCCGCATAATTTCGCCCAGCTTGAAACCCTGCACAAGGACAGCGACCGCGTCGCGATCCTGAACCTTGGCATCTCCGACGTCGCGGCCAATCTCCCGCTCCACAGCCTGACGCCCGAGGCCGAGGCCCGCCAGCGCCGCGGCCCCCGGGGGCGCGCCTCGCTGATCCGCGACCGCATCGCCCGGCCCGGCGTCGACGAGGATGACCTGCTAGTGACCGAAGTGCCCGTCCTGCGCATGGACACGGTGCTCGATGAACTCGGTATCGACAGTGCCCAACTTCTTGCAATCAACGCCGGCGGGCACGAGGCGCAGGTGCTGCGCGGTATCGACCTTGCCGCCCTCGACCCCTCGCTCGTCTTCGTGCACGCCACCACCGGCACCGCCGCCGAGGCCGAGTGCATCGCCATGCTGACCGAAGCAGGCCATATCCCCTTCCAGGTCGCAGGCTGGCTGGTCGGCCTTGCCCCTGACCGCCTCACGGTGCCGCTGGAAGAGCTTCTGACCTTCTTCCTCAAGGGCGCAGGCGCGCCACAGGAAGACGACCAATGACATCCGCCGACCCTCATTTTCGGGAACCCCTGCCATGCTGATCCTCGAATGCCCCTATTGCGGCGTGAAGGCCGATGAGACCGAGCTGTCTCCCGGTTACGAGGCGCATCTGAAACGCTTCGGGCCGGGGTCCAGCCCCGAGGAGTTCGAAGCCTACATGTTCGCCCGCAAGAACCCCAAGGGCGTGCATTTCGAACGGTGGCGGCACACTTACGGCTGCGGCAAGTGGTTTCTTGCCGCCCGCTGCACAGCCACTTTGGAAGTGTTCGGAACCTATCCCGCGCAGGTCTCCGAACCCCCCGCCGACATCATTGCAAAGATCCAGGCACGCCGCCCAGACTGGAAAGCTGGCTGGCAGCCTGACGGGAAGGTCACGAAATGAGCACGCGTCTCGCCAAGGGCGGCCGGTTGATCAACCGCGCCGCACCAGTCGAATTTTCCTTCAACGGCA
>JBKDYO010000048.1:0-5529 GCA_046305855.1 Paracoccaceae bacterium
GGCTACCGGTGTCACCGACTGGACGAAGGTCACCGATGACCAGTTCAACGCCGCCGCCGACTGGCTGCGCAAAGTGCATCCTGGTGTCCGCGCCTATGTGAACTCCTCGACCGAAATGGCCCAACTCATGAAGTCGGGCGAAGTCGCAGTCGCCTGGTCCTGGCCGGATGGCCTGTCGATCCTGCAGAAGGAAGGCTTCCCCGTCGGCTATCAGCGCACCCCCAAGGAAGGCGTGACCACCTGGTTCTGCGGCCTTGTGAACCTGAAGAACGGCAAGGGCAGCGAGGACAAGGCCTATGACTACGTCAACTCTTGGATCCGCCCCGAGGCCGCCGAGGTTCTGGTCACCAACATCGGCTACGGCCACGCCAACGCCGAGGGGATGAAGCTGATCGACCCGGCAGTCCTTGATGCCGCAGGCCTTGGGCCAATCAACGGGCCGACCCTGCCGCAGCTCCCGTTCGACCTCGACCAGCGGGAAAAGCAGCTCGAAACCTTCGAGCAGATCAAGGCCGGGTTCTGAGCGGACCAAGGCACAAGGCAAGGGGCACGTTGATGCAAGACCACCGACTGTCCATTCCGGACACCCCTCGCCTTGTCCTGACAAATGCGCGCGTCCCGGCCGAACTGGTCGTGACGCCACCTCCGGGGGCGCGGATGGACGCCGAAGGTGCGCTCCTTCTCGACCTCCTGATCGACCAAGGCCGCGTCGCGGGCCTCTTCCCCGCTGGCACCGCACCCGACGCAGGCGCCCGTGCCGACCTGCAGGGCCGCCACCTCTGGCCGGCCTTCATCGACATGCACACCCACCTTGACTGCGGCCACGCCATTCCTCGCGTCCGCCCCGATGGCACCATCCATGGTGGCTTCTCCCTGACCGCCGAAGACTGGCCGCGCTGGACCGATGCCGACCTCGACCTGCGGATGGAGTTCGGCATCGCATGCGCCTACGCCCACGGTGTCGCTGCCCTTCGCAGCCATGTCGACAGCGAAACGCTGGCCTATTCGCAGCACCATTGGCGCGCACTGGACCGAATGCGCAGCAAATGGGCGGGCCGGGTTGACCTGCAAGGCGTCACCATCTGCGCGATGGAGGCCTGGGTCGGCGAAGACGCCAGCGCCCTCGCCGATCTTGCCGCCGACATGGGCGGCATCTTGGGCGGGGTCACTGACACGCTCGACCGGGGCGAGAACGGCACCTACGACGCGCTTTCCCATGCGCTGGACCGCCTTTTCGCCTTGGCCAAGGAACGCGGCCTCGACGTCGACCTCCACGTCGACCAGACGGAGGATCTCTCTGCTTTCACCATCCCCGAAATTGCCCGCGCCCGTCTGCGGTCGGGCTTTAAGGGCCGGGTGGTCCTTGGCCATTGCGTGAACCTCTCCCTGATGACGCCCGAGGTCATCGACCAGACCCTCACGCTCGCCCGAGAAGCCGACCTCGCCTTCGTCTCGATGCCGACCCCGATGATGTACCTGATGGACCGCAAACCTGGCCGCACCCCGCGCTGGCGGGGCGTCACGGCGGCCAAAGAAATCCGCGCCGCTGGTCTGCCCTTGGCCATCGGCGGCGACAACTGCCGCGACGCCTGGTTCCCTTACGGCGACCACGACATGCTGGACACGCTGAAACAGGCGATCCGGATCTTTCAGGCCGATGAGCCGCTGACCGGCAGCCTCGCCATGGCCTCCCGCGTGCCGGCCGATTTGATCGGGCGGCCCGACCTTGGCCGCATCGGCGTGGGCCTGCCCGCCCATCTGGTCATCTTCCAGTCCCGCAGCCTGAACACCGTCCTTTCCCGCGATCAGGCCGACCGGATCGTCCTGAACCACGGTCGCCAGGTGACTGACGGGCTGCCGCAGCATCACGAGCTTGAAGCGGCCCTCGGGCTGGCGGACACTCTTGCCTAAGCTTTTAAGGATCGCGCCATGCCGCTGACCGACTTCATCCACGGCCTCCGCTGGCAGGACGTTCCCGCTCCGGTGCAGGACCGCACCCGCGATTTCCTTGTCGACCTGCTGGGCGTCGCAACTGGAGGCATCGGCACCCGCCTTGCCCGCATCATCTGCGACCATGCCGCCGACCAGTTCGCCCCTGGAAGCGCTCCGGCGCGGATGCTGATGGATGGCCGCAAGGTCAGCCCCGCCGGTGCAGCTCTGGCAGGCGGCATGACCATCGACGCCTACGACGCCCACGACGGCCACCGCCTGACCAAGGGCCACGCCGGTTGCGCCGCCCTTCCCGCAGCGATGGCCATGGTGGAGGCGACCGGAAAGCTGGACGGGGGCGACCTCCTGACCGCGCTCCTCCTCGGCTACGAAATCGGCACCCGCGCCGGGATCGCCCTCCACCGCACGGCCTGCGATTACCACACGACCGGGGCATGGACCGCGCTCTCCTGCGCCGCCATCGGCGCGCTCTATCTTGGGCTGACGGCAGATCAGACCCGCCACGCCCTTGGCATCGCCGAATACCACGGCCCCCGGAGCCAGATGATGCGCTGCATTGACCATCCGACCATGCTGAAGGACGGCTCCGGCTGGGGCGGCATGGCAGGGGTCTCCGCCGCCTATCTCGCCCGGTCGGGCTTCACCGGCGCGCCCGCCATCACGGCGGAAGGCGATGACGTGGCCGACCTCTGGGGCGACCTTGGCCAGACCTGGCGGGTGATGGAGCAGTACTATAAACCCTTCCCGGTCTGCCGCTGGGCGCAGCCTCCGGTGCAGGCCGTCCTCTCGCTGATGCAGGGCCATGGCCTCCGCTCCACCGACGTCGCGCGGATCGAGATCGTGACCTTCCACCAGTCTCTTCGCCTTGCCACCCGGACGCCTGCCACGACCGAAGAGGCCCAGTATTCCACCGCCTTCCCCGCCGCCGTCGCCGCCGTGCGCGGCACGATCGGCCCCGAGGACATCACTGAAACAGCCTTCGCCGACCCGGAAATCCGCAGACTCGCCGAAGGCATGCAGGTGACGGAATCCGACACCTACAACGCCGCCTTTCCGGCCCGCCGCTTCGCCCATGCCGTGCTTGTGCTGCAGGATGGCACCCGCCTTGAATCCCCACCCACCGAAGCTCGCGGCGACCCCGAGGCGATGGTCTCCCGCGAGGAAATGCGCCAGAAGTTCCACGCCTGCGCCGACCCGGTGCTGGGCACTGCGCGGGCCACCGCCCTTTGCGCTGCGGCCGAAGGCCTAGACACGGGAAAACCCGCACAAGACCTCCTGAATCTGGCTTTGGCCAAACCTTAACAGATCCCTAACGTCCGCGACCAAGCTATTGATCTTGCGGGCGTTCCAGCTTTTGTCCACCGTGGACACTAGGCCCGCAGCCGCTTCCCCTCCGGGTCGAACGCCGCCCCTTCCAGCACCCGCGCCCGATGCGGTCGCCCCAAAACCATGACGTCCAACTCCGCCCCCGCCGCGATGTCCGGCCGCAGATAGGCCAGCGCCAGCGACTGCCCGACATGGTAGCCATAGGCCCCCGAAGACACCTTACCCGCAGGCTTCCCTGCCAGGTCAAAGACCGGCTCATTCCCCGTCGCGTCCGCTGTGGTCGCCTCGATCACCAGCGTCCGCAAGACCTCCCGCGGGCGAAGGTCCGCGATGGCCGCGTATGCTGCCTTGTTGAGGAACACCTTGTCCATCTTGATCAGCCCCGCCAGCCCCGTTTCCTGCGGCCAGTACTCGGGCGAATAATCCCGCCCCCAGGATCCATACCCCTTCTCCACCCGCAGGGTCATCAACGCCCGGCTCCCCACCGGCCCCGCCCCGACCGCCTTGCCAGCCTCCAAAACTGCCCCATAAAGCCGTGCCTGATCAGCCTCGGCACAGTGCAGTTCCCAGCCCAGATCACCGGTAAAGCTGACCCGCAGCGCGATGCAGGGCACCCCCGCCACGTCGATCCGAGCCGACCGCATGAACGGAAACGCCTCGCTCGACAGGTCGGCGTTGGTCAGCCGCATCAGGAGGTCGCGCGCCAAGGGGCCTGCCACGTTGAAGCCGGCCATGGCCTCGGTCACGCTGTCCCAACGGGTTCCAGCAGGCAAAGGAACGGCATCGAAGAACCGCTTGTGATAGCGCTCCGCCATGCCCGAGCCGACCATGAAATAGTCGCCCTCTCCCAGGCAGGTTACGGTGAAATCCCCCGCGATCCCGCCGCGTTTGCCGATCAGGGGGGCAAGGCAGGACCGGCCCGGCAGGCCCGGAATCCGGTTGGCCAGAAGCGCGTCCAGCCAGTCCTTCGCCCCCGGCCCGGTGATGCGGTAGCGGGCGAAGTTCGAGATGTCGATGATCCCTGCCCGGTCGCGCAAGCTGCGCGCCTCGCGCCCCACCGGGGCCCACCAGTTCTGGCGGTCGAAGCCGATGGTTTCTTCGGTCGGCTCCCCGTCAGCCGAGAACCACAAGGGATGCTCCCAGCCGTAGTTCAGCCCAAAGACCCCACCCATGGCTTTCTGAGTCTCGTAGATCGGCCGCACCCGCACCGGTCGACCGGCGCTGCGTTCCTCGTTCGGGAAGTGGATCTTGAAGCGGTTCGCGTACTGGTCGCGCACGCGGGCCTTGGTGAAATCCTTGCCCGCCCATGCCCCGAACCGGGCGAGGTCCCAGCCGAACATGTCGAGCTTTGGTTCGCCCTGAATGATCCATTCCGCCGAAAGAAGCCCCAGGCCGCCGGACTGTGAAAAGCCGGGGATGATCCCGTTGCAGCAGAAATAGTTGCACAGTTCCGGAACCGGGCCGAACAGGGCCGATGAATCTGGCGACCAGATCATCGGGCCGTTGATCACCCGCTTGATCCCGGCACTTCCCACCACGGGAACCCGGTCGATGGCGCGCAGCATGTTGGGTTCGATCCGCTCCAGATCATCGGCGAAAAGCTCGTGGCCAAAGCCTTGCGGCGTCCCGTCTTCGGCCCAGAACTTCATGTCGCGTTCATAGGCGCCGACGAGCAGGCCCTTGCCTTCCTGCCGCAAGTAATACTCGCCATCCCGGTCAGCGACCGAGGGCAGGCGGCGGTCCATCGCGGCGATTTCAGCGATCGTTTCGGTGACGAAATACTGATGCTCGGTCGGCATCAGGGGCAGGCCAATCCCTGCCAGCGCCGCCACTTCCCGCGCCCAGAGGCCTGCGGCGTTCACCACCCACTGAGTATGGATCGACCCCAACGGGGTCTCGACGATCCATGACCCGTCCGGCTGCGGCCGAGTCGCTGTCACCGGGCACATCCGGTGGATCTGCGCGCCCCGTGCCCGGGCCCCGGCGGCATAAGCCATGGTCACGCCCGAGGGGTCTACATTGCCGCCTTGCGGTTCGTACATGATGCAGCGGATGCCGTCGAAGTTGACCAGGGGGTGCAGGCGTTCCGCCTCGTCCCGCGTGACCTCGTGGAAGTTCATCCCGTAGTAGCGCGCCTTGGCGGCTTGCAGGCGCAGTTGGTGTTCGCGTGCCTCGGTCTGGGCCAGATAGAGGCTTCCCGGCTGGAAGATGCCGCAGCCCTGGCCTGTCTCGGCCTCCAGCTCCTTGTAAAGA
>JBKDYO010000049.1:0-32546 GCA_046305855.1 Paracoccaceae bacterium
GTTCCGGCAAGGCCTGACCGGTCTGCAGGCCGGGCAACCGGTCATTCTGCTGTATTGGACCGGGGCGGCGCGGCGGGACATGATCGTGCTGCATCCAGAGCACCGTGAGCAGCCGACGGGGGTCTTTGCCCTGCGCGCGCCAAGCCGACCGAACCCGATTGCTGTGGCGGTCGTGCGGGTACTGGCGCTGGACCGGGCGGCCGGGGTGCTGATGGTTGATGCGCTGGACGCCTTTGACGGCACGCCGCTTCTGGACATCAAGCCTTGGCTGCATTCGGTCGACATCCCTCCGGCGCAAAGCTGAACGCTGCGCATTTACCGCCCTCGGGCGCTGGGCTACACCGGGGCTCAGGAAAAACGGCGGGCGGACATGCAGGGATTTCGGACGGAACCGGGGCACGACAGCTATGACGTGGTGATCATCGGCGGGGCGATCATGGGGTCCTCGACCGCATGGTGGCTGACGCAGATGGGCTTTACCGGCCGGGTTCTGGTGGTCGAACGTGACCCCTCTTATGAAAAGGCCGCGACGGCGCTGAGTTTCTCCTGCATCCGTCAGCAGTTCTCGACTGAACTGAACATCCGCATCTCGCAGTTCGGGGCCGAGTTCGTGCAGTCGTTGCCGCAGCGGATGGGGGGCGATGACCGCGTGCCCGAGCTGAAGATCCAGAACTTCGGCTATCTGTATCTGGCCGACGGCGAAGATTTCGCTGGTGTCCTCCGCGCCAATCAGGCGGTGCAGGCGGCGGCGGGGGCAGGGACCCGGGTTCTGACGCCAGACGACATCAAGGCCGAGTTTCCGTTCATGGCCACGGATGATCTGGTGCTGGGCAGCCTGAACACGAAAGACGAGGGCTATTTCGATGGCTACACCGTCTTTGACTGGTTCCGCCGCAAGGCCCGCGAGGCAGGGGTCGAGTATCTGGCGGATGAGGTGGTTGGGCTGGAGGTCGCGCCAAAGGGTGACCGGGTGGTCGGAGTGCAACTCGCCTCGGGGCGGCGGGTCGGCTGCGGGATGGTGGTGAATGCGTCGGGCACGCGCGGGGCCAAGGTCGCGGCGATGGCGGGGATCGCGATCCCGATCGAACCGAGGAAGCGCTTCAACTGGGTGATCCAGGCCGAAACGCCGCTGGATCGGCCCTTGCCGCTGACGATTGACCCCTCGGGGGCCTTCGTGCGCGAGGTGGGCGGCGGAACGTATATGGCCGGGGGGCACGCGGACTTTGACCCGGCGGTTGCCTTTGACGACTTCGCGATGGACCAGGACCTGTGGCTGGACAAGATCTGGCCCGCCATCGCAACCCGCATTCCGGCCTTCGAGGCGGTGAAGGTCGTCAGCGAATGGGCCGGGCAGTATGACTACAACGTGCTGGACCAGAATGCGATCACCGGGCCGCATCCGGAAATAGCGAACTTCCTGTTCCTGAACGGCTTTTCAGGCCACGGGCTGCAGCAATCCCCGGCGATGGGTCGGGCCACGGCCGAATGGATCGTGCACGGCGGCTATCGCAGCCTGGACTTGTCAGAGTTCCACTTCCAGCGCATCGCCGAAGGGCGAGCGCTGGTCGAGGCGGCGATTATCTGAGGCAGATCAGTCGGATTGAAGCAGTGCGGTCGGGGACTGAACGGCGAACATGTCCTTGGGTGCGAAAACGAAAACCAGAACACCCACATAGACGGCAAGGAACAGGGCAACGGCGGCATAGTTTCTGGTGGGACGGCTACGCGTCGGCAGAACTTGTGTCATCTCGGGCTCTCCTTGACTGGGCAGACAGTCGGGTAGCGACTCGGGTCCGATGCAGGGACAATACCACCGCTGCGTGTGGCGTGGCTCCCCAAGTTTTTGGTGTCGGCAGAATTTCGTCCCTCAGTGGGGGCGAGTCAGCGAAAAACCGCCCGGTTCGGGGCGGTTTCTGCGGCTGCACATGAAATCCGTTCTGCCTTGCAGCGAAGCTTCAGCTGCGGATACCGGAAAAACGCGCCTGCCAGTCGGCGCGTTCCTCGTCGGTGATCTTGCGGAACAGGTTCTCGGGGACCTCGAAGCCATGGCCCGCAGGCAGGGTCCGCATCGCGGCGTGGATGTCGGCAGGCCATGTCCAGTCGGTGCTTCCCACGGCCTTCATCATCGTGGCGGAGGCGTCAGGGATGAAGGGGGCCGAGAGGATTGCATAGACGCGGATCAGGTTCAGCGCGAGGCGGACGATGGCCTGGGCCTGATCGGGGTCGGTCTTGACGACGGACCAGGGTGCTGCGGCTTGCAGGTATTCGTTGCCGATGACCCAGATCGCGCGAAGTTCGCTGGCGGCTTTGCGGACCTCCATCTGCTGCATGAAGGCGGTGTAGTCGGTGATGCGTGCGCCAAGGTCGGCGATGAGAGCGGTTTCCAGGGGACCGAAGTGGCCACCCGCCGGAACCTCGTTCCCGAACTTCGACACGGCAAACTTGGTCACGCGGCTGACAAGGTTGCCCAGGACATCGGCGAGGTCCTTGTTGACCGAGGTCTGGAAGTTTTCCCAGGTGAACTCGCTGTCCGAGGATTCCGGCGCGTGGGACAGAAGCCACCAGCGCCAATAGTCGGCGGGCAGGATCGACAGGGCCTGGTCCATGAAGACGCCGCGGCCCTGGCTGGTCGAGAACTGACCGCCGTCATAGTTCAGGTAATTGAAGGACTTGAGGTAGTCGACCAGCTTCCATGGCTCGCCCGAGCCAAGGATCGTTGCGGGGAAGGACAGGGTGTGGAAGGGCACGTTGTCCTTGCCCATGAACTGGTAATAGGTCACGTCCGCGGCACCCTTGTCGGTGCGCCACCAGCGTTCCCAGTCGGCGTCGGCCTTGCCGTTGGCGTCGGCCCATTCGGCAGTGCAGGCGATGTATTCGATGGGGGCGTCGAACCAGACGTAGAAGACCTTGCCTTCCATCCCCGGCCAGGGCTGGTCGCCCTTCTTGACCGGGATGCCCCAGTAGAGGTCGCGGGTGATGCCGCGGTCCTGCAGCCCGTCGCCGTCGTTCAGCCATTTCTTCGCGATCGAGGTGGTCAGGATCGGCCAGTCTTTCTTGGAATCGATCCAGGCCTCCAGCTTGTCCCGCAGGGCACGCTGTTTCAGGTAGAGGTGCTTGGTTTCCCGGACTTCGAGGTTGGTGGAGCCAGAGATTGACGAGCGCGGGTTGATCAGGTCGGTCGGGTCCAGCTGCTTGGTGCAATTCTCGCACTGGTCGCCCCGCGCAGCGGTGTAGCCACAGTTCGGGCAGGTGCCGGTGATGTAGCGGTCGGGCAGGAAGCGACCATCGTCGATGGAGTAGACCTGCTTTTCCGACACTTCGGCGATCAACCCGTTTTCGGCCAGTTTCCCGGCGAAATGCTGAGTCAGGCGGTGGTTCCGCTGGCTGGAGGACCGGCCGAAGTGGTCGAAGGACAGGCGGAAGCCTTTGGCGATCTCGGCCTGAACGGCGTGCATTTCGGCGCAGTATTCTTCCACGGGCTTGCCCGCCTTGGCGGCGGCAAGCTCTGCCGGGGTGCCGTGTTCGTCGGTGGCGCAGATGAACATCACCTCATGTCCCATCGCGCGGTTGAAGCGGGCGAAGAGGTCGGCGGGCAGCTGAGAGCCGACGAGGTTCCCGAGGTGCTTGATGCCGTTGATGTAGGGAATGGCCGAAGTGATGAGGATGCGTGCCATGTCTGCGCCTTCCGTGAGTCCGGCGATTGATTAGCCCAAGCGCGGGGAAAGGGCCAGCGTGTGGAGCAGGCGCGAATTTTCGACGAAAATTCGGGCGGGGGCGAGTTTTCGTCGAAAGCTCGTGGCTATGCGCGGCCCTTGAGTATCCGTGTCAGGGTGCCATCGCCCTCCATCTCGCGCTTCAGGGCAGCAAGCATGTGGACGATGACCATGCCCATAAGGGTCTTGGCAAAGATCTCGTGCAGGATGAACCAGACGAATTCCGAGGTCTCGTTCGCCTCGACCAGCGGGGGCACGACGATGCTGCCGAAGATGACCGTGTCGATGCCGCTGGCCGAAGACCCGGCCCAGCCCGCAATGGGGGTGGCGAGCATCAGGGCGTAAAGCGTCCAGTGCCAGGCCTTGATGAAAAGCCGCATCCAGCCGGTGGCCTGGGGCCCAGGCGGGGGTGAGACCAGATGCCAGAGGATGCGGAGGAGGACGAGGCCAAGCGCGGTGAGGCCCATGGTCTTGTGCAGGCCGTAAAGCCAGAGGTTGGCAAGGCTGGGTTCCATCCACGCGAGGCGTAGGCCAAGGGCGAACAAGGAGATGATCAGAAGCGCCATCAGCCAGTGGATCGCGCGTGTGACAAGGCCGAAGCTGTCGGGGCCATTTCTGAGCGCCATGCGTCAGCCTTTCGCAGAGATCCGGGCGGTGATGATGATCCGCACCTCGTCGCCGACCATATCGGACCAGCCGGTCGCGCCGAAGTCCGAGCGGTTGACGCGGCCAGTGAGCTTGACCGTCAGATGGTCAAGGTCCGTGGCGGCGCTGCCTTGCGGGCGGAAGAGCTGGGCCTTGAGGGTGACAGTCTTGGTCACGCCCCGGATGGTGAGGTTGCCGGTGACATCTGCGGCGTCACCCGCGCGCTTGACCGAGGTGCTTTGGAAGGTCATCCGGGGATGGGCCTTGGCGTCCAGCACTTTCGGCCCCTTCAGCGCCTGGGCGGCGAAAGGAAAGCTTGCCTGTGCCCCGGTGACGTCGAGGGCCACATCGACGGTGCAGTTGGCGACGTTATCGAAGTCGAGCTTCAGGTCCGCCTGCTCCAGCGGGAACGAGCCGGTGATCTTGTCGGGGCCGAAATCGGTCTCGAAGGCCACGGTCGAATTGGCAGCTTCCATCTGGTAGGCGACAGTTGCGGCCTGGGCGGGAAGGGCCAGCAGGAGAGCGATGAGGGCGAGAATGGCGCGTCCGGGCATCAGATGCCTCCTTCGGTCCAAGGCTATCACGCCGAAGCCGCGCGGCAAAATCAAGCTCTTGTGCAAGGGGTCAGAGGTCGGGGAGGGGCCTTGGCGTCAGCTCTTCCCCTTTCGGGCGGGCGTGCAGGGACCAGCTGGCGGGGGGCAGAAGCCGGGCGCGGAGGCGGGTGAGAGTGAAGCTGTCCTCTGCGGACCACAGAAGCGCGCGGCTGGGGGCGGGGGCCATGTGCCAGCGGCTTTCCACGCCCTGCGCGCCGCCGAGCCCGGGGAGAAGGATCAGGCCAAGCGGCGCCAGCGCCGTATCGCGTCGCGCGGCTTCGGCCCCGGCTTCGGCAGCCAGATGCAGGCGGCGGGTGGGGGTGAGGGCAGGGGGGCTCAACAGCTCGGCCACCACAAGGGGTGCGGCACCAGAGCGCAAGGCCTCTTCCGCGGCCCAGAGCAGGTTCTCGTCCCGGTCTGCCTGCACCAGGATCAGCCGGGCGGGATCGGCGAGGGGTTGCAGGCCCGCCGTATTCAGACGCTCGGGCAGCCAGCCGGGGCGGATCCAGATCACGGCGCCTTGCGTTCTGGCCATGATCCGGGCGGCAAGCATCAGGCGGGACGGCCCGCAGAGTTCGTGCACCCGCCCCCGGCGCAGGGTCAGGTCGCCCGCAAGGGGTTGCAGATCCTCGGTACGTCGGGGTCTGTGGTGCTGGATCGGCAGACTCATGCGGAAAAGCTATCTTGTTCGCTAAATGTTCTCAAGTCTGACCCTTTGCCCTGTTACAGATCCGGCCTAGCTTTGCCCCCTGCAAGAAGGAGTCCCCGATGAAGACGCTGACGCTTGGCAAGACCGGCCTGACGGTTTCCGAACTTTGCCTCGGCACGATGACTTGGGGCACGCAGAACACGGAGGCCGAGGGACATGCCCAGATGGACATGTCGCTGGAGGCGGGGGTCAACTTCTGGGACACGGCCGAGATGTATCCGGTGAACCCGGTGCGGGCCGAGACGGCCGGCCGGACCGAGGAGATCATCGGCACCTGGTTCGCGGCGCGGGGCGGGCGGGAGCGGGTGGTTCTGGCGACCAAGGTGGCGGGCAAGGGGCCGATCCTGCGGCCGGGCGAGGTGACGACCGGGGCCACGATGCGCAAGGCGGTCGAGGCCTCGCTGAAGCGCCTGCAGACCGATTACATCGACCTCTATCAGCTGCACTGGCCCAACCGCGGCAGCTATCACTTCCGCCAGTCCTGGTCCTATGCGCCGAAGGGCATCGACAAGGTCACCGAGACGGCGCAGATGACCGATTTCCTGACCACGGCGCAGGCGCTGGTGGCCGAGGGCAAGATCCGGGCCATCGGGCTGTCGAACGAAAGCGTCTGGGGGGCGGCACGCTGGCTGCATCTGGCGGACACGCTGGGCCTACCGCGCATGGCGACGGTCCAGAACGAATACAGTCTGCTTTGCCGCCAGTTCGACACCGACTGGGCCGAGCTGTCCGTCGTCGAAAACATGCCGCTGCTGGCCTTTTCGCCGCTGGCGACAGGGCTTCTGTCGGGGAAATACGCTGGCGACGTCACCCCCGACGGTTCGCGCCGCAGCCTGAACCCGGACCTGAGCGGGCGGGTCACGGCGCGGGTGTTTCCGGCAGTGGCGGCCTATCTTGGCGTGGCGGCGCGGCATGGGCTGGACCCCTGCCAGATGGCGATCGCCTTCTGCCGCACCCGGCCTTTCCCAACGATACCGATCATCGGGGCGACCACGCTGGACCAGTTGCGTACCAACATCGGTGCGGCCGGGGTCACATTGTCGTCAGAGGTGCTGAACGACATAGCGGAAACCCACCGGGCCTACCCTTCGCCCTACTGACGGGGCTTGCGACGCAAGGCGGATCAGGGCACTGCTTGGCCCGAACCGGAGAGCCCGATGCGCCGCCTGTCCCTTGTTGCCGTCCTTTTCTGTGCCGCTGGCCTTCTGTCGGCGTGCCAATTGCCGGGTGGCAAGGCGCAGACCGGGGCGGACGAGGGCGTGACAGCCAATGCGGTGACGGGCAGCCCAATCGAGGTGACCGCGCTGGACGCCCCACCGTCCGAAGCAGAGGCACCCAAGGCCGCCGGAACCGAACCCGCCGGGCGCGATACGGCAGCCCCGCAAGCGGCACCCGCTGCAGAAGATGCCGGCTCGGATGCGGAAGCACCGGACACCCCCCGGGAACCCGCGCCGAAGCCGGATCTGGAAGAAGTACCGGTCACGCCGAAGTCGGAAATGCAGCTGGCTTGCGAAAAGAAGGGCAGCAAGTGGTTCAAGATCGGGAGCGGCAACAAACACGCTTGCGTTCGCGAGACCAAGGACTCGGGCAAACGTTGCGAGAAGGAAAGCCAGTGTGATGGCGTCTGCCTCGCCCGGTCGGGTACCTGTTCGCCCTTCAAGCCGCTGTATGGCTGCAACGAAATCCTGCAGGACAACGGCGCGCGGGTGACCTTGTGTCTCGAATGATCCTTGCCGCAGCGCTGCTGCTTGCCGGCTGTGCCGCGAAGCCGCCCGCATCGCTTGCCTTTCGGGATGCCGAAGCCCCGATCTGGTCGGCAGCCGCCTTCCAGCCGGACCAGATCGCCGGAACCTGGCGACAGGTCGCCGGTTTCCAGCCGGGCAGCCCAAGCTGTGCTGCAGGGGCCCTGGAAATCACGCCCGAAGCAGGGGGACTGCGGCTGAAGGGCAACCTGTGTCTTGCCGGGGTGACGCAAGATGTCTCTGGACTTGCCGCGCCGACGGGACCGGGGCGCATGGCCGTCGAGGGCGAGGACTGGTGGGTCCTGTGGGTCGACAGCGGCTATCGGACCATGGCCATCGGCACGCCTTCGGGCCGGTTCGGCTTTGTCCTGGACCGGGGCGCCATCCCGGGTGACCGGCTGGAGGCCGCGCGCGAAGTCTTCGACTTCAACGGCTACCGCACCGGGGCATTGACCGCGCTTTAGCGGACCCGGTCGCACAGGCCTTGCAGGTGCCCGACCATGTCGCGCGCACCGATCTCGGCCTCGCGGACCAGAAAGTCGAAATGCTGGCTGATCGTCTCGATCCGCGCGCTGTCGCGGAACGCGAGGTAATGGCGGCCAAGGTAGATCACAGCCAGAAGCGGCCCGAAGATGGTCACGGGGGCCGAGAAGAGCTTTCTTGCGTCAAACAGGCAAAGCCGCAGCGACGGATAGAGCTGCTCGCACAGCGTCATCAGATGGCGCAGCTGGGCGAGGCGGATCTCGGCCGACAGACCCTCGTAATAGCCCGAGGCGGTGGCAAAGGCGGTCAGCTCGTGAAGCGGCAGGGCGATTTCATAGTCCGACCCTGCGCCGCGCATCCATTTCAGCCGGTCCTCGAAGGCGCCAATCGCCTGTTCGGCAGTCCGGCCTAACTGGGGTTCATATTCCCATTCCGCCATGGCACGGGTCTTCAGCATGTCGGGCAGGGTCGCGGGGACATGGCGGATCTTGTAGCCCGCTGCCTCCTGGTGCCAGCCGAAGATGCGTTCGTCGATCAGCGCCCGTGGGGCTTCGGTCAGCGTCAGCGAGGCGGCAAGAAGGTCGGCAATCGGTTCAGGTCGACCTGACAGGCTCAGCAGCCAGTCCGCGCTGATCCCAAGCGCCCGGGCGCAATCGGCGGCAAGCTGGGCGTTCGGCAGTCGTGTCCCGGGCTGCAAGAGGGCCGAGATGGTGGAGCGGTCGACCCCGGTCTGCCGCGCAAGTTCAGCCTGCGAAACCTTTCGGCTGGCCATCGCCTCGGCCAAGCGGGCGCGAAAGGCCTGGGAGCGATCACGTTTGTCGATTTTATCCATCACTCGACCATAATATGCGACATCATGCGGAGTCGAGTTTACAATAACCCGAATTCCCGGCAGATGACGGATTTGCTACCGTCACACAGAAGTTACCTTGTCGGGCACCATCTTGCAGACCGAGACCCGGGCCATCGAATGGCCCACCTTAGCGATCTTCGCCGCGACCTACGTCCTGTGGGCCTGTGCGACCACCGTGCTGTGGACCTTTTCGCCGTTCCTTGCGATCCTAGCAGCGATGCTGGCGATCGGACAGTATTCCTCGCTGACGCATGAGGTGCTGCACGGGCATCCGCTGCGGTCGCAGGCCTGGTCCGAGCTTCTGGTCTTTCCCGGATTGACGGTCTTTGTGCCCTATCTGCGCTTCAAGGATCTGCACCTGCAGCACCATTTCGACCCGGCGCTGACCGATCCCTATGATGATCCAGAATCGAACTTCGTGGACCCGACGGCCTGGGCACGGCTGTCGCGGCCAAAGCAGATGCTGCTGCGGTTCAACAACACGCTTTTTGGGCGGATGATGGTCGGACCCGCGATTTCAGCCTGGGCGCTGGTGACGGGTGATCTGGCGGCAATCCGGAAGGGGGACCGGCGTGTCGCGCTGGGTTGGGCCCTGCATTTGGTTGGCCTCGCACTGGTCGGGCTTTGGCTGGCGCTGGTCGGTCAGATGCCGGTCTTGGCGTATATCCTGTCCGCCTATCTTGGCTGGAGCCTTCTGAAGATCCGTACCTATCTTGAGCACCGAGCGCATGACGCGGCGCGGGCGCGGACAGTGGTGATCGAAAGCCAGGGGCCGCTGTCGTTGCTGTTTCTGAACAACAATTTCCACGTCGTCCACCACATGCATCCGGGTGTCGCATGGTACAAGCTGCCCGCTCTCTACTTCGGAAACCGCGATCACTATCTGCGCCGGAACGAGGGCTACCGCTACGCCAGCTACGTCGAGATCTTCCGCCAGTTCCTGTTCCGCGCCAAGGACCCGGTGCCGCATCCGATCTGGCCGGTGGACAAGGGCGGAGCCCAGTCAGACCAGACGGCGGAACTGCGGGGTGGGGCCGGAGTTGTCGAAGAACGGCACGCCGGGCTGGTCACCGCCCGTCACTAAAGCCGCGACCTCGGCCAGCACGACCTCGGTGATGAAGGGCAGGTCCAGGGCGCGAGCCTCTGGCAAGGGCAGCCAGCGCAGGTGCTGAAGCTCGCCCGAGGCAGCGGCGAAATCCTGGCCATCGCCTTCGAGGCCCTCGGCATGGGCCAGAAGGAAGCGCGCGTCGAAGCGGCGGCTGCGACCGGGCGGAGTGATGGCCCGGAACACAAAGCGGAGCGACGGGAACCCGGCTTCCCCAAGCGTAAGTCCGGTCTCTTCGGTCAGTTCGCGCAAGACTGCCGCGATGACGACGTCGGGCGCGGGTGCGTCCGGTGGGACAAGAAGACCCAAGCGGCGGGCGCAGTCGGGCGCAAGGAACCCGGATCTGGGCTTGGCGTGATCCTCGGGATCGACCCCGCCGCCCGGAAAGACGAATTTCGATGGCATGAAGACCGCCCCGGCCCCGCGCTGTCCCATCAGGACCTCGGGGCCCGCCGCGCCCTCGCGCCACAGGATCAGCGTCGCTGCCGGGCGGATCGGTTCAGTCATGCGGGGCGCCGCTGAACCCATGCATCCGGTTCGCCCACTGCAAGGCAACCAGCGCCCCTTTCAGCCGTGGCAGAAGATACAGCGACAGGGCGACGGTCCCGATGGTGAAGCCGACGGCCATGACAAGGGGCTCGGGCCGGAACTTGGTGTAGACAAACAAGAGAAGCGGCGCGAGCAGGTGACCGACGATCAGGATGGTCAGATAGGCTGGGCCGTCATCGGCCCGGTGGTGATGCAGTTCCTCGCCACAGACCGGGCACGCATCGCGGACCGTGAGATAACCGCGCATCATCGGGCCCGCCCCGCAATTCGGGCAGCGCCGCCGCCAGCCGCGCAAGAGGGCGGGCTTCAGCAGACGTTCCTCGGGCTCGGGAAGAGAGGTGTCGATCATGGTCATTGTGCGGGGTCCTAAGCGCCGGGGCGTGCCGGCGAAGCGGGGCGGACCATAGCGCGAAGCCGGGATGCTTCACAGGGGAAACACCGGCCCTGTGTCCGCGTGTCGCAATTTCCTGCGACGGAAACTGCTGGTGCCACCGTGTGACTGGGCAGACGGGTCGAGAAACGGCCCGGTTACAGGAGACGAACAAATGACTGCATCGAAGAAGACTGCCGTAGCTGTGCTGGCCCTTGTGGGCGCAGTTCTGGGCTCGGCCGCCCTTGCGGAGCGGGGCATGGGAATGGGCATGGGCATGGGTGGCGGCGAAGGCCGGGGCGCGATGCTGCTTGACCAGTTCGACGCGATCGACGCCGACAAGGACGGCAAGGTCACCCAGGAAGAACTTGCCGCCCACCGCGCTGCCGAATTCAAGGCCGCAGACACCAATGCCGACGGCGCGCTGAGTGCGGAAGAGCTTTCGGCGCATATGTTGGCGCAGATGATGGCCCGTCAGGGTGCCCGGATGATCGAGAACATGGACAACGACGGCAATGGCAGCCTGTCGGTCGAGGAAATGGGCGAAGGCCCGATGGCCGGGAACTTTGCCCGGATCGACACCGACAACGACGGCGCGATCTCGAAGGCCGAAGCGGAAGCGATGGTCGAAAAGGTCGGCAAGCGCCGCGAAGGTCGTCGTCACATGATGGAAGATCACGACAACTGAGCCTTTGCCGCGGTCACGCGGCAGGCTAGACCAGACGCAGGATGACGATGGCTTTCGATGCAGGCGGTGATGCTTCGGACGAGGCGCTGATGGTGCTCTATGCAAATGGAGACCGTCACGCTGCCTTGGCCTTGACCCGGCGCATCACCCCTCGCGTTCTGGCCTATGCCGCGCGGCTTCTCTCCGGCGACCGGGCCGAGGCCGAGGACGTGGCGCAGGAAACCATGCTGCGGCTTTGGAAGATCGCGCCCGAATGGCGTCAGGGCGAAACCAAGGTGACGACCTGGGCCTACCGGGTCGCCACCAACCTTTGCATCGACCGCCAGCGCTCACGCGGCCGCAAGCGCCAGATGGCGCTGGACGATGCGCCCGAAGTGGCGGATGCGGGGCCCGGAATCGAGGGCCGCTTGCAGGACGCCGGTCGCATGGCCGCGCTGGAGGCGGCGCTGGCCGAACTTCCGGACCGGCAGCGGCAGGCAGTGGTCTTGCGGCACCTGGAAGGACTGACGAACCCCGAAATCGCGGCGATCATGGAGATCGGCGTCGAAGCGGTGGAAAGCCTGACAGCGCGCGGCAAACGGGCACTGTCGGCAATACTCTCGGGCCAGAAGGAGGCCCTTGGATATGAGGATGACGGACATGCAGGATGACGATCTTGACCGCCTGCTGGCGGCAGCGGCCAGGACGGCCCCGAAGCCGTCCGACACCTTGATGGAGCGCGTGCTGGCTGATGCCTATGCGCTGCAGCCTGTAGCCCCGGTGATGCGCCCGGCCGTCGCGGCACCCCGTCCGGGCCTGCTGGCGCGGATGGCGGCAGCACTTGGCGGTGCACCGGCCCTGGCCGGGCTTGGGTCGGCGGCAGTCTTCGGCGTGGCTCTGGGCTATCTCAGCCCGACAGCGCTTGACTATCTGACCGGGACCTCGACCGATGCGGCAGAGTTCTTCCCGGATGCTGATTTCCTGACGACCGAAGGCTGAGTGCAATGACCGAAACCGATAGCCAGAGCCCGCCGCCGCCCCCTGTGGGCGAACCCACCGGACAAGCGGGGCCGCGCTGGATGAAGATCGCGCTGGTGGTCTCTGTCGCGCTGAACCTTGCCGTCGCGGGGCTGGTCCTTGGGGCCTGGCTGGGTGACGGGCCGCAAAGGGGAATGCCGCGCGATATGTCCTTCGGGCCTTTCAGCGAGGCCCTGAGCGACGCGGACCGGCGCGCGCTGCGCAAGGACCTGATGGGTCGGGCGGGCGAGTTCCGGTCGTCCCGCGACGCGGCGCGCGCCGAGTTCGCGGCCCTTGTTGACGCATTGCGCGCCGATCCCTTCGATCCCGCCGCGATGACCGCCGCTTTGGCGGCAATCGAGACCCGCAATGCCGAACGGCTGGACCTTGGCCGCAGCCTGATCGAGAAGCGGCTGATCGAGATGTCTCCGGCCGAGCGTCAGGCCTTTGCCGACCGGTTGGAGAAGGGCCTAAGGCGGGGTGGCAAGGGCTGAGGCGGCGCGGGCTCGTAACCCCGCTGACCCGCCTTTCGCGTCCTGCAAGCAGTTCTGCCAATAGAAAGGCCAGACGCGGAAGATCAGGGCAATCACAACGATGCCGCCGGGATCGGGGCATCAGACGTCCCTGTCCGCGATGACCCGAAGAGAAGTGCGTCAGGCCGCGCTCAGCCGGTAGGTGACCTGGTTCCGCCCGGCACCCTTCGATTCCAGAAGCGCCAGATCCGCCTGCTCGACCAGACCCTCGACGGAATAGCTGGTCTCGCCCCCCTCACCGGCCACCGCGACCCCGATCGAGACCGTGACCTGCAATTCTTCGCCCGAAGCAAGCCGGATCGGCTGATCCTCCATCACCTGACAGAGGCGCTCTGCCACCCGCCGGGCAGTGGACATGCAAGTCCGCGGCAGGATCGCCAGAAACTCCTCACCCCCGATACGCGCCAGCACGTCGGTTTCGCGCAGATTGGCGGTCAGGCGACGCGCGACCTCGACCAGAACCTGATCGCCTGCCGCGTGGCCGTGCAGATCGTTGACCTGCTTGAAGCGGTCGAGGTCCATCACCATCACCGCGAACGGGGTCCCCTCCTCGCGGGCGCGGACCGCGACCGAGGCAAGTTGCGGGGCAGCGAAGCGCCGGTTGTAAAGCCCGGTCAACGGATCGCGCATCGCAAGGCGCAACCCGTCCTGCATCCGGGCGCGCTGCCGGTCGGAATGCCGCTTGCGGCGCAACAGACCGCGGGTGCGCAGGGCCAGTTCCTCGGCCGAGACACCGTGGCCGACGGCATCATCGGCGCCTAGGTCGAAGGCCATCGCGGCCTCGTCCCCTTCCCCGGCCGGACCGACGACACAGACGGCGGCGTGGCGGGTGGCCTGGTGGCTTTTCAGTTCCGACAACAGCCGAAGCGTACCCGAAGGATTGCGGCCGTCGTCGTGCAGGATGAACACCTCGGGCAAGCTGTCGTGTCCCGGCCCGGCGGCAATCTCGGCCAACGCGTCACGCCGGGACAGGACGACCAGACGATCGCGCAGCAGGCCTGCAAGGGCATCGCGCAGCCCTTCGGCTGGCATATGTTGTGACGAGACAAGGGCGATGGTTCCCTGCGGCTCGAACGCGGCCGGGGCGTCGGCCAGTCCTGACATCGCCATCGCGTCGGGGGCCGGAAAATCGCTTTCGGCTTTCAGGCGCAGGAGGTTGCGTACACGGGCGAGCAGCAGCCGTTCATTTACGGGGCGGATCATCACGTCATCGGCCCCGGCGACGAAGGCGGCATGGCGTTCCTCGGTCCGGGGTCCTGACAGCGCGATGACCGGAATGTCACGGCAGGCCGGGTCCCGGCGCAGGCGCCGCAGCACTTCCAACCCCGAGATGTCGGGCAATCCCAGATCGAGAATCACCAGATCGGGGCGTTCCTCCCGGACGATGGCAAGGCAGGCGGCCCCGTCAGCGGCGAGCACCGGTTCGTAGAACGCTGCCGCAAGCCGGGCCTGCTGGACAATCCGGTTCGCTGCCACATCGTCAACGATGAGAATCCGTGCGCTCATCTTCCACTGCCGTCTTGTTCATCCGTCTGATGCAGGACAGTCTGGCAGGAAGAAGGTTAACAAATCCTTTCCAAGTGTCGTCAGCACCCGTCCTTCGCTGGTTGACGCAAGGGAATTTGGGAGAGCAGGCCGAATGACACCGGAAGCCGCGCAGGTTCTTGCTTTGCAGGCGCTGGGATGGATTGCCTCGGACGACGAGGTCTTTCCGCAGTTCATGGCCGCCACCGGGGCAAGTCTGGGCGATCTGCGCGCACGGGCGGCCGATCCGGATTTTCAGGCGGCAGTGCTAGATTTCCTGCTGCAGGATGATCGATGGGTGGTTGCATTCTGCGATCACGAAAGCCATCCCTATACCGCCCCGCAATCGGCACGGATGGCCCTGCCGGGCGGGGCCGAGACCCACTGGACCTGACTGCAGCCCCGGAAAGACCAGCCAATGATCGACGGCCTCTTGTTCGACAAAGATGGAACGCTATTCGACTTCCGGGTCAGCTGGGGGCGCTGGGCGTCAGCCTTTCTGTCCCGGATCGCCCAGGATGCGGGCCACAAGGCGCGACTGGGGCGGGCCATCGGCTTTGATCCGGCCACTGGCAGTTTTGCGCCCGACAGCCCGGTGATCGCCGCCACGGCTGCCGATATTGCCGCGGCGCTGGCCCCGGAACTGCCTGGCGTCAGCGTCGCCGATCTGAGGGAACAGATCGACGCAAGTGCCGGGCAGGCGCCGATGTCAGAAGCCGTGCCGCTGCTGCCCCTTTTGTCCGCGCTGCGGGCACAGGGACTGCGGCTGGGGGTGGCGACGAACGATTCCGAGATCCCCGCCCGCCAGCATCTGGCCAACCACGGGATCACCGGCTGTTTCGATTTCATCGCGGGCTACGATTCGGGTCACGGGGCAAAGCCCGGGCCGGGGATGTGCCTGGCTTTCGCGCAGCAACTGGGGCTGGAGCCGTCGCGCGTGGCGATGGTTGGTGACAGCCGCCACGATCTTGAGGCCGGGCGGGCCGCCGGGATGCGGACCGTTGCCGTGCTGACCGGGATCGCCAAGCGGGACGAGCTTGCGCCCCATGCGGACGTCGTTCTGGAGGACATCGGGGCGATTCCGGGCTGGCTTTCCGGCCTGCAGGGCTGACCAGTTGCGTTGATGCGCAAAAAACGACGACTTTACGTCGCTAACACAGTAACCACCGGCGCTCTCCTTCCGTCATCTTCTGTCAAGAATAGCGGAGACGAGAGCGATGACCGAAGAACCAGTCCGTAGAAAGCGCGCCGGGGGCCGGGCGGGCATGAAGGTCCGCGCAGGTTCGGCGGTGATCGACCAGATGCCGTGGCGGATTCCGGTGAACCCGGACGCGCCAACCGAGCCGCTGGATGCCGAGGGCGTGCAGCGCATCCACAAGACCGCGATGCGGATCTTGCGCGATATCGGGATCGAGTTCCTGAACCCTGAGGCGGTGGAGCATCTGCGGAAAGCGGGCTGCACGGTGAACGGGACCAACGTCCGGATGGACGAGGATTTCGTGATGGAGATGGTCGCCCGCGCGCCCGAGACCTTCACGATCACGCCCCGGAACCCGGAACGCGAGCTGATCATGGGCGGCAAGCATATGCTGTTCGTGAACGTCTCCTCCCCGCCGAACGCCTGGGACATGGAGCGCGGCAAGCGGTCGGGCGACTTCGAGACGTTCAGGGAGTTCATGAAGCTGACGCAGTACTTCAACTGCATCCACATCGCGGGCGGCTACCCGGTGGAGCCGGTGGACATTCATGCCAGCGTCCGGCACCTGGATTGTCTGTATGAAAAGCTGACGCTCACCGACAAGGTCGTCCACGCCTATTCGCTGGGGGCCGAGCGGGTCGAGGACGTGATGGAGATGGTCCGCATCGCGGGCGGGTTGACCGAGGAAGAGTTCCAGGCCAAGCCCCGGATGTACACCAACATCAACTCGGTCAGCCCGTTGAAGCACGACTATCCGATGCTGGACGGCGCGATGCGGATGGCCAAGCGGGGGCAGCCGGTCGTGGTGACGCCCTTCACGCTGGCCGGGGCGATGGCGCCGGTGACGATGTCGGGAGCAGTCGCACTGTCGATTGCCGAGGCTCTCGCAGCCGTCGCCCTTCTCCAGTACATCGCGCCGGGGTGTCCGGTCGCGATCGGGACCTTCACCTCGAACGTCGACATGAAGTCGGGGGCACCCGCTTTCGGGACGCCGGAATACATGCGGGCGACGCAGATGACGGGGCAGTTGGTGCGCTTCTATGGGGTGCCGATGCGGGCGAGCGGCGTCTGTGCGGCCAACGTGCCGGACGGGCAGGCGATGTGGGAGACGTCGAACTCGCTCTGGTCGGCGGTGCAGAGCCGGACGAACATGGTCTATCACGCGGCGGGGTGGCTGGAGGGCGGGCTGATTGCGAGCCCCGAGAAGTTCATCATGGACTGCGAGGTCCTTCAGATGATCCAGCGCTACTTCGAGGAGGCGACTTTCGCCACCACCGACGACGACCTCGCGTTCGACGCGATCAAGGAGGTCGGGGCGGGCGGGCATTACTTCGGGGTCCAGCACACCCAGGACCGGTATCAGCACGCCTTCTACGCCCCGATTGCCAGCGACTGGCGGAACTATGAGGCGTGGCAGGCGGACGGGTCGGTCTGGACGGTCGAACGGGCGCATCGGATCTACAAGCAGATCCTGGCCGAGTTCGAAGCGCCGGAGATGAACGGGGATCACCTGGAGGAGCTGCAGCGGTTCGTGGCCAAGCGGAAGCAGGAGGGCGGGGCGCCCACCGACTTCTGATCTGTCCACGGTGGACAGTTTCGGCTTAGCCATTGGAAACAATGGCTTGCCGTTTTTCATTCATGATTTGTTAAGATGGCAGCCAGACCGAACCGGGTAGTCTCTCTGCCAAGCGCGATTGCCGTCCGTCAGACGAACAACCGTTGCGCGGCAGTTTCGGCACCCGCCAGCGGTGCCCTCGCGCCGAACATGCGGACCGAGGCCCAGACGCCTTCTAGGAAGAGAAACACCGACTGGGCGGTCTGGCGCGGATTGGTCAGCCCTTGCGCGCGAGCGCGGGCCTCCAGGGCCTCAATCACCCGGGTCTTCACGCCGATGGCGGCGGCATGGGCGGGGTGGGTGGGGTCAGAGAACTCGGCCGCGGTGCCCTGATACGTGCAGCCCATGCACCCGCCTTGCCGGGCAATGGCGATCATCGCTGTGACATAGACCGTCAGCGGCTGGGGCCCGTCCTCAGCCGGCAGGTTATGCGTGGACCGTTCCTCGGCCCGGTGAATCCAGGCGACGATCAGGTCGTCCTTCGACGGAAAGTGTTTGTAGAAGGTCGCCTTCGCGACGTCCGCCTCGGCAATCACCCGGTCGACGCCAATGGCGCGGTAACCCTCGCGATAGAAGAGCGGCCCGGCAACCGAAAGGATCCGGTCGCGGGCGGAGAGGGGCTTTTCGACGGTGGTAGCGGAATCAGTTGACATGTAGACAGACCTGTCTGTATCTATCGTGCAGGGTAGACGAACCTGTCTGTCTTTATCATGGAGTATTCGAGATGAGAATAGGAATGATTGGCGGCGGTGGCGTGGGCCAGACGCTGGGAGCGGGGCTGATTGCCAAGGGGCACGAGGTGGTGATCGGCATTCGCAACCCGTCGACCGACGAGTTGGCCAAGACCCGGCCGCAGGGCGAGCCGCTGAACGACTGGATTGCCAAGACCGGCGGGACAGTGGCGGACTATGCCACGGCCGCGAAGGGTGCCGAGATCGTCTTCAACGTGACGCCGGGCCAGCATTCGCTGGAGGCCCTGCGGGCGGCAGGGGCGGCCAATCTGGCAGGCAAGGTGCTGGTCGACGTAGCAAACCCGCTGGATTTCTCGGCCGGGATGCCGCCGTTCCTGGACCCGGCCTTCACTGGTGCGACGAGCCTTGGCGAGCAGATTCAGGCCGCCTTTCCAGAGGCCCGCGTGGTCAAGGCCTTCAACACGGTCGCGGCGGCGGTGATGGTGACGCCGGGGTTGGTCCCCGGGGACCACGACCTGTTCATCAGCGGGAATGACGCGGCGGCGAAAGAGGTGGTGAGGGGTATCGCGCGGGGCTTTGGCTGGACCAGCTTCGCCGATCTTGGGGATCTGGTCGGCGCACGGGCACAAGAGGCCGTGCTTCCCGTCTGGGTGCGCCTTTGGATGGCGGGCGGCACGCCTTTGGTGAGCCTGAAGGTGGTCCGGGCCTAAAGCGGCCCGGACTGGATGGGTTACTTGGAAAGTTCCGCCATCAGATCGTCTATCGCCTTGCAGGTCGCCGACAGATCGCCGTCGGCGCCTGCAGCCTCGCGCTGGTCGAGAACCGCGTAGAGCCCGTCGATCACCGCATCGCGCTTTGCCGGGTCCTTGGTGGAGAAGTCCGAAATCTTGGCGACAAGATCTGCGTTCTTCTTGGCGTAAAGTTCAGGGGAACAGGGCTCTTCGCTGGTGCAGGAGGCGAGGAGGCCCAGGGCAAGCCCGGCAACGATGTTCAGCAGATTGCGCATAAGTCCCTCGGCCATGGATTTGATGGTGCGAACAGGATGGGTTTCGGCGGCAGTCAAATCGGAAACCGACCGGATCAGTAAGTCCCTTCGCCAAGGCGGTTGCAAGGGGAGCGAACGGCTGAGCACCGGGCGGCTGAGGCGCAGGAGAGAGGTCCGGGCCTGAGGCGGCCCGGACCGGAGGCGCGTTACTTCGACAGTTCCGCCATCATCTCGTCGAGGGCCGTGCAGGTCGCCTGCAGGTCGTCGCCCCCTGCGGCGGCCTTGGTCGCCAGTTCCTGAACCTTGGGCCCGAGCTCGGCGAGCTTTGCGGGATCGGAGGCGGCGATTTCCTGGATCTTGGTGGTCAGGTCGGTGGCCTTCTTGGTGGCGGTTTCCTGAGTGCAGGCCTCTTCGCCGGTGCAGGCGGCCAGAAAACCGGTCGCGGCGAGTGCCAGTAATGCGGGCGCAATACGCATGGGATCCCTCGTTGGTTGTTCTGATTTCCGCGACAATCCTGCCGCAGGGGCAGAATAGCGCAACCCAGAGGCAACCACACGGCTGCGTGACCTGCCCCACGCGGATTTCCGCCCGGGAGGGGCCCCGGCTTGACCTTTCGGCCCCTGTCCCGCAGGTTGCCGCCCGAGCAACAAGGCCCGGGAAAAGGGCAAAAGGCAGATGGCAAAGAGCACCGCCCCGTTCTCGGGCTTCGAATTCATGATCGCCTGGCGATACCTGCGCGCAAGGCGGGCCGAGGGCGGGGTCTCTGTGATGACCTGGATCAGCCTGATCGGGATCACGCTGGCAGTCTTTGCGCTGATCCTGACGCTGGCGGTCCGGGCGGGGTTCCGGGCGGAGTTCGTGGACACGATCCTGGGCGCGAACGCCCATGTCACGGTCTATTCCAGCGGCATGGTCGGCGCGGATGGGCAGCTGATCCGGGGCTTCATGCAGCCCGATGCCGTGGCGGCGGCGATTGCCAAGGTGCCGGGCGTGACGCGGGCGGCGCCCTTGGTCAAGGGCAAGGTGATGGTCTCTGACGGCGAGGACACCACGGGGGCCGAGGTCTATGGGCTATTGCCCGAAGACTTGGCCACGATCCCGCGGGTGGGCGAAGGCGCCGAGGCGATTGGCGAGTTGGCGCGGTTTCCAGAAGGCATCGCCATCGGGTCGGGCATTGCGCGGGAGTTGGGGATCACGGTTGGTGACCGAGTGCGGCTGATCTCGCCCAGTGGGGTGAAGTCGCCGATGGGATTTTCGCCCCGGATCAACGCCTACGAGGTGGTCTATATCTTCAGCGCCGGGCGCTATGACATCGACACGACGCGGATCTACATGCCCTTTGTCGAGGCGCAGAGCTATTTCAACAAGGAAGGCCGCGCGGACGAGATCGAGGTGATGGTCGAGACGCCAGATGCCATTGAAAGCTATGGCGAGGCGGTGCTGCAGGCGGCGGGTCCAGCGGCGCTCCTCTGGACCTGGAAGGACAGTTCGGGCGCGTTCCTGCGGGCGTTGGACATCGAGGACAACGTGATGTTCGTGATCCTGTCGGTGCTGGTGCTGATCGCGGCGATGAACATCGTGTCGGGCCTGATCATGCTGGTGAAGAACAAGGGCCGCGACATCGGCATCCTGCGGACGATGGGTTTGACCGAGGGGTCGGTGCTGCGGGTGTTCTTCATCTGCGGGGCGTTCACCGGGGTTCTGGGGACCATCGCGGGGGTGGCCTTGGGGTGTCTCACGGCGCTGAACATCGATGCGATCATGAGTGCGATCAACTGGGTGAACGGGGCCGAGGTCTGGGACCCCTCGATCCGGGGGATCTATTCGCTGCCGGCAAAGCTGCAGCTGGCAGACGTGATGTCGGCGGTGGCGCTGTCGCTGGGGCTGTCCTTCGTGGTCACGCTTCTGCCCGCCCGGCGGGCGGCGCGGATGAACCCGGTCGAGGCCCTGCGCTATGAGTGAGATGCTGGAGCTTTCGGGCATCACCAAGGGCTACAACCGGGGCAAGCCGTCCGAGGTGCTGGTCCTGCGGGGCGTCGATCTGCGCGTGGCGCGGGGCGAGGTGGTGGCGCTGGTGGCTCCATCCGGGGCGGGGAAGTCGACGCTGTTGCACATCGCGGGGCTGCTGGATGTGTCGGATGGCGGCACCGTGCGGCTGGATGGGCGCGAGATGGGGGGGCTGTCGGACAAGGCCCGGACCGAGGCGCGGCGGAACGAGGTGGGGTTCATCTATCAGTTCCACCATCTCTTGCCCGAATTCTCGGCCCTGGAAAACGTGGTGATCCCGCAGCTGGCGAATGGCGTGGCGAAGTCCGCCGCCGAGGCGCGGGCGCGGGAGTTGCTGGACAAGGTGGGGGTGGCCGAGCGGGCCAGTCACCGCCCGGCGGCGCTGTCGGGGGGCGAGCAGCAGCGGGTGGCCTTCTGCCGGGCGCTGGCGAACGGGCCGAAGCTTCTGCTTGCAGACGAGCCGACGGGCAACCTTGATCCCGGGACGTCGGATCAGGTGTTCGGGGTGCTGATGGATCTGGTGCGGTCAACCGGCCTGTCGGCGTTGATCGCGACGCATAACCTTGAGCTTGCCGCCCGGATGGACCGGATCGTGCGGCTGTCCGCAGGCCGGGTGATGTAGATCAAGGCCGTGCCCGGCAGTGTCGGGTCTGATCGGCCGATCGGAGGAGCTATGATGCGATTTGCCTGGATGATCCTGCCTTTGGCGCTGGTGGCTTGTGTCGAGCGTGACGAGACGCCGTCCGGGGCCGAGGACTTTGCGACGTTCTGCGCGGCCTGCCACGGGGCGGGCGGCAAGGGTGATGGCCCGGCAGCAGCGGGGCTGGACCGCAAGCCTGCCGATCTGACCGGGCTTTCGGCGCGCAACAACGGCGTCTTTCCGGGCACGCGCGTGATGGCGAAGATCTGGGGCTATACCGGCGCGGACCCGGGGGACCCGACGGGCGGGTCGCCGATGCCGCAGTTCGGGCCGCTTCTGCAAGGGGACCTCGTGCCGTACGACGGCGGCGACGGCATCGCCACGCCGACGCCAGTTCGTCTGGTCGGGATCGCCGAGTATCTGCGGGTGTTGCAGCGCTAGTGCTGCGGTCGGCATCAGGTCTTGCGATTATACCGGATGAACGGCGTCACTTGGGCGATGCGGTCATAAAGCTGCCGGGCCTCGTGGTTGAAGTCCTGCGTCAGCCAGTAGACCGCAGGCGCGCCTGCCGCATCGGCGCGGGCATAGACTGCCTCGATCAGCTTTCGGCCAAGGCCGGTGCCGCGAGCCTGCGGGTCGACATAGAGGTCTTGCAGGTAGCAGACCTCTTCCACCTTCCAGGCGTGGCGATGGAAAAGGTAATGCGTGAGGCCGAGAAGCTGACCGTCCACCTCGGCCACCAGCGCGTTGAAATCGCGGGCGTCGTCGCCCAAAAGCCGGGCGAAGGTCGAGGCATAGACGTCTTCGGGCACCGAGGTCTGATAGAACTTAAGATAACCGGTCCAGAGCCTGCGCCAGTCGGCCTCATCCGCAGCGCGCAAGGGACGGATCAGCGGGGTTGGGGGCGACATGGCGGACCTTTCCTGGGATATGGCGCCAAGTCTAGTCGCCGCGCAAAGCGCTTGGCAACTGGCGGGAAATCCTGACTATGCCGCGAAAGAACTGGGGCGAATAACAAGCCCACAAGCAGGAGAACGGCGATGACAGGCCAGATAGCGGCACGGATACAGCTGGCCCTGGCCGGGGCGCTTGGCGGGGCGCTGGTCTGGCTGGTGATCGAGGCTGGGGATCGCGACTGGATCGGGACCTATCCCGCGATGGTGCTGTTCGGGCTGGTCGGGACGCTGTTCGGTGCGCTTCTGGGGATGGCGGGGCCCGTAGGGCTGCTGCGGTCGGTGCCGCGGGCCGCAGCGCTCGCAGCGCTTGTGGCCGGGCTGATCGGATTGGCGGCGTTGCGCTACGCCGACCCGTGGGAGTTCATGCGAAGCGGCATCCCGTCTTTGGCGGTGTTTGTTGTGGCCAGTTTGCCCATCCCGTTCCTGATCGCCGGGGCGCGGTCAGGCTGGCGCGATTACCCCGTGCTGTTTCTGGAGGCTTGGTCGGTCGTCCTGCGTTACGCGGCGGCCGCGGCGTTCACCGGGCTTGTCTGGCTGGTGATCTATCTGTCGGATCAAGTGCTGCGCATTGTCGGCATCGATGTGATCGGGCGGCTTCTTGAACACGAGATCGTGCCGTTGGTCCTGACCGGAGCGGTCCTTGGGCTTGGGATGGCTGTGATCCATGATCTGGCCGACATGTTGTCGCCCTATGTGGTCTTGCGCCTGTTCCGGCTGTTCCTGCCCGTGGTTCTGGCCGTGATGGGTGTGTTTCTAGTGGCACTGCCGTTCCGTGGCCTTGACGGGCTGGCAGGGGGACTGTCCCCGGCGATGCTTCTGTTGGCGATGGTGGCGGGGGGCGTCTCGCTGGTGTCGATTGCGGTCGATCAGACGGATGCGGAGGCGACGCAAAGCCCGGGGCTGCGGCGGTCGGCGCAGGCGATGGCGCTGGTGCTGCCGGTGTTCGCAGGACTTGCGCTGTGGGCGATCTGGCTGCGGGTGGTCGATCATGGCTGGTCGCCCGAGCGGGTGTTCGTGGCGCTGATCGCAGGGGTCGGGGTCGCCTATGGGCTGATCTATGCCGCGGCCGTGCTGCGCGGCGGGGCGTGGATGGAACGGATCCGGCAGGGCAACATCGGGATGGCGCTTGCGGTGATCCTGTTGGCGGCCTTGTGGCTGACCCCGGTTCTGAACGCCGAACGGATCTCGGCGCAAAGCCAGCTGGCGCGGTTTGAGGCGGGGAAGACCCCGGTCGAGGCGCTGGACATTGTCGCGCTGCGGTCCTGGGGCAAGCCCGGGGCAGAGGTGATGGCGCTTCTGGAGACGCAGGCGAAGGAACCGGGGCAAGAGGCGCTGGCAGCGCTTCTGTCGGGCGAGTTGCCCGTCGCGGGACTGGACCGCGAACCGGTGATAACGGATGTGCTGGCCGCGATGCCGGTTCAACCCGCCACAGCGACCGGCACGCTGGACACGCTTGTGCGCGCGGCCGAGGATTACATGCTGGAAGACTGGCGCACGGTCTGCGAAGCAGCTGTGGTTCCGGGGCTTCCGGGCTGTCTGATGGTGGTGGCGGACCTTCTGCCGTCGCGCCCGGGCGAGGAGGCGCTGCTGTTTCTGGTGCGGAGCGCGGATTACGTCGAAGTCGTCGGGCTTTACCCGGGCGATGACGGTCGCCTCCTGTCGCGAGGCGTGGCGCGACCGGACGGCGGCTATCTGGACGGTGCCGCTGCGATCGTGCGGATGCAGGAGTACCGGGACACGCCGCCACCGGTGACGGCGGTTCTCTTGAACCAGGTCGGCACGGGCGACACCGGGCTTTTCATCCTGCCCTGATCCCGATCCGGCTTGAGGTTCCGTTAAGACATGGGCGCTAGTCTGGCCGCGGAACCATCGACGGGGTCGGGAATGGACGCGCTGCTTTTGCGGTCGCTGCAAAGCTATGTGCTGGACACGTTCGGTGTTGCCAGCTGGCACGAGATCTGCCGCGCGGCGGGCCAGACGGCGATGACCTATGAGCCGATGCTGCGCTATGAGGCGGGTCTGGCCGACCGGGTTGCCGACATCGCGGCCGTCGTTCTGCGCCGCCCGGTCGAAACGATCTGGGAGGATGTGGGGACCCATCTGGTGACGCATCCCGACCGGGAAGGCATGCGCAGGCTCTTGCGCTTTGGTGGCCTGCACTTTGCCGATTTCCTGCATTCGCTGGAGGAATTGCCCGGGCGCGCACGGTTGGCGCTGCCGGATCTCGACACTCCGGAGGTGTCGCTGGACGAAGTGGGTCCGGACCGCTTCGAACTGCGCTGCCGGTCGCATCTGCGCGCCACGCAGCGCGTTCTGGTGGGGCTGGTGACCGCGATGGCCGATGACTATGGCGCGCTGTGCCTGATCGAGGTCGGGGCCGACGACTGTACGACGATCTCGGTCCTCGACAGCCGCCATGCCAAGGCCAAGGCGTTCGACCTTGCCATGCCGGAGCATTGAGCGATGCGGGCTGATGTCTCGGGATTCAGGCTGAAGATCGACAGCATGACGCTGGCGCGGTTCATGCCGATGCACCTTCTTCTGGATGCTGATGGGTGCGCGTTGAGCTATGGGCCGACGCTGGCGCTGGTCCTGCAGGAGGATGCTCGGCTTGGCGCCCGGTTCGAGGACCTGTTCGAAGTCCGCTCGCCCGGGGGGGCGGTGACGGTTCACGATCTGCTGGCTCGGGCCGGGAACCGTTTTCGGTTGTGGCCAAGGAACGGGATCCGGTCTGGACTGCGCGGGCATGGTCAGAGCCTTCCGGGTGACGGGCGTATCCTGTTGAACCTGACCTTCATCGACCTGATCGCGGCGGTGCGCAGCATTGCCCTTTCGGATGCCGACTTTGCCGCTTCAGATCTTGTGCGGGAGGTTCTGTTTCTGGCCGAAGCGAACGCCGCCGTCACACACGAGCTGAGAGGGTTGAGCCTGCGGCTGGAAGGCGCGCGGATGGCCGCCGAGGAAGAGGCGATGACCGATCCGCTGACCGGATTGCGCAACCGCCGGGCAGTCGATCTGGTGCTTGACCGGCTGTGCGAGGGGCGGGCGAGTTTTGGCCTGATGCACATGGACCTCGATTTCTTCAAGGCGGTCAACGACACGCTGGGCCATGCGGCGGGTGACTTCGTGCTGGAAAGCGTGGGTCGCATCCTGCGCGAACAGCTTCGGGCCGAAGACTGCGCGGCCCGGATTGGCGGCGACGAGTTCGTGCTGATCGTGGCCGCGCGCACGGATCCCCGGATGCTGCAGGGCATTGCCGAACGGATCATCGCCCGCATCCGCGAGCCGATGATCTTCGAAGGGCAGGAGTGTCGGGTTTCCGCCAGCATCGGGATCGTGCGGTCGGTGGATTTCGCCACAGCCGAGGCTCCCACGCTGATCGCCGCCGCTGACCGCGCGCTGTACGCCGCGAAACATGCCGGACGGGGACGGGCTGTGCTGCATGAGTGATCCGGCCTTGTTGGGAACGGGTTCAGCTGGCGCCAGTGGCGCAGCCAAAAGCCGGACCGTGGCACGTCCGATAAGAGTGGACCCGGTTCTGTAAAGGAACACGCGCATTGTGGAAACCGAAGCTGGGCTGAGACTATGGTCGCTTCTGGGAAAATGACGTTGAATGGAAAGGCAGCAAAGGTCGGCCCTGAACATAGCGTGAGGGGGCGTGTCTAGGAATTTTCTAGAAAACTCGTGGACTTCCAGTCGGTTTGCTTGCTCGGGTGGCGCGTCACTGCGTTCCGGGTTGGCCCCTTGTCTATCGGGTGATGCGGCGGGGACGGGACTGGTTCATCGGCCCTGTCTGGTCCGGAAAGGACGGAGCGCGCATACCCGGGGTCAGGACGGGCTCAGCCCTTGGACGGGAGCACGCAGAGGGCTTCTGGCGGGAATGTGACGGTCACATCCGATCCCGGGGTCAGGGAGCGGGCGGTGTCCGGAGCCACAAAGGCCTGGAGGCTTGTGCCCGCAATGACCAGATCGACCCGCGACTGGGTGCCGAGGAAGGTGATCCCGTCGATGCGCGCCGTGCGCTGGTTCGGGCCGGGACCGAAGCGCAGCGCCTCGGGCCGGATGGTCAGAAGCCCTGCGCCATCGGCGATTCCGGGCGGTAGGTGGAGGGGACCGAAAGCGCAGTCGAAGATGCCAGCGCGGGCACTGCCCGGAACGAAGTTCACCCCGCCGAAAAAGCGGGCCACGGCCCCCGTTGCGGGGCGCTGGTAGAACGTCTCGGGCGGGCCGACCTGGGCCAGGCTGCCGTCCAGCAGGAGGGCGATGGTATCGGCAAGAGCGACGGCTTCGGACTGGTCATGGGTGACGACAATCGTGGTGATGCCGGTCTCGCGCTGCAGGTCACGGATCAGCTGACGCATCTCGTCGCGCAAGGTGGGGTCAAGGCTGGACAGGGGTTCGTCCAGGAGAAGGACCTCGGGCCGCAGGATCAGCGCCCGGGCAAGCGCCGCCCGCTGTTGCTGGCCGCCGGACAGTTGCGCAGGCCTGCGGTCGCCAAGGCCCGTCAGGCGGACCTGATCCAGCATCACGGCCACGCTGGACGCTATCCGGTCAGGTGGCACGCCGCGCATCCGAAGCCCGAAGCCGACATTTCCGGCCACCGTCATATGGGGAAAAAGCAGCGGGTTCTGGAACACCATCGCGACCCCGCGCCGTTCCGGGGCCAGATCACGGACGGACCTTTCGCCCAGCCGGATATCGCCTGCGTCGGGTGCGATCAGGCCCGCGATAAGCTTCATCGTCGTGGTCTTGCCCGACCCGGAAGGGCCCAGAAGGGCTGTCAGGCTGCCGCTTTCGACGCTGAGGTCAAGCCCGTGCAAGGCGGCTTGTCCCGCACCGGCATAGCTTTTTGTGAGGCCGGAAAGGGTCAACGATGTCATGGGTGCAGGCCTCCGGCGAAGGCAGCGCCGCGCCCCGTTACCTGCCGGGCAGTCAGGATCAGGATCATAAGCCCGGGCAGGATGTAGAGGAGCGCGACAGCCCCGGTGATGTCGTTCCGCCCGGCGCTGACATAGCTGAAGAGGAGAAGCGGCAGGGTCTGCACCCGCCCGCCGCCGATGGCAAGCGTCAGAAGATACTGCGACCACGACACAAGGAAGGCGAAGAGCGCGGCGGTCATCAGGCCGGGCAGGATGGCGGGCAGGGTGACAGAGCGGAAGGTCTGCCACGGCGTCGCGCCAAGACTGCGGGCCTGCGCCTCCATGTTCGGATCGAAGCGGGAGAAGACAGCGGCCATGACGAGGGTCATGTAGGGCACGACCGGAACAAGATGGGCAAGGATGACGCCGGTGACGGTTCCGGCGAGGCCAAGGCGCAGAAAGGTCCCGTGCAGGCCGAAGGTGATGGCGATCCCGGGCAGCACGGCCGGAGCGAGGAGCAGAAGTGTCACCAGGCCCTTGCCGCGGAACTGATACAGGCCGAGGGCGCGCCCTGCGGGCAGGCCGATCAGGGCGGAAAGAAGGGTCGTCGCAAGGGCGATGCCGGTCGTGAGGGCAAAGCTTTCCAGGATGCCGGACTGGCCTGACAGGGCAAAGGACCAGGCCTTGAGCGACCAGTCCTGTGGCAGAAGGTCGGGAAAGCGCCAGCCATGCGCGACCGACCAGACGGCCAACGGCAGGATCGGCAAGACCATCCAGAGCGCCAGTGCAAGGGCGGCCAGAAGCCGCAGCCGGTCAGCGCGCATCCGGCGCACCTCGACCGAGGCTGCGGGCGACCAGCGCGAGGAGCGCCAAGCCGATCAACGCGATCACGACCGCCATGGCCATGGCCTCGGGCCGGGTGGCAAGGTCGGTATCCGTCCAGGCCTGCCAGGCGAGGACCGGCAGCGCCTTGGGGGCGTAGGATCCGAGGACCAGCGGGACCTCATAGGCTCCGAACGCAAAGGCGAAAACCAGCGCCGACGCGGCGAGAAGGCCCGGCATCAGCATGGGCAAAAGGACATGGCGGAAGGCCTGCCAGCGCGAGGCCCCAAGCGAGCGGGCGACGGCTTCGTGGTCCTCACCAAGGGTCTGCAGATTGGCCAGAAGGATCAGGGTGATGAACGGGAGTTCCTTCCAGACGTAGAGAAGGATGATGCCGATGGCGAATGGGTCCTGGGTCAGTGCGGGAAAATCCTGCGGGCCGGTGATCAGACCTGCGGCATGGGCCAGGCGGGCAAAGCTGCCGGATTGCGAAAAGAGGTAGAGGATGCCGATGGCCCCGACGATATGCGGGATGGTCAGGTTCAACTGGACCAGAAAGCTGATGAGGGCGCGACCCGGGAAGGTCTGGCGCAGCAGGAGGGCTGCGCCGAGGGCGAGGGTTGCGGCAATCAGGGTCGAGGCGGTGGCGATCCAGAGCGAGACGGCGAGAGATTTCAGAAACCCCGGAGCGGTCAGGATCGCCGCGTAGGCCGAGAGATCGGGCTGGGTCAGCCCGAGCGCGGGAAAGTAGCGGAACGACCGCAGAAGCGTGAGACCAAGGCCGGTCAGGAACAGCCCGCCCAGAACCAGAAGCGCTGGGGCCAGAAGAAGGGCGATGCGGCGACGGTCGGTCACTCTGGGCCTTTCGCTTGGGGATCGGTCGAGGCTAGCCTGCGGGCAGGGCGCGGAGCAAGCTTGACGGCCCCCCGTCGCGCTTGGGCGCGGATGGGTCCGGTCAGTTGCCGACGTTTTCCGCCCAGCCCTTTTCGATGGCGGTCAGCCAGTCGGCCTGCAGTTCCGGAAGCGCAGCCCGGGCCAGATCCGCGGCGGGGACGACGGACGGATGGGACACGATCGCGGCGAACCCGGCCTGGACCTCGGGCGAGGTGCGGCTGATCTCGATCGCGGGGGCGGCACCCCAGACCTCGGACTTGGCCTTTTCAAGCTGCGCGTCACCGGACAGAAGCAGGTTCTGCACGACCATCGCGGCGGCCTTGTTGGGCGAATTGAACGGGATCAGCGTGTAGTTGGTGTTGCCGATGGTACCGTCGGACAACCCGTAGGACCGGGTGGTTTCGGGCCAGGACCCGGACTGGACGGCAAGCCCGAATTGGGCAGGGTCGTAGTTGAAGCTGAACGCCACTTCGCCATTGGCATAAAGCTCGTTCAGCTGAGTGACGGTCGTGGGATAGGTGGCCCCCTCGCGCCAGAGGAAGGGCTCGATCTCGTTCAGGATGGCCCAGGTCTTGGCGGATACCGTGTCGAACATCGCCTGGTCGAAGGGGCCGAGGAGGCTTTCGGGGCCGCCTGCCGCGTGGATGAAGACGTGGCGCAGGAAGGCCGAGCCGGTGAAGTCGGGCGGCGCGGGATAGGTGAAGCGGCCCGGGTTGGCCTTGATCCAGTCGATCAGTGCCGCCATGTCGCGGGGCGGTTCGGAGACCACGGCGCTGTCATGGGCAAAGGCGAACTGGACGGTGTTCCAGGGGACTTCGCAGCCATCGACCGGCACGCCGAAATCGTTGGCGATGGCCGGGTTGTCCCAGTTCACCAGTGCGTCGTTGGGCAGAAGCGCGGTGTAGCCGCAGAAGGCGAGGTCGCCCTGCTTCATCGAGCGGAAATTCTCGCCGTTGATCCAGATGAGATCGACCGAGCCAGCATCGGTGATCCCGGCCTCTTTCTCGGACAGGATCAGGTTGACGATTTCGGCGGCGTCGGTGATCGGCACACGGTTGAGGGTGATGTCATAGTCCTGCTTCAGGCGGCCCGCGACATAGTCCGAGACATAGGCGTTGATCGTGTCGGATCCGCCCCACATGAACCAGTTGACCGTCCCGCCCTTTGCCTCGGCCTCGATCTGGTCCCAGGTCATCGCCTTGAGGGCCTCGCCGTCGGCGGTGTCGGCGAAGGCTGAGGCGGAGAGAAGCAGAAGGGCGGCAAGGCTGCGCAGCATGGTGGCTCCAGGGTCAGGACTGGCGCCCATGAAGCCGATCCGGGCAGCAATTGCCAGTCACATGGCCGTTGGAGGATTGTAACGGAAGTGGCAGCCCGTAGGGGGCCGAAACATCCCAATTAAATCAAGGGAGTTGGGTTGTCTAACCCTGCAATCGACCGCCATTGAAAACATTGGCGAAAAGCCGGCGTTGTCCAACCACATAACGCCCTGCTTTCGTGTGGTGTCGGCATGAGCCAGCCCCACCTTTTGTCAATCCCCGGGACAGGGGTGAAGCCCTATCCCCTTCTGCGCGACCTGCGGATGCCAACGCATTACTTCATCGCTTGGTGGCACAACCGCTGGCTCAACAGCACGTTGCATCTAACCGGCAGCTATGAGGTGCAGGGTGTGGCGCTGGCCCTCTACTGCATTTCCCAGAACCAAAGCCCGATGGGCACGTTGCCGGCCGACGACGCTCTGTTGGCCCGGCTGCTTCGGATCGACCTGGCCCGTTGGCAGGATCTACGCCGAGCCGCTGTTCCGCCACTGCACGGCTGGTACATGGCCGACTGTCAGGGCGAGGTCCGCTGGGCGCATCCAGTCGTCCTAGAAATGCTGATCGAGGCACAGAGCCGCGCCGAAAGCCGCCGCATGTCGAACGAGGAACGCGCAGTCCAGAAGCGGATAGAGCGGCTGCGCGCAGCCTTGGCCGAGATTGGTGTCGACAAGGCCTCCTGGCCGATCGCGTCGTCATTGAAGCGATGGATGAATGGCTAGAGGTGAACTGGAAGAAGCGCCGCAATGCGCTGGCGTATAGCAGTCTTCTGAACTGGGCCTCCTCAGAAGGAATCTTGGGCCGATCACTCAAAAACAAAGGCTTACAATGAAAAGGTGTCGCGACAGTGTCGCGCGACAGTCTTGCGAAGTTTAAGCGACTGTCCCGCGCATAAGACAGGACAAAACATAACAATACTATTCCGCCGTCCGACACTTTGACCGTTGACCCTATGGATAAGAGAAGGGGCTTCGAACATGGAATCCAGCCAGACCGGACCGCTTCGCCCGAGGGTGGCACTACGTGGTCTGCCAATACCGAATTGTCAGACCAAGCTGGTAACGTCCGGATCTATAGAGGCGCAGCGGTGGGACGAGAGGTTCGCCGCGAAAGGTTATCCACCTCTGGCCCGGATCGGGCAGCGGGATCTGGACACCGGCCAGTACGAAATGCCGGTCATGTCCGCGCCGGACAAGTTCCAGGAAGTCCCTCATAGCATCGCTTTGGCCTGGGTCGAGTGGTTGAGAAGCAAAGCTTGACCATGATCGACCGTACGAACCCGAAACGATTACAAGTGAAGCGCGCGCTTGCAAGTGGCGGCGCAAGGGTAAGGGTGCATATCGCCAAGAGGCCGGCGGGCGGCGAGGCGACGGGGGGGGGTGCAAACTCTGGCCGACCCCCTTTACCCCAGCCCGCCATCATCCCACGCAGGGATTTTTTTCTGCAAAGTGTGAAATCTGGCCTGATGTTCGCAATGTGCCGACCTGGCTAGCAGAGCAAAGGGTGGTCTTGCCGTGGTCTGAAGCAGGAAATCTGCTTAATTGACAGTGGGTTGTTTAGGTTGAGTTGTTGTTCGCGTCGGTCTGACGTAGCAGTTGTCCAGTCGAACGCTCTCTTTGCACGGCAATTTTGAGCCTGGTCCAGTTCGACAAATGCAATGCATCTTAAAGACATGATACGTCCGGCTCTCGTCGCGGCATGGACTGCACAACCACACTCCGCTTGGCCGTCCCCGTCTGCCTGAGATCACGCTGATGGAGATCCCTCAGACGACCAAACGTTTCCCGGCTGCCATAGTCGCGCCAGTTCGCAGCTATTCCTGATGTGCAGATCGCGCTTCAGAAGTCTCCTCTGGGCGGAAAGCGGACGTTCAGCGCAATGTGAGTTTTCTTTCTTGGGCAACAAAAGCGGTCATCTTTCAGCGGGAATGTAACTGGGTTCAGACCTTCTCTGGTGCCTGAAAGCACCCCGGCAGTTGCTTCAACCGTAATGATCCTGGAAGGGGTCGGATCACGCTATCCCGGGACATAGACGCGCCCAACTTCGGGATCTTCGCTTGAAT